>JBFHJC010000180.1:0-6048 GCA_041596155.1 Ilumatobacter sp. | reverse complement strand
GTACCACGGGCCCGGCGCCGACACGATCTCCGCCACCGGCAAGGCGACGATCTGCAACATGGGTGCCGAGATCGGCGCCACCACGTCGCTGTTCGGCTACGACCACAACATGGCGCAGTACCTCAAGGCGACCGGCCGCGAGGCGATCGCCGACGCCGCCGACCGCGTCGCCGATCACCTGCGCGCCGACGACGGCGCCCACTACGACGAGCTGATCGAGATCGACCTCGACGAGCTCAAGCCGCTCATCAACGGTCCCCACTCCCCCGATCGCGCCCACCGGGTCGGCGCCGCCGGCGTGGGCGCCGAGGCGCGCGCCAACGACTGGCCGCTCACCCCGTCGGCGGCGCTGATCGGTTCGTGCACGAACTCGTCGTACGAGGACATCACCCGCGCGGCGTCGATCGCCCGCCAGGCCGCCGCCAAGGGCCTCACCGCCCAGGTGCCGCTGCTGGTCACGCCGGGGTCCGAACAGACACGGGCGACGATCGAGCGCGACGGCCTGCTCGCCGATCTCGAAGCGGTCGGCGCCACCGTGCTCGCGAACGCGTGCGGTCCGTGCATCGGCCAGTGGAGCCGTCCCGAGGCGATCCTCGGCCAGACGAACACGATCGTCACGTCGTTCAACCGCAACTTCCCGAAGCGCAACGACGGCTCGGCGAACACGCTGGCGTTCGTCACGTCGCCCGACACGGTGATGGCGATCGCACTCGCCGGCCGTCTCGACTTCGACCCGACGTCCGACACGATCACCGCACCCGACGGCACCGAGGTCACCCTCGACGCCCCGGTCGGCCAGGTACTCCCCGACCGGGGCTACGACCCCGGCGAGAACACGTTCACACCCCCGCCCGCCGACGGCAGCGGGGTCGAGGTGATCGTCAGCCCGACGAGCGACCGACTGCAGCTGCTCGAACCGTTCCCGGCGTGGGACGGCGAGGACTACCGGGACCTGCCGGTGCTCGTGAAGGCGCAGGGCAAGTTCACCACCGACCACATCTCGATGGCGGGCCCGTGGCTCAAGTACCGCGGCCACCTCGAGAACATCTCGGGCAATCTCTACCTCGGCGCCGTGAGCGCGTACCGCGACGGCCTCGTCGGCCAGGGCAAGAACCAGCTGACCGGCAAGATCGAGAGCTTCCCGGACATCGCCAAGTCGTACCACGAGGCCGGTCAGCCGTGGATCGTGATCGGTGACGAGAACATGGGCGAGGGATCGAGCCGCGAGCACGCCGCGATGGAGCCGCGCTTCCGCAACGGCGTGGTGGCGATCGCGCGTAGCTTCGCGCGCATCCACGAGACCAACCTGAAGAAGCAAGGCATGGTGCCGCTCACGTTCGCCGACCCGGCCACCTACGACCTGATCGACGAGGACGACCGCATCAACGTGCTCGGCCTGCCGCCGGTGCCCGGTCAGCCGGTGCACTGCCAGATCGTCAAGCCCGACGGCACGACGATCGACTTCGAGTGCACCCACACGTTCAGCGACGAGCAGGTCGAGTGGTTCGAGGCCGGCTCGGCGCTCAACATCGTGCGCCAGAAGGTCGCCGCCGGCGAGGTCTGAGCCGGCCGGTCGTTGCGAAGGATGGAGCTGCGCGACGCGATCCGCACGACCGGCGCGGTCAGGAAGTTCCGCGACGAGCCCGTCGACGACGCCGTCGTCGGCGAGATCCTCGACGACGCGCGGTTCGCCCCGTCGGGCGGCAACCGCCAACCGTGGCGCGTCGCGGTCGTGCGCGACCTCACCACCCGCCGGCGGATGGCCGAGCTGATGCAGCCGGTCTGGGACGAGTACGTCGCGTCCGGCCGCATCGGCCAGGTGCCGTACAACGCCGTCGACTACCGGACGCCGCCCGACGTCGTGCGCGCCCCCAATCCGCTGCTCGACCACATCGAGACGATCCCCGTCGTGCTCGCCGTCGCCGCCGATCTGGGCCGCATCGTCGCGATGGACAAGGACCTCGACCGCGTCGGCGTGATCGCCGGGGCGTCGATCTACCCGTTCTGCTGGAACGTGCTCCTCGCCGCCAGGGCCCGCGGTCTGGGCGGCGTGATGACGACGTTCCTCGGACGGGCCGAACCGGCCGCCGCTCCCCTGCTCGGTCTCCCCGACCACCACGCGCTGGCGGCGGTGCTGTTCCTCGGCCACCCTGTGCACCAGCCGTCGAAGCTCCGCCGCGAGCCACCGTCGGTGTTCACGACGGTCGACCGCTTCGACGGGGAGCGCTTCGGCGCCTGACCCTCGGGCGACGGCGGGGCCCTCGTAGTCTCGACGTCGTGACGACGGACACGATCTTCAACCCCCTCCAGGACGGCTACCTGGCCGATCCGGCGCCTCACCTCGCCGAGCTGCGCGAGCACGACCCGGTCCACCTGACGCTGCTGGGGCAGTGGGTGCTGTTCCGGTACGACGACGTCAACCGACTGCTGCGCGACCCCTCGCTCAGCGTCGACGACCACAACATCGAACACTTCGACGAGGCGCGCCTGGCCACGGCCGAGGCCGCCTTCGAGGGACAGCGCGAGACACGCAGCATGCTGGGCCTCGATCCTCCCGACCACACCCGGTTGCGCAAGCTCGTGAGCAAGGCGTTCACGCCCTCCGCGATCGCCGGGCTGCGCCCGATGATCGAGCAGATGGTCGACGACATGCTCGACCGCATCGCCGCCGCCGGCACGGCCGACGTCGTGCACGAACTCGCCTTCCCCCTGCCGTTCGACGTGATCAGCGAGATGCTCGGCATGCCCGCGTCCGACAAGGACAAGATCGCCGAGTGGTCCGGGGCGTTGGTGAAGACGCTCGACCCGATCATCAGCGAGGAGGAGATCTACGCCGCCGCCGAGGGCTCCCGCTCGATGCAGGCGCTGATCGCCGAGATCATCGAGTGGAAGCGCGCCAACCCGACCGGCGACCTGCTGACGGCGCTGATCGCCGCCGAGGACGACGGCGACCGCCTCACGGCCGACGAGCTCGCCGATCAGGTCCAGCTGCTGTTCGTCGCCGGCCACGAGACGACCGTCAACCTGATCGGCACCGGCTTGTACGAGCTGCTGCGCCGGCCGGCTGTCGCGGCCGAGCTGCGCGACGACCCCGACCTCGACGCGCCCGCCGTCGACGAGCTGCTCCGGTTCGTGTCACCGGTACAGATGTCGCGGCGGATCGCGCTGACCGACATCGAGATCCGCGGCAAGCAGATCCCCAAGGGCTCGTTCGTGCTGGCCGGGCTGGCGTCGGCGAACCGCGACCCCGACAAGTTCGGGCCGACCGCCGACGATCTCGACCTCCGGCGGGCCGACGCCGGCCAGCACGTGTCCTTCGGCGGTGGGGCGCACTACTGCCTCGGTGCCTCGCTCGCGAAGCTCGAGGCGCAGATCGCGATCGGGCGGTTCCTGCGCCGCTTCCCCGACGTGGCGATCGCGGGCGAGCCGGTGTGGAACGGCCGGATCAACCTGCGCGGGCTCGAGCGGCTCGAGGTCTCGGTCAGCTGACGGTCGCCGCGGGCCGGCAGCGGCCGGACGGCGTCGGGAGGTGGCGCACATGGCGCCGTGCGCTCTCGGGAGAGCGCCCGCTGCATCGCTGACCGGTCAGGCTTCGGCGAGCTCGGCGGCGGGCTCGTTCGCGAGTTGCTCCAACTCGTCGATGCCGGCCGCGGTGTGGAAGCGCAAGCGCGTCCAGGACCACTCGCGGTCGCCGACCCACTTGGCGAGCACCCGCCAAGCGGCCAGGCCCATCAGGATCAGCACGCCTGCCGCGGCGGCGTCGATCCACCAGTGGTTGGCGGTCGCGATGATCGCCAGCGTCATGAGCGTCGGATGGATCACGATGAGCCACCGCCATGGCGATCGGAGCGCCGAGACGACGGCGACGGCGATGATGACGGCCCAGGCGAAGTGCAACGACGGCATCGCCGCGATCTGGTTGGCCGCCCCCTCGAGCGCGTTCTGCGGATAGATGCTCGGCCCCCACATCCGCATCGTGTCGACGAAGCCGCTCATCATGCGAGGTGGCGCGAGCGGGAAGACCAGGTGGATGACCAGCGCCGTGAACGTGACGAACGCCATCAGGTTCCGGATCGGCCGGTACCGAGCCGGGTGGAAGAAGTACAACCACAGCAAGAGCGCGATCGCGGCCGGGAAGTGCAGCCAGACGTAGTAGTGGTTGAGGAACTTGATCAGGGTCGGGTGATCGAGGAGGAATCGCTGCAGGTTGTCCTCGAACGGCAGGCCGAGCCACTGCTCGAACGCCACGATGTCGCGTGCGTTCGCGAATGCCGCGCCGAGGTCGGTCCGGTTGAACGTGCGGATCGTCCGGTAGATCATCAGGAGCCCGCCGCAGATCGCGATCTCGACCATGAGCTGGGCGCCGTAGCGGCCTCGCCACCAGGCCGCGACGGAGCGAACGCTGCCGCTGCTCCGGGTGGTGACCGCCGCTCCCATTCTGTGACGCTTGCCTTTCCGTTCCCTGTCAGATCTACGTTAGTCCGTAACGTCTTCGACATGTGGGCGTATTCCGGTGAAATTCGCCACGTCACGACCATCTCCACCCGACGGGCCCCCGAAACCCCGGCCGTCGATCGGAGTCGAACGCGTGAGGTTCGGCCTGGCGGTCCGTCCGCACGCGTTCGGATGCGCCGGCCGGTCGTCAGTCGGTGCCCGGCCGTCGATCGGACTCGAACTCGGGGTCCCCGCGGTAGCCGGGCGGGTAGGTGCGTGCCAGCTCCTCGGGCGTGGGGTCGTGCGACCGGCGCGCCTCGGCGGGCAACAGCGCCGAGATCGCCTTCATCATCCGCTTGGTGTCGGCGTCGACGCTCTTGTACTTCAACTCGACCGGCGGGCCCACGGTGGCGGTCACCCGGGGCGGATCGGTCACGTTGAGCACGTTCGGGAGCCGGCCCGAGCGCGGCCAGACGAGCTCGGTTCCCCACAGCCCGACCGGGATGACGGGCGCCTTGGTCATGTGGGCGAGGCGCGCCGCGCCCCATCGGCCCTTCAGCTCGGGATCGAAGAACGCCGGCCCGCGCGGGATCGTGCCCTGGGGCATGATCGCCACCATCTCGCCGCCGCGCAGCGCCTCGGCCGCCTTGTCGAGCGGCTCGTCGGAGCCCGTGCCGCGGTCGACGCGGATGCCACCGAAGGCCGAGGCCAGCGTGCCGATCACCGGTGCGTCGAACACCTCCTTCTTACCGAGGAAGCGCACCGTGCGCCCGCTGCGGGCGACGACCATGCTGATCACCATCGGGTCGAAGTACGACCGATGGTTGCCGACGAGGATCACCGGGCCCTCGGCCGGGATGTGCTCGACGCCGGTGATCTCGATGTCGGCGTACGGCACCAGCGACGGGCGGGAGAAGGCGAGCCCGATCTTCTGCAGCTCGAGTCCGACGACCGGCACCTTCTTGACCCCCGCCGACACGTCGAGGTGAGCGGTCGGCCAACGTCGCGCCCGCGCCATGAGCGCCATCCGCGGATCGGGGTTGACGACCACCGGGTGACCGACGGCGCTCAGCAGCGGGGTGTCGTAGACGCTGTCGGAGTAGGCATAGCTGGCAGCCAGATCGACGCCGTTCGCCGCCGCCCAGTCGCGCACCGCCGCCAGCTTGCCGGTCGACCACGTGAACGGTCCGTCGAGGGTGCCGTCGTAGGTGTCGCCGTCGGGCTCGACGCCGTAGCGGGTCGCGACGACGTCGTCGAGACCGAGCCGTTCGGCGAACGGCGCGACGAGGTCGTACGGCGTCGTGGTCGCGAGCACGAGGGGCCGTCCGGCGGCGCGGTGCATGTCGAGGATCGGATGGGCGAACGGTTGCACCATCGCCACAAGCCGGTCGGCGACCTCGTCCGCCGCCGCCTTCACGGCCCGGCGCGAGTGTCCCTTGGCGAGGGTGACCGCTTGGCGAGCGAGCGCCATCGACGGCAGGGTCTCGCCGACGGTGTTGAAGAGCTGGTAGAGGAACTTCTCGCCCGGCACCGAGCGCGACACCAGCCCGGCGGCGCGCATCGCATCGGAGAACACCTCGCCGCTGGCCCCGCGCAGCAGTGTGCGATCGAGGT
>JBFHJC010000179.1:0-6099 GCA_041596155.1 Ilumatobacter sp. | reverse complement strand
TCGGGGGACAGGCCGAGCTTCCAGACGAGGAACTGCTCGGGGCTCTTCATCGCCCCCTGGTGCCAGTCGCCGGAGGCGAGCAGCTCGATGGTCAGTGTGACGGCGTGGGCGTGGACGGCGTTGAGCTGGCCGGCCAGGCTGCTCAGTTCGTCGGCGAGGTCCACTCCCATCTCGACATCGTACACATGTTCGATCAACACCCCAACACCCCTGCTAGATCGCAACCCAACCGCAACACAAGATCCATCACCCGTACTGGTCACCCGGTCGCGGGCGTGTCCTGGCTGAACACGTTCCGCCATTCGCCGCCGACCTGTGACCACAGCGACGAGACGTACATCCGCTCGTCGTGGTCAGAACCGGGGCGGCGGTACGTCGCCGCGTACGTCAGCAGCGCATGACCCGTCGCGACCTCCCGGACGACGACATCGTCGATCTCGTACGACGAGACGGTCGGCCCGCCGCGCAGCTGGCCGGCGTGTTCGGACCGGTCCGCGAACCCGATCGGGTAGACGCCGAGGAAGTCGTCGGACAGCAGGCGCTCGTCGGCATCGGCATCGCCCCGCACGAGCGCGTCCCACACCGCCCGCTCCAAGCCGACGATGCGGTCACGGAGCTCGTCCATTGCACAACCCTGTCAGGATGAGGGCGTGACGGTCGGCATCCTGCATCCCGGCGCGATGGGGAGCGCGGTCGCGTCGTGCATCACCGGCCGGGTGGCGTGGGCGTCGGCGGGACGCTCGCCGGCGACGGTCGCCCGCGCTGCGGGCCTCCACGACGCCGGGACGATCGCATCGCTCGTGCCGCGGTGCGACGTCATCGTCTCACTCTGCCCGCCGGAGCACGCCGAGGCCGTCGCGACGGCCGTGGCCGGCGCCGGGTTCGCCGGCACCTTCGTCGACGCCAACGCGATCGCACCCGCGACGGCGCGACGCATCGCGGCCCGATTCGACGTCTTCGTCGATGGGGGAGTGATCGGCCCGCCACCACACCGGGCGGGGACCACCCGGCTGTACCTCTCCGGTGAGGCGGCGCTCGCGGTCGCTGAGCTGTTCGACGGTTCGTACCTCGAGGCTCGCGTCGTCCCGGGCGGACCCGGTGCCGCCTCGGCGCTCAAGGCAGCGTACGCCGGCTGGACGAAGGGTTCTGCGGCACTCCTGCTCGCCGTGCGCGCCTTCGCCGACGCCGAGGGCGTGGGTCAGGAGCTCCTGGCCGAGTGGGAGCTGTCGCAGCCGGGCCTCGCCGACCGCGCCGAGCTCGCGGCGACGGGGACCGCGCCGAAGGCGTGGCGCTTCGCCGGTGAGATGCGCGAGATCGCGCTGGCGATGGCCGCCGATGGGCTCCCGACCGGGTTCCACGACGCGTCCGCCGACATCTACGCGCGACTCGCCGATCTCCGCGACCTCACCGGCGCATCGCTCGCCGACGTCCTCGGTCTCCTGGCCCCCGGCGAGCCACGATCGCTCAGGTCAGCGGGATCGGCGACTGGAGCCACCACGGGCGATCGCTGACGTCGATCGACGAGACCCACTTGACCCACCACATGCCGCGGCGGCCCGGTGCCACCAACCGCAGCGGGGCTCCGTGTCCCCGCGACAGCGGCTCGTCGCCCAGGTGCGTCGCCAGGAGGAGTTCGTGCCGATCGGCCACCGGGAACCGGCGGGCGAACCCGGTGGCCGACCTCACCTCGATGCTGCGGCCGCCGGGGTCCTCGTCGAGCAGCCGAGCCAGCCAGACGCCGCGCCAACTCTGGGTCGAGTACCACCCGCTCGTGCAGTCCAGGGTGGCGGTCAGCTCGTCGTCGAACTCCGCGAGTTCGGACAGGCCGACCTCCTCGCCGACGACGCGGAGGCGCCAGGCCTCCGGCCGCAGCTCGGGTGGGTCGTCGTCAAACCACTGCACGATCGGCATGCGGTCCGGCTCGAACGAGGCGATCTCGAACGACCCGGTGAAACGATGGTCGGCGCGGGTCACCGTGCGGACGACCAGCGCGACCCCGCCGACCGCGCCCGCCTGGAGGACCGTTCGGCGTGAGAGATCGCCGGGTCGCGGGCGCTGCGGCCGCTTCACGACGTGCCAGACGAGCAATGGCACGGTCGCAGCCGCCGCCATGATGTGGAGCCCCATGGCCGACCACGTGCCGCGAGCGAGCCACAGCCCCGTGCTGTGCAGCACGCCGAACACGATCGTCGCCGAGACGATCGTCGCGAATGCGACCGAGACGACGACGTCCGGTCGTCGTCGCCGCAGGCCTCGCCGCACGGTGGCCGACTTCCAGGGTGCGAGCACGACGAGCGCGAGCCCGGCGGTGCCGTGCAGCACGAGCACCCAGCCGGTCGCGCCGGTCCCGAGCACGAACCCGAACGCACCCGTGACCAAGGTCACCAGGAGCAGCAGCTCGAGCGCCAGGTTGATGCGGCGGCCCACGGCCCCATGGTCGTCGCCGGCGCCACGGCCCGCAACGCGGCACCCACGGGATGCTCGGCGTCGCGACTGCCGCTGACCTACCGTGATGCCGTGCGAGCGCGCCACACGGGTCGAGCGGTGGCCGCGCTCGTCATCGTGACGTCGACCGCCTGCGCGGCGACCGCGTCCGACGCAGAGCGCTCGGCATCGAGCACCGCCGAGCCGTCGTCCGCATCGGCTCGCGAGACATCGTCGACTCCGGCTCCGACCCCGGCAACCACCCTGGCGCCGTCCGAGGCGGAAGACGTAGCGCCGCCCGCCGGCGGCTCGCGGGCGCCGGCGGCGACACGGACACCGACGACGGAACCGAACGTCGGCACGCTCGCACCCACCACCAGCCCGTCGACCACCGAACCGGCGCAACGACGCAAGCCGACCCCGCTGCCCTCGCACCGCTCGGTCGGCGCATCGATCGAGTGGTTCGAGCCCGGGCCACCGTGGGACGGCGGGGCCGCTCTGACCGGGCTTCCGATCGACGCTGCGATCGCCGCTCGGCCGGCGCTCGTCGTCAAGATCGACAACGCTCCCGGCGGGCGTCCGCAGTGGAACCTCGCGGACGCCGACCTCGTGATCGAGGTGAACGTCGAGGAGATCACCCGCTTCGTCGCGGTCTACCAATCGAGGCTGCCCGATCGCATCGGGCCGGTGCGATCGGTGCGCACGTCCGATCTCGACGTCGTGTCGGCCCTGAATCGGCCGGTCCTGGCCTGGTCGGGCGGCAACCGTGGCGTCACCGGCGCCGTGCGCAGCCGTGCGGCCGCCGGCCTGCTCGTCGACCTGTCGGCGCAGCACAGCGGATGCTTCTACCGCAGCCAGACGCGCCCCGTGCCCCACAACCTGGTGCTCGACCCGATCTGCGCGTTCGAGAGCGCCCCGACCGCGGGACCCGCGCGGCCGCTGTTCGAGCGCGACATCGGCGCGCCACCGCCGTGGGCCGCGACACCGGTTGGACGGTTCGACGTCGGGATGGACGGATTGACGATCACGTGGGTGTGGGACGCTGCAACCGGTAGGTATCTCCGCCGCCAGCGCGGCCGATGGCACACCGACCTCGACGGCGACGTGGTGTCGGCGACGAACGTCGTCGTGATGCAGGTGGCGCACGAACCTTCGGTGATCGACGCCCGATCGCCGCACGCCATCACGACCGGCGCGGGCCCGGTCGTCGTCCACCGCGGTGGCGTGGCGATCGAGGGAACGTGGTGGCGCGACGACCCGCGCCAGGGGTTCGTCCTGTTGGACAGGGCGGGAGCCTCGTTGACGCTCGCCCCGGGCACCGTCTTCGTGGAGATGTCCCGCTGGCGCGGCGCGTAGGTACTGCACGCCGGTCGCTCGACCGGAGAGCCGGGCGCTCGCGCGACACCTGCGGCGGCCGGGTTACTGTTGGGCCGTGCGTCCTCCGGTTAGGGAGATCTCGTACGCGTCCACGGCGGACGGGCTCGCGATCGCGCACTGGGAGATCGGCTCCGGGCCGCCGCTGATCTACACGACCAGCCTGACGTTCAGCCACTCCGAGCTCGAGTGGGACGTCCCGGTCATCGCCGAGATGTTCCTGGCGCTGTCGCGGCATTTCCGCGTGATTCGCTTCGACCCGCGCGGGAGCGGACTGTCGGACGATCCAGCCCCCGACGACCTCGTTCCGGCCGCGTTCGCTCGCGACATCGAAGCGGTCGCCGATGCGCGGCGGCTCGACGGCTTCCACCTGCTCGCCTGCGGGTCAATGGGACCGGTCGGCATCACCTTTGCGGCCACGCGCCCCCAGCGCGTCCGACGCCTCATCCTCGGCGACACGTTCGCCGTCACGGAGGGGGCGCCGCTCTCGAAGTGGATCCGGGCCCAGAGCGTGCTCGCCGATCTGGAGGTGCTGCCCAACTACGACGCGCTCGCCCCATCCGAGGTGATGCCGACGATCGAGCCGCTGATGGCGGCGAGCATGCACGACCCGGGCCCGGTCACGCGAGCGATGACCGCCTGGGACGTGCGCGATCGTCTGGCCGATGTCGCGGCGCCGACCCTCGTGGTGCGCACCCGGTCGTCGGTCGCGACCGATGCCGCGCACTGCCGCGAGATCGCGACCGGCGTCGCCGACGCGCGCCTCCAGGTCGTCGACGGCACGTTCTTCCCGTTCATCGCCGTGGTGGAGCAGGTCGTCGACACCCTCATCGACTTCTGCGCCGTCCCCCGCGACCAGGAGACGCCCGCGACCGAGGCCGCCGGTCTGCGGACCATCGTGTTCACCGACATCGTCCGCTCGACCGAGCTGCTCCAGCGCCTCGGCGACGAGGCCGGACGGGCGGCGATGCGCCAGGTGGAGGAGATCGTCATCGAGCTGGCGGAGCAGCACGACGGCCAGGTGGTCAAGCACCTCGGCGACGGGTCACTGGTGTCGTTCGCCTCGACGCGCCACGCGCTGTCGTTCGGCCTCGACGTCCAGCGCAAGCTCGAAGACAGCCCGCTGCGCCTCAAGATCGGGATGGCCGCGGGCGAACCGATCCTGGAGGACGGGGATCTCCACGGCGCCGTCGTCGTGCAGGCCCGGCGCATCCTCGATCACTGCCCAGACGGCCGGGTCCTCGTTGCGGATTCCGTCCGCCAACTCGCGGTCGGGAAGGGGTTCGCGTTCGATCCGGCCGGCGAGGTGGAGCTCAAGGGCTTCGAGGCGCCGACGAAGGTCTACGTGGTCGATCGCAGCGACGTCTGACCGGCACCGCGAACCATCGGGCGGGCCCGCCGCCGCTCGTTTTGACACGGTCCAGAATTGGATGCAGACTGCATCCGTGCCGCCCGCCAGCGACCCCGCCGTCCAGCTCCGCGAGCGCGGCATCCAGGTCACCGCCCAGCGGGTCGCCGTCATGCGGGCCGTCGCCGAACGGCCGCACGGCACGGCCGACCACGTCGCCGAGGTCGTGCGCAACCAGATCGGGGTCATCTCCCGCCAGGCCGTCTACGACGCGCTCGGCGTGCTTGCCGACAACGGCCTCATCCGGCGCATCCAACCGGCCGGTTCGGCCGCCCGGTACGAGGACCGCGTCGGCGACAACCACCACCACCTGATCTGCCGGAGCTGCGGCGAGATGGTCGACGTCGACTGCGCGGTCGGCGCCCGTCCCTGCCTGAGCGCGGCCGACGACGCCGGCTTCGTCATCGACGAGGCCGAGGTCATCTTCTGGGGCCAGTGCCCCGGCTGCCGGTCCGAGCCGGCCCGTTCCACCTAGTCCGCCCATCATCAACGAGGAGAACCCATGAGCAACGATCACGGCACGACGGTCACGAGCGATGCGCCCGATGCCGCCATGTGCCCGGTCATGCACGCCGGCCATCAGGCGGTCGGCGGTACGTCGAACCAGCACTGGTGGCCCAACCAGCTCAACCTGCGGATCCTCCGGCAGAGCCATCCGGCGTCCGACCCCTACGGCGCCGGGTTCGACTACGCCGAGAAGTTCGCCGGCCTCGACGTCGAGGCGCTCGTCGCCGACGTCGACGCCCTCATGACCGACTCCCAGGACTGGTGGCCCGCCGACTACGGCCACTACGGCCCGTTCTTCATCCGCATGTCGTGGCATGCGGCCGGCACCTACCGCGTCCTCGACGGCCGCGGCGGCGGTGGCACCGGCGCTCAGCGCTTCGCACCGC
>JBFHJC010000178.1:0-6112 GCA_041596155.1 Ilumatobacter sp. | reverse complement strand
GCCGATCAGCACCGGCTCCATCGACAGCTGGGTGACCCAGCTGGCGGTCATCGCGTTGCGTTCGTCGCCCGCCCGCGAACCGATCAGCACCAGCGCGTTCGGGATCTTCCACGTCACACGGTTGAGCAGTTCGTCGTCGAGCGGCACGCGCCCAACCGTACCGGCCCACCCTCGTTCGGCGTCAGCCCTCGATCGGGCACGACCGGTCCTTCGTTACGATGACAGGATGTCCGACGGCGCCGACGATGCCGTGTCGTCGTCCACGACAGCCACCGGCACGTCGCCACCGACCGACACACCGGAGGTGGCTCCGATCGTCGATCCGGACGACACCGCGCGGTCGAGCGTCGGCGGGCTCGCGGGCCGGTTGGGCCTGTTCTTCGTGCTCACGCTGGTGCTCGCGTACCCGGAGCCGTGGCGGCTCGGTCGCTCGATCCCCGGCAACCCCGGCGACGCCAACCTGGTCATGGTGGTGCTCAAGTGGGGCGCGGACCGTCTGCCGCGCGGGTTCAGGGGCTACGCCGACGGACCGTTCTTCGCCGCCGGCCACGACGTCATGGCCTACAGCGACACGCTGCTCCCGCTCGTGCCGGTCTTCTGGCTGATCGAGACCGCCACCGGATCTGCGGTCGTCGCGTTCAACGTGCTCTACCTCGCCAGCTGGGTGATCTGCGCCGAGGCGACGTTCCGTCTCGCGCGGCGCCTCATCCGGAACGAGCCGGCGTCCATCGTGGCCGCGATCGCCTTCACGTTCAGCACGATCCGCCTGTCCCAGTCGGGTCACTTCCAGCTCGCATGGGCCGGCTTCGTCCCGCTCGCCGTGTTGCTGGTCTTCCGGCTCCGCGATCGGCCGACCGTGACCAGGGGCGCGCTGGTGGGACTGGTCGTGGTCGTCCAGTTCCTCACCAGCGCGTACTACGGCATCGTCCTGGTGCCGTTCGCGGCCGCGTGCATCGGGTCGTTCGCGATCGGCACATGGCGCAGCGGCGAGCGGCGGACGTTCCTGCCCGCGGTCGGCGGGTTCGCCTCCGTGCTCGTGGCGCTGATGGCCCCGATCGCCTGGTGGTACACGTCGGCGACCGATCGTGCCGCGGCGCGCCCGGACGAGTACTCGGTCCACGCCTTGCGCCTCGGCGACCTGCGATCGCCGGCTCCGTCGTCGACGCTGCTTCGCGAGATCCCGGTGCTCGACGGCGACATCGTCGGCCGGTCGAGTGAGCGCTACGCGTACGTCGGCGTCCTGGTGCTGGTGTTCGTCCCGGTGCTCGCGTGGCTCGTCGCGACGGGCCGACACCGCTGGCGTGAGCTCTTCTCACCGCGGGCCGAGTGGGTCGCCGTGGTCGCCCTGGGCGTCGTCGCCGCGCTCGTGTCGGTCGGCAGCGAACCGGTCCTCGGGATCGTCCTACCGTTCCACGACGTCGCGCTGGCGATCGTGCCCGGATTCGACAGCGTGCGGGCGCTCGTGCGGCTCGTGGTGTTCGCGCAGCTGGCGGCGGTGCTCCTCGCCGGCGCAGCGATCGCGGTGCTGCTCGACCGGGTTCGGAGCGATCGACTGCGGTTCGGCGTGGCGGCGCTGCTCGTCGTCGTTGTCGCCGTCGAGGGGCTGCAGGACCACGAGCTGCTCGACGTCGTCGAGCCGCAGCCCGGATCGGTCCACTCGGCCATGGAGCAGCTCGAACCGGGCGTGGTGGCGCTGCTGCCGATGGCGCCTCCGGAGGTGTGGCCCGAATCGGTGTTCCTGGAGTCGACGAGGATGGTGCTCGGCGTCGACGACGACCTGCAGAGCCTGAACGGATACTCCGGCCGCCAGCCCGAGGGCTACGCGGGCTGGATCCCGGTCATCAACGAATTCCCGTCGCCGGCTGCGCTCGACCTGCTCGCCGACCTCGACGTCCGGTACGTCGTGCTGTACACGGCCCCGATCGACACCGGGGCCGACCGCTACACGGCGCTCGTCAACGACTCAGGACTGGCCTACTTCGAACCGGGCGAGCTCGATCGGCGGCTCGCGGCACTGCCCGCCGCGGTGGTGGCCGGTCGCATCGATCGACCCGACGGGATCATCATCGAGCTGGCCGGCGGGCGGGACGGCGAACGATGACATCGGTCCGGTCCGCTCGGCGGAGAACCCGCGGCGCGCAACTACCCTCGACCCGATGATCGCCGGCACCATCGTCGCCTCGAACTTCCTCGAGATGGCGTCCATCGCCGGTTCGACGTTCCGTGAGCACCATCCCGGCGCCAGGTTCGTGATCCTGGTCGTCGACGACGACGCGCCGACGGGCGTCGACGGGATCGAGCTGATCGGCCTCGCGGACCTCGACGTCGCGACGCCCGAACTCGACGTGATGAAGACGATCTACGAGGTGCGCGAGTTCTGCACGTCGGTGAAGGCCGCCTTCCTCCGGTATCTGCTCCAGCGCGACGCGGTCGCGTGCTACCTCGATCCGGACGTCGTCGTGTACGCCCCGTTCGACGACGTGGTCGAACGAGCCGCCGACGCCGGCATCGTGGTCACCCCGCACGTCCTCGAGCCGCTGCCGCGCGACGGCCGTGACGTGTCCGAACAGACGTTGATGGTGTCCGGGCTGTTCAACCTCGGGTTCATCGCCGTCGGTCCGACCGCCGCGCCCTTCCTCGACTGGTGGCACGAGCGGCTCGTGATCGACGCCGTGTCCGATCCCGAGCACGGTCTGTTCACCGACCAGCGGTGGGTGGACTGGATCGCCGTGCTGTTCGCGCACGAGGTGTGCCGCGACCCCGGGATGAACGTCGCCTGGTGGAACCTGCACGAGCGTCCGCTCGAGCTCCGCGACGGTCTGCCGTACGTGGGCGACGCCCCGGTCCGGTTCGTCCACTTCAGCGGGTACGACCCCGGTCGACCCGACCGTCTCAGCGGGTGGCCGACCAATCCCCGAGCCGGATTCGAACCGGGCTCGCCGATCAGGATCCTGGCCGACGCGTACGCCGACCGGCTGCGCCGCGCCGGACACTCGCAGCGTCGCACCGAGCCCTATCGCTGGGATCGAAGCGACGACGCGCTCGCGCTGACCGACGAGTTCCGGCGGTGCTGGCGTGACGCCCTGCTCGACGAGCTCGTCGCCGGCGGTGAGCTCGGCGGCGGTCCGCCGCCCGCGTTCGGGCCGCGCCACCGCGAGCTGCGTGGTTGGCTCACCGAGATCGTCGGCGGGACACCCGCCCACCCGCACCGTCGCATCGAGCGGATCGTGTGGCGACGGCGCGACGACCTGCGCCAGGCGTTCCCGGACGTCGACGGGGCGGACGCCGACCGGTTCCGCGCCTGGCTCGACACCGAACCGGACGCCCAGCGCACGCTCGAGCGGCTCGCGCCCTGGTGGACGCCGGCCGCCCCCGAGGCGCCCGCCCCGAGCCCGGTGGACGGGGCGGTCCCGGAGCCGGTCGAACGGGGCGTCGAGGTCGATGCGGCCGACGCTGCGACGTCGCCCAACCGGGGCCGCTACGCGTTCGACTTCGAACGGAGCCCCGCCCACCACAACCTGCTCGGGCTGCTCGCCGGGCTCGACGAGCGCGGCCTCATCGTCGACCTGGGCTGCGGCAGCGGGATCCACGCCGAGGCCCTCACCGCGCTCGGGTTCGAGTACGTCGGCATCGAGATCGACGAGGTGGCGATCGACGACCTGCGCCGGCGCGGCTTCGAGGCGACCGTCCACGACCTGCGCGATGTCGACGCGCTGCCCGGCGTGCTCGACGACGTGACCGATGGTCGCTCGGTGGTCGCGCTGACCGCCCTCGACGTGATCGAGCACGTCCCCGAGCCCTACGAGCTGCTGGTCGCGATCCGCGCCTGGATGATCGAACGAGGTGTGCCGAACCTCGGGTTGAGCGTCCCCAACGTCGCGCACCAGGACGTCGCGGCGAAGCTGCTCGCGGGCCGGTGGGACGCCACCTCCACCGGTCTCCTCGATCACACCCACCTGCGGTTCTTCACGGCCGACTCGCTCGGCCGGATGCTCGCCGCGGCCGGGTTCGTCACCGTGGCGCGCGACGACGTCGTGGTCGAGGTGTCCGACCAGCGATTCCCGGCACAGCATCCCGCGGTGTCGGACGCCACCCCGCTCGGGGCGTTCCTCCGGCAGATCCGGCGGACCTTCGACCGCCACGCGACGACGTATCAGTTCGTCGGCCTCCAGCGGCCCGACCCGGCGGTCGAACCCGGCCCGTCGTTCACCTGGACCGAGACCATGGGCGACCGGCGTCTGTCGGTGGTTGCCGTTCCCCCGGTGGCCGCCGACGTCCGCGGCCTGGTGGTCGCGGCGGTGGCGGCCGACCACGGCATCGAGGTGTTGCTCGACGGTGACGACGCGTCGGCCTGTGAGGCCGCCGGGTTGCGAAGCGAGGCGATCGTCGTCATGGCGGGCGGCGCCACGCTCGCCGAGGTTGCCGACATCGCACGCGGGTCGTACGTGATGGTCGCAGCCGGCGGCGACCGCGGGGCGGCGCGAGCGATCGGAGATCTCGGTGCGGCCGTCGCCGACGCGGGCGGCGCGATCGTCCGCTGCGCGGCGAGCGGCGCGGTCGCGTTCCCGCGCGACGCGCTTCGCGGCGACGTCGGGCGCATCCCGATCGACGGCGCGGCCGGTCGAGCGCTCACCGAGCTCGCGCCGCTCTGCGGGGTGCGCGACGTTCGATCGCCGGCGGCTCAGGGTCCCGCTGCGGCGCCCACGCTCGCTCCGCCGTCGTGGCGCGACGAGCGCGACGCGCTGCACCGGCGATCGGCCGAGCTCGAGACGTGGGCGGCGTCGATCGCCGCCGACAACGAGGCCCTCAACCGCGAGCTGGGCAGTCTCCCGGTACGGATCGTGCGACGGCTCGAGCGCTTGGTTCGGCCCCGTCGAGCGCGCTGACACCGCGTGCCCCGTACGGACGGTGGGCCCGGGCGGGCGCCGTGCCACACTCGACGGCGTGCCCGAGAACCACTTCGACGAGCCGATCGCGGCGCGCTACGACGACGACCTCGCCGACCAGTCGGCACCGGAGACCCTCGCCGGGATGCTCGACTTGCTCGCCGAGCTGGCCGGCGCGGGAGGGCGGACGCTCGAGTTCGCCATCGGCACGGGCCGGGTGGCGTTGCCGCTGGCGAAGCGCGGCCTGCACGTCGAAGGGATCGAGCTGTCGGAGGCGATGGTGGCGCAGCTCCGTGCCAAGCCGGGCGGCACTGACCTCCCGGTCACCGTCGGCGACATGGCGACGACCCGCGTCGACGGCCAGTTCGACCTGGTGTTCCTCGTCTTCAACACGATCCTCAACCTGACGACGCAGGACGAGCAGGTCGCCTGCTTCCAGAACGCCGCTGCGCACCTGCGACCGGGCGGCCACTTCGTGATCGAGACGATCGTGCCGTCGCTGCGGTCGATGCCGCCGGGGGAGCGGTTCCACGTGTTCCACCACGGCCCCGATCACACCGGCGTCGACGAGTACGACGTCGTCACGCAGCGGGCGACCTCGCACCACTACACACGGCGCGCCGACGGCTGGGAGCTGACGTCGATGCCGTTCCGCTACGCATGGCCGTCGGAGCTGGACCTGATGGCGAGGCTCGCCGGCATGGACATCGTCGGTCGGTGGGCCGACTGGGATCGTTCGCCGTTCACCGCCGACAGCGCGTCGCACGTCTCGGTCTGGCGCCGGCCCGAGCCGTGAGCGACGCCGACACCGTCGCTCCGCCCGACCGGGCCACCCGCCCGTTCGCCGGGTGGCGGATCGTGGTGCTCGCGATCGTGACCGGCGCGATGACCGGGCCCGGCCAGACGATCGGCGTCAGCGTATTCGTCGACCCGCTGATCGGCGGACTCGACCTGACGCGCTCGCAGGTGTCGACGGCCTACCTGGTCGGAACCCTGGCGGCCGCGGGCGTGCTCCCGGCGATCGGCACCCGGATCGACCGCGGTGGCGTGCGGCGGGCGATGACCGCGATCGGGCTCGCGTTCGGGGCCGCGCTCGTTGCGATGGCCGGCGTCCAGGGCCTCGTCACGCTGGCCGTCGGGTTCTTCCTGATCCGCTTGCTCGGCCAGGGCTCGCTGACGTTGGTGAGCACGGTCGCGGTCACCCACTGGTTCGACCAGCGGCGCGG
>JBFHJC010000177.1:0-6153 GCA_041596155.1 Ilumatobacter sp. | reverse complement strand
GAACGTGTCGAACCCGCACTCGAACGGATTGTTTGCGCGCGTCATGTCGCCGCCGTACGACAGCAGCCCGCCCTCGATCCGCTCGATCAGGTTCGGGCAGCCCGGACCGACGTCCAGGTCGTGGCCGGCGTCCCAGAGTGCGTCCCAGAGCGCGAGACCGAGCTCCGGCCGATCGAGGTAGATCTCGAACCCGTCCTGCTTGCTCCACCCGGTGCGCGCCACGACCAACGGGTGCCCGTGGAACTCGAGGTGCACGAACCGGAAGAACCTGATGTCGCGCACCGCGTCACCGAACACCCGGCTCACGAGCTCCTCCGACTTCGGGCCCTGCACCGCCAGGGGGGCGACGTCGGGCTCGCTCACCTCCACGTCCAGTCCGAGCCCGTGGGCCAGCCCGTCGAGCCACGGTCCGACATCGAGATCGGCGATCGAGACCCAGAAGCGGTCGTCGGCGAGCTTCAGGAGGACCGGATCGTTCACGAGCCCGCCGCGCTGGTCGACGAGCGGGGTGTACATGCAGCGCCCGGGTTGCGCCGCGGTGAGGTCCCGGCACGTGGCGAGCTGGACGAGCCGGGCGGCGTCCGGCCCGGCGACCTCGACCTGGCGTTCGCATGACACGTCCCAGAGCTGCACGTGCTCCTTCAAGTGCCAGTAGTCGTCGGCGATCCCCCGGAAGCTGAGCGGGATCAGCGTGTGGTTGTAGACCGAGTAGGCCTGCACGCCGAGTGCCTCGACGCGGGCCGTGAACGGTGTTCGCCGGACGCGAGTGTTGTGCCAGATCTCGTGGCCGGCGTCGGGTGCCCACTCGATGCCGGCCGGGCCACCGGTGGTCGTGTCGGTCGCGCTCATGGGGGAGCAGTATGACCATTCTGTTCGCCGCCGTCGTCATCAGGCGGGATCGCCCTCCGTCGCACCTCAGCGACGCCGCCCGCCATCGGAGTACAGGAGTTGGCGGTTGATCCACTGACCCTCGGTCGAGCACAGGAAGCTCACCAGGTTGGCGGTATCGGAGGGTCGGCCGAGGCGTCCTTGGAGCGTGTTGCACCGCACGGCGTCGGCGATCTCGTCGTCCATCCAGCCGGTGTCGACGGGGCCCGGGTTGATGACGTTGGCGGTCACGCCGAGGTCGGCGAGCTCGGACGCGGCGGCGAGCACGATCCGGTCGAGCGCGCCCTTGCTCGCGCCGTACGGCAGGTTGAACGCGGTGTCGTCGCTCGTCAGTGCGACGATCCGCCCCGTACCGGCGGGGCCGGGGAACTGCTCGGCGAACGCCTTCACCAGCAGCCACACCGCTCGTGCGTTGACGGCCATGTGACGGTCGAAGCTCTCGATGGTGGTGGTGCGGATCTCGCTGTCGACCGATTCGCAGTGGCACATCACGAGCACTGACACTGGTCCGAGCTCTGTGACGACCGCGTCGACGAGCCCCGTCGGCCCGTCGGGTTCGGCGAGGTCGACGTCGAAGACTGGGCCGGGCAGCTGTGGCGGCGTCTCGTCGGCGCCCCAGGGCATCCGTTCGTCGTACGGTCGCCACCCGGCCGACGCGACGGTGAATCCGTCGCCGGCCAGCCGCTCGGCGATCGCGAGCCCGATCCCGCCGGCTCGGCTGACGCCGGTGACCAGCGCGATCGGGGCGCCGTTCGAGCCGTCGCTCATCGTGTGCTCCTCCCGTCGCGTCGGCGAGGAACGTAGCGCACCCGCATCATCCCGAACGGCGCGCCGGACGACGGCGCGTGCCGTGGGCCGGGGGTCGTCGACCGAGAGTGCTCGGCTCACCGCCGTGACGCGGCGATCGCCGTCCGGCCGCACCGCTCGATCGGGCCGGCAGCGCGCGCCGCATCACCGCGCCCATCGCGGTTCGGACGCAAGCCGGTCCCAAGTCCCGCCCAACCGACGTCGCGCAAGCTCGGTTCCCGTCGAAAAGTTCAAGAGGAGAGACCGATGTCGTCGTCCACCATCCGCCCCTTCCCGAGCCTGCGTCGCGGCCCTGCCGACCGGAGCCGGCTCACACCCCAGCAACGTTGGGGGGCACTGGTCGTCGGCGCGCCGATCGCGCTGACGTTGGCGGTCTTCGTCCATCCGCACGAGGACAGCGAGTCGGCGCGCAGTCTGCACGTCATCGACGAACAGCGCGTCCGCTGGGTCACCGCTCACCTCGTCGAGCCGTTCGCCTGGCTGGCGATCGCCGTGGTGCTCGCGCTCGTCGGGCGCCGCTCGGTCGGGCGCGCCTCCGGACTCGTGCGGATCGGCGGTTCGCTCGCAGCTCTCGGCGCCGCGGCGATGTCGCTGATCGTCTACGGCCACGGCGAGGCGTTCCGGTTCATGAGCGAGCAGCCCGCCGAGTTCGGCGCCATGGAGCGCCTCTACGGCCGCTTCTACGACGGCGTGCCGCTGGTCGGGCCGATCGCCCCTGCGTTCCAGGTCGGCATGATCCTGTTGGGTGCCGGTCTGCTCAGGTCACGAGCGGTACCGCGGTGGGCCGGCGTCGCCATCCTCGCCGTCCCGGTCGCGATCGTGGTCGTCGGTCCCGTGCTGTCGCCGCCGTGGGCAGCGGTCGTGATCGGGCTGCCGTTCGTCGCCGGGTTCGCCGGGATCCGCTCGGCGGTCGTCGGTGCCCACGCGCCCGACGCCGCACGGCTCGTCCTCTGACTCGGGGTGCGCCCTAGGTTCGGGCCATGGACTGCGAGCACGGGCACGGTAGGCGCTGACCATGGACATCGACGTCGCCTCGGTCGACCACGCGCTGAGCACCACCCGCGCCGTCCGCCTCCGCCTCGACCTCGAACGACCGGTCGATCACCAGATCGTCCTCGACTGCATCGACATCGCCGAGCAGGCGCCGTCGGGCGGCAACCAGGGCAGCCGGCGATGGATCGTGGTGCGCGATCCGGAGGTCAAGCGCCGCATCGCCGACTTGTACCTGGAGGCGGCCGGGCGGTGGATGATCGAGGCGCGCGACCGGCTCAGCGGCACGGGACACCCACAAGAGCGCGTCATGGCATCGGCGGCCCACCTCGCCGAGCACCTCGCGGAGGTGCCCGTGATCGTGATCCCCACGATCATCGGCGTCCACGACGGCAGCGGCCGGCCCGGGCTGTTCGACTCGGTGCTGCAGTCGGTGTGGAGCTTCTGCGTCGCCTTGCGCGCCCGCGGCCTCGGCACGTCCTGGACGACCGCGATCCTGGGTAAGCAGGGCGAGCTGATGGAGTTGCTCGACGTGCCCGCCGGGACGACCCCGGTCGCGATGATCCCGGTGGCGTGGTACACCGGATCCGACTTCCGGCGAGCCCCTCGGTATCCGGCGCGCGACATCACCTACGTCGATCGCTTCGGACACACCTGGGAACGGGGTCCGGGCGACCCGCCGTCGATCGCGGACGGCCCCGGCACCGCGGTCGAGGTCGACATCGACGCGTCGGTCGAGGCGGTGTGGCCGTACGTCACCGACATCGGCTTCGGCGCTCGCTTCAGCGAGGAGTTCACCGGCGCCCGCTGGGCCGACGGGTTCGACGGTCCCACGGTCGGCGCCCGGTTCATCGGGAGCAACACCCACGAGGCGATCGGGGAATGGGAGGTGCCCTGCTTCGTCGACCGGTACGAGGAGGGGCGCGAGTTCGGTTGGGTCACCTCCGACCCCGACAACCCGGGCGCCCGGTGGCGGTTCGAGCTGTCGTCGATCGCCGGTGCGACGCGCCTGCGATACGTCCTGCGCCTCGGCCCGGGCCCGTCGGGCATCACCGCCGTCATCGGGCGCATGCCCGAGCTCGAGCCACGAATCCTCGCCCGGCGCATCGACGAGCACCGGGCCAACATGACCAGGGTCGTCGAAGGCATCAAGGCTGCGGCGGAGGGCGGTGCCGACGCCTGAGACGATTCCGCCGCTCCGTCGGCCGGCCACCTCGCCGCCGTTCGTGGGCGCCCGACCGAGCAGTACGGCGGGTGATGCGTGATTCGCGCTCGGCGACAGTGGGTACGGTCGTCTCGTGTCGGACAGTGAGCGCGTCGAGGTCGACGACGAGTTCCGATCGCTCCTGGAAGGCTTGCGCACGACGCTGCCGGGCGTCCAGGTGCTGTTCGCGTTCTTGCTGACCGCGCCGCTGCAGCCCGTCTTCGACGGTATCGACGACAAGCAGCGCCTGGCCTTCCTCGTTGCGTTCTACGCCTCCGCGATCGCCTCCGTGCTGCTGATCGCCCCGAGCGTCCACCAGCGCGTGCGCGCCCCCGCGACAGGCGTCCCCCGTCGCTCGGAGCGCCACCTGCGCATCGCGATCTGGGTGGCGATCGTCGGCACGGTCGCCATGGGCGTGGCGATCGCCGCGACGGTCTACCTCGTGTCCGATCTGGTCATCGACGCCGGCGCGGCGGTCGCGGCGACCGCGGCCCTGCTGCTCGCACTCGCGTGGTCGTGGTTCGTGCTGCCGATCGTGCACTTCCCCCGCATCGACCGAGACGAGTCGGGCCGGAGCTCCTGACCATGACCGGTCGCCGCTACCGGGGTCTGATGAGCGACAGCGCCCGGTGGGAGCGCTTCGAGCTGCGACCCGACGACGTCGTCATCACCACACCGTCCAAGTGCGGCACGACCTGGATGCAGCACATCGTGGGGATGCTGGTGCTCGGCCGCACCGAGCTCGATGCGCCGATCTCGGAGCTGTCGCCGTGGGTCGACATGCTGATCCGGTCGGACGACGAGGTCTTCGGTCTCCTCGCGGCGCAGCGCCATCGTCGGTTCGTCAAGACCCACACGCCCCTCGACGGCCTGCCGGATCACCCGACCGTCACCTACATCGCTCTGATCAGGCACCCGCTCGACGCCGCGCTGTCCGACCTCGATCACAGCCGCAACACCGCGCCGGGTCGCGCCGTCGCACTGCGCGACGCCGCGACGGGTGTGCCACCGCCGGTCGCAGGTCACGTCGGCCAACCCGACGAGCCGAGGGCGGTGCTGCGCTGGTTCGTCGAGAACGACAATCAACCGACCGGCAGCGGCCCGCACGGGCTCGCCGACTTCTGTCAGCAGGTCCACACGTATTGGGACGCCCGCGACCGCCCGAACGTGCACCTGTTCCACTACGCCGATCTCTGGTCCGACCTCGACGGCGAGATGCGGCGCGTCGCTGACGTGCTCGACGTGAGCGTCGACGAGGAGCGCTGGCCGGCGTTCGTCGCCGCGGCGCGCCTCGACTCGATGCGCGCCAACGCCGCGTCGGCTGCTCCCGAGGCCCATCTCGGCATCTGGCGTGATCCGGCGGTGTTCTTCCGGACCGGCGGCACCCGCGACTGGGCGGCCATCCTGGACGATCGGGAGCTGGCGCGCTTCCACGAGCGGTTGACCGAGCTGGCAGGCGACGCATCCGACTGGGTGCTGCGCGGCCGCGCTGCGCTCGCCTGACTTGCGGCGCGCCTGCTCAGATGAGCCGATGAAGAGTCGCGCAGCCATCGTCCACGGGGTCGGCCAGGACTGGTCGATCGAGGAGATCGACGTCGATCCGCCTCGAGCCGGTGAGGTGCTCGTCCGGTGGACGCACGCCGGACTCTGCCACAGCGACGAGCACGTGCTCACCGGCGACTTCGATCCGCCGGCCGAGGCGAAGGCGCTGATGGGCATCGAGTCGATCTTCCCGATGATCGGCGGCCACGAGGGGGCCGGCATCGTCGAACAGGTCGGTGACGGCGTCACGAGCGTGGCGCCCGGCGACCACGTGTCGGCGTCGTTCGTGCCGTCGTGTGGTCGCTGCCGCTACTGCGTCACCGGCCGCCAGAACCTCTGCGACCAGGGCGGCGGCGCATTCCTGCCCGGCATGATCACCGACGGCACCAGCCGCCACCGCCTCGGCGACACCGACCTCCTGCTGATGGCCAAGCTCGGCACGTTCTCCCAGCACTCGTGCGTGGCGGAGTCGCAGGTGATCAAGGTCGACGCCGACCTGCCGCTCGATGCGGTGGCGCTGGTGTCGTGCGGCGTGGCGACCGGCTGGGGTTCGGCGACCAATCGCGGCGACGTCCGCCCCGGCGACGTCGTCGTGGTGGTCGGCATCGGCGGCATCGGCATCAACGCCGTGCAGGGCGCGGCGATGGCCGGCGCCAAGCGGGTCGTCGCCGTCGACCCGGTCGAGTTCAAGCGCGAGAAGGCGATGGAGTTCGGCGCCACCG
>JBFHJC010000176.1:0-6157 GCA_041596155.1 Ilumatobacter sp. | reverse complement strand
TGGTCGGGCCGCCCTTGGCGATGATCGCCTCGCGACGGATCGCCAGCAGCTCGTAGGCCCGCTCGGGGGCCATCGCCTCGAGACGGTCGCCCTTGCCGAGCGACGCGTTGGTCTCGCCGTCGGTGACGTAGACGCCGAACCGGCCGTCCTTGGCCACGACGGGGCGCTCGCTCACCGGGTCGGTGCCGAACTCGCGCAGCGGGCCCTTGGCGGCCATGTTGCGGCCACCGCGCTTGAACACCTTGGGGAGCTGGAAGATCCTCGAGGCTTCCTCGAGTGTGATCGTCAGCAGCTGCTCCTCGGAGTCGATCGAGCGGAAGTCCTTCTCCTTGACGACGTAGGGCCCGTACCGGCCGTTGTTGGCGACGATCTCCCTGCCGTCGACGGGATCCTGACCGAGCGAGCGCGGCAGCTGGAGCAGCTGTTCGGCATCCTCCAGCGTGATCCGCTCGAGCGTCATCGTCTGGAACAGGCTCGACATCTTCGGCTTCTCGAGACCCGGCGGCAGGTCGTCGGGGGTACCCCACTGCACGTACGGCCCGTAGCGCCCGTTCTTGGCGAACACCGGGTACCCGTCGAGCTCGCCGATCGGCTCGTCGCTCTTCGGCATCGCCAGCAGCTCGGTCGCCTTCGCCACGTCGAGCTCGTCGGGCGGGAGGTCTTCGGGCACGCTGGCGGTGTCGTCGCCACGCTTCACGTACGGCCCGTACTTGCCGGGCTTGACGACGATCAGCTGGCCATCGTCGTCGTGGCCGAGCGGGAAGGTGTTGATCTCGGCGGCGTCGATCTTGTCGAGGTTCTCCTCGACGATCCGCTTGAGGCCGGGGAGCCGGTCGTCCTCGTCGCCGAAGTAGAAGCGTTGCAGCCACTGATCCTTCTGCTGGCGGCCGCCGGCGATCTCGTCGAGATCGGCGTCCATCTTGGCGGTGAGGTCGTAGTCGACGAGATCGGCGAAGTGCTGCTCGAGCAGTCCGACGACGGCGAAGGCCGTCCACGTCGGCACCAGCGCCTGACCCTTCTTCCACACGTAGCCGCGATCCTGGATGGTCTGGATGATCGAGGCCCACGTCGACGGGCGGCCGATCTCGAGCTCCTCCAACCGCTTGACGAGCGACGCCTCGGTATAGCGAGCCGGCGGGCTCGTCGTGTGTCCGTTGGGCGTCAGCGACTCGACCGGCACCACCTCGCCGGCGGCGAGCGGCGGCAGCAGCGCTTCCGTCGACCCGTCGCCGTCGTCGTCGGCAGCCACGTACACGGCCCGATAGCCGGGGAAGGTGATCGTCGTGCCCGAGGCACCGAACTCGCAGTCGGTCTGCTCGTGCTCGGACACCGCTCCGAGCCGGACGCTGACGGTGACGCCGGTCGCGTCGGCCATCTGCGACGCCAGGGTGCGCTGCCAGATGAGGCGGTAGAGCGCCAGCTCCTGGCTGTTGAGCTCGCCCTCGACCTGCTTCGGCGAGCGATACGGAGTGGTCGGGCGGACCGCCTCGTGTGCCTCCTGCGCGTTCTTCGACTTCGACGTGTAGACCTTCGGCTGCGGCGACAGGAAGTTCTGGCCGTACTCGCCGCCGATCGCCGCGCGTGTCGCCTTCATCGCCTCGTCGGAGAGCGTCACGCTGTCGGTGCGCATGTAGGTGATGAAGCCCCGCTCGTACAGGCCCTGGGCCAGCCGCATCACCTGCGACGACGAGAGGCGCAGCTTGCGGCCGCCCTCTTGCTGCAACGTCGAGGTCATGAACGGCGGCTTCGGCGACGACCGGTACGGCTTCTCGTCGACCGACCGCACCGAGAACGTGGCGCCCTCGAGGCCGGTCGCCAGCGCCCGCGCCCGTGGCTCGTCGATCGCGGTCGCCTTGGCGCTGACCTGACCGCGGTCGTCGAAGTCCTTGCCCGACGCCACCTTGTCGCCGTCGACCGCGACCAGCTTGGCCTCGAACGCCGGATCGGTCGCGGTGAGCAGGTCGATGTCCCAGTAGTCGGCGGAGACGAAGGCGATCCGCTCGCGCTCGCGCTCGACGATCAGCCGGATCGAGGGGCTCTGCACGCGGCCCGCCGACAGGCCGCGGTTGACTCGCCGCCACAGCACCGGCGACACCTCGTACCCATAGAGGCGGTCGAGGATGCGGCGGGTCTCGGCGGCGTCGACGAGGCCGTAGTCGATGCCGCGCGGGTTGTCGATCGCGTGATCGATCGCCGCCTTGGTGATCTCGTGGAAGACCATCCGCTTGACGGGCACCTTCGGCTTGAGATGCTCGACGAGATGCCACGAGATCGCTTCGCCCTCGCGGTCTTCGTCGGTGGCGAGATACAGCTCGGACGCATCCTTGAGGGCCGCCCGGAGATCCTTGACCACCTGCTTGCCGCGATCGGTCAGCTCGTACGTCGGTTTGAAGCCGTTGTCGACGTCGATGTTCAGACCCTTGCTCGGCAGGTCGGCGACATGGCCCACCGAGGCGCGCACGTCATAGTCGGCGCCGAGGAACTTGGAGATGGTCTTGGCCTTCGCGGGTGACTCCACGACGACGAGGGGCTTCGCCATTGCTGCCTTTGGCTAGGGGATGGACGGTCGGGTTGTCAAGGCGCAACCGCCAGGCAGTGTGCCCGCGAAACGCTCGACTCCCACTGGGATCACCGCGACCGATCCCGCCTGCGGAGGCGAGAACGAGTGCTGTCGGCCTCAGGACCGTCGGTTCGCGCGCCGCTTCATCCGTCGCACCAAGTCCTCGTCGTCGACCAGCTCGATCATGACCGACAGTGGGGTCACCTCGGGCCGGTGATGCGGCTGTTCGGGCGGGGCCGCAGCAGGTTTGCGGGGGGTCCGCAGCGTCGTCCGCCCCAGCACCCGCTCGAGGAGCAGCTCCCACCAGTTCGGATCGCGCAGCAGCGGCTGGCCGCGTTCGAGCAGCGTGGCTCTGATCCGTTCGACCTCGCCGGAGCCCGCGAGCCGCTCGACCAGTGTGAACGCCGCGTCGACCGCGCTGATGCGGCCCTCGCATGTGATCACGTTCCCGCTCACGACGAGCCGGCGATCGTCGGCCTCCGAGCCGTACCGCCGGAGCAGGTCGGTCGCGAGCCAGTGCGTGGCGGCCGATCCGCCGTGCAGCAGGCCGGCCGACGCCAGGACGACGGTGCCGGTCGAACTGGCGGCGACGAAGCGGGCGGTCCGCTCCACCCGGTGCAGGAAGGTGCGCAGCGCCGGGTCGTCGGCGGCGCGCTCGCACCCGAGCCCGCCGGGCACCACCACCACGTCGGCGTGGTCGAGCTCGTCGAAGGTCAGGTCGACGGACTGGCTCCCACCCGGGCCCGCATATGCGTGGTGTTCGGCCGCGACCGCGACCACGCGAGCGTCGCGCACGAGCCCGAGGACCGACCGGAACGCCTCGCACTCGTCGTCGAGGACCCCCTCGTAGACCACGAGCGCGATCAACATGTGGTCATCATCCCACGGCGCGCAACCGACCCGCCCGTCGGCCGCGTGCGATCCCGGAAGGTGTCGATCGACGAGCGCCGACGGGATGACGGTCGGGTACCGTCCGCACGTGCAGCCCGATCGGGATCTCGGTTGGAACGACGCCCTCCAGGCGTCGTGGGAGGCGATCGGCGCGCCCGGATCGCCGGGCCGCATCGCCCGCATCGATCGCGGGTGGAGCACCGTGATGCGGCATGCCTCCGACGACGCACCGCTGCGGATCCGGAACCTCTACGTCGACGTCGCGATCGGCGACTGGGTCGTGCCGACCGACGACGGCGAGCAGGTCGAGCACATCATCGAGCGCACTTCGGCGTTCGTGCGCCGGGCGTCATTCGAAGGCGACCGCTTCGAAGCCGATGCGCTGGCCGCGAACATCGACGTCGTGTTCCTCGTCCATTCACTCGGGTCGCCCCCGAACCAGCGCCGCCTCGAGCGCGAGCTCGTGCTGGCGTTCGACTCGGGCGCCCTCCCGGTCGTGCTGCTGACCAAGTCCGACACCGTCGTCGACGCGGTCCCGACCCAGAACGAGCTCGCCGACGTCGCGCTCGGTGTGCCCGTCCTCGTCGCCAGCGGGCGCACCCGCGATGGGCTCGAGGCGATCCGCGAGTTCGCAGCCGGCAACCGAACGCTCGCATTCCTCGGCGCTTCCGGCGTCGGCAAGTCGACGTTGGTCAACGCGCTGCTCGACGACGAGGTCATGGACACCGCTGTCGTCCGTGAGGGTGACCAGCGGGGACGCCACACCACGGTCGCCGCGCAGCTGCTGCGACTACCCGGCGAGGGCTGGCTGATCGACACGCCCGGGGTGCGGGCCGTCAGCCTCTGGCTGTCGGGCCACGGGATCGAGCGGGCCTTCGCCGACGTGTTCGACCTCATGGACCACTGTCGATTCCGCGACTGCAAGCACGATCGCGAGCCGGGTTGCGCCGTGCAGCAGGCGGTCGCCGACGGTGCGCTCGACCCGGCCCGCCTGGCGAGCCTCGAACGCCTCGTCGCCGAGGAAGCCGCACTCGAGGCCGAGCAGGAGCGCTTCATCCGGCGCGCCGACCGCCGCGGCCGCCGCAAACCGACCTGAGTCGGTGCTCGGATGGGACGGGTCGGCCGGTGCCTCACTAAGTTCCACCTCGTTGCCCGAGCGAGGAGGAGTGACACATGACAGCACTCGAGTCCACCGTCGACATGTTCGATCTGAGGATGTCGGAGAAGGCCCGTCCGCTGTACGACGCGGTGAAGGAGTTCATCGCCGAAGTGGTCGAACCGAACACCGAGGAGTTCTTCCGGCTCGGCGAGGGCCGTGCCGAACGCTGGGGATACGGCGAGGGCCAGCTCGAGCTGCTCGAGAAGCTGAAGAACCAGGCGAAGGAGCGCGGGCTCTGGAACTTCTTCCTCCCCAACGCCGAGACCGGTGAGGGCCTCTCCAACCTCGACTACGCCTACATCGCGATGGAGCTCGGCAAGAACCCGATCGCGTCCGAGTGCCTCAACTGCTCGGCGCCCGACACCGGCAACATGGAGGTGCTCGAGCGGGTCGGCACCCCCGAGCAGAAGGAGAAGTGGCTGCAGCCGCTGCTCAACGGCGAGATCCGCTCGGCCTACGTGATGACCGAGCCGGACGTCGCGTCGTCCGACGCCAAGCAGATCGCCTGCCGTGCGGTCAAGGACGGCAACGAGTGGGTCATCAACGGCGAGAAGTACTACGCGTCCGGCGCCGGCGATCCGCGCTGCAAGATCTTCATCGTCATGCTCCAGACCAACCCCGACGGCCCGGTGCACCAGCGCCAGTCGCAGATCCTCGTGCCGCGCGACACGCCCGGCGTCGAGATCGTCGGGCCGATGCACGTGTTCGGCGACGACGACGCGCCCCACGGCCACATGCACCTCCGGTTCACCGACGTGCGGGTACCGGCCGACAACATGCTGCTCGGCGAGGGCCGGGGTTTCGAGATCTCGCAGCTCCGGCTCGGCCCCGGCCGCATCCACCACTGCATGCGCTCGGTCGGTGCCGCCGAGCGGGCCCTCGGCCTGATGGCGCAGCGCGGCCTGTCGCGCGAGGCCTTCGGCAAGCGCATCTCGAACCTGGGCAAGAACGTCGAGGTGATCGCCAAGGCTCGCATCGAGATCGAAGCGTGCCGGCGCATGGTGCTGACCGCGGCCAAGGCGATGGACGAGCTCGGCAACGCCGAGGCGCGTGTCTGGGTGAGCGCCGTCAAGGCGATGGTCCCGATCCGCACCTGTCAGATCGTCGACGAGGCGATCCAGATCCACGGCGCCACCGGGGTATCACAGTGGACGCCGCTCGCCCGGATGTACGCCAGCCAGCGCACCCTCAGGCTGGCCGACGGCCCCGACGAGGTGCACTGGCACGTCGTCGGCCGCAAGGAGCTCGCCTCATGGGAGGAAGCTGCAGCGTCCTACGACCCGAAGACCACCTACTACGACAACCTGGGCAACGACGCCAGCGGCATCTTCTCCGGCCCGTGAGGCAGACCCACTGATCGGGCGCGAGGCTGGCGTCGTGGCCGAGATCGCGACGAACGGCAAGCCGGTCGAGTCGGTGTGGGACTTCCCACGCCCGCCCCGTGTCGAGCGCGTCGACTGGCGCATCCGCGTCGCTCACCGTGGCGCGGTGGTCGTCGACGCGCCGTGGGCGCTGCGGGTGCTCGAGACCAGCCAGGCCCCCGCCTA
>JBFHJC010000175.1:0-6560 GCA_041596155.1 Ilumatobacter sp. | reverse complement strand
GACCGGACCGCTCGGCGACCCGGAGCTCGCCGCCGAGCGGGGCGAGAAGCTGTTCGTGCTCGACATGTTCCCGTACCCGTCCGGCAAGGGCCTCCACGTCGGCCACCCGCTGGGGTTCATCGGGACCGACGTCTACGCCCGCTTCAAGCGGATGACCGGCCACAACGTGCTGCACACGATGGGCTTCGACGCGTTCGGCCTGCCGGCCGAGCAGTACGCGGTCGAGACCGGCCAGCACCCAGCGATCACGACCGACCAGAACGTCGTCACCTACCGCCGCCAGCTGCGCCGGCTCGGGCTCGGGCACGATCCGCGCCGCAGCGTGTCGACGACCGATCCCGGCTACTACCGCTGGACACAGTGGATCTTCAACCAGATCTTCGACGCGTGGTTCGATCCTGACGTCGGCGAGCACGGTGCCGCGCGCCCGATCAGCGAGCTCATCGCTGCGTTCCACTCGGGCGACCGGGCGACGCCCGACGGACGGCCGTGGGGCGAGCTGTCCGACGCCGAGCGCAAGCAGCTGGTCGACGACCACCGGCTGGCCTACGTCAGCGAGGCACCGGTCAACTGGTGTCCCGGGCTCGGCACGGTCGTCGCCAACGAGGAGGTCACCGCCGACGGCCGGTCCGACCGCGGCAACTTCCCGGTCTTCAAGCGCAACATGCGGCAGTGGATGATGCGGATCACCGCCTACGCCGAGCGGCTGCTCGACGACCTCGACGTGCTCGATTGGTCCGACGCGATCAAGACGATGCAGCGCAACTGGATCGGGCGGTCGATCGGCGCGGACGTCCACTTCGCGTCGCCGGCGGGCGACATCACGGTCTTCACCACGCGACCCGACACCCTGTTCGGAGCCACGTTCATGGTGCTCGCGCCCGAGCACCCGTCGGTCGACGACCTGACCACCCCCGAGCACGCCGGGGCGGTGGCGTCGTACCGGCGCGACGCGGCGATGAAGAAGGAAGTCGACCGCCAGGACGAGAGCCGCGAGAAGACCGGGGTGTTCACCGGGTCGTACGCCACCAACCCGCTCAACGGCCTGCCGATCCCGATCTGGATCGCCGACTACGTGCTGATGGGGTACGGCACCGGGGCGATCATGGCGGTGCCGTGTGGCGACCAGCGCGACTTCGAGTTCGCCCGCAAGTTCGGTCTGCCGATCCCGGCGATCCAGCGCCCGCCGGCGTCGTGGTTCGAGGAGCAGCGGATCCGAGCGACGCCGAGCACGGCGCTCGACACGTCGCTGTGGCCGTGCGCCTACATCGGCGACGCGCCGTACGTCAACAGCGCGAACGCCACGCTCGACCTGAGCCGGTACGACAACAAGGCCGACGGCATCGCCGCCACCAACGAGTGGCTCGAGGCCAACGGTCGCGGTCGCGCCGCGGTCACGTACAAGCTGCGCGACTGGCTGTTCAGCCGCCAGCGCTACTGGGGCGAGCCGTTCCCGATCGTCTACGACGTCGACGGGTTCCCGCACGCCCTCCCCGACGACATGCTCCCGGTGACGCTCCCCGAGACCGACAGCTTCTCGCCCCGCACGTTCGATGCCGACGACGCCGACTCCAACCCCGAGAGCCCGCTCGACCGGCTGCAGGACTGGGTCAACGTGACCCTCGATCTGGGTGACGGACCCCAGCCGTACCGCCGCGACACCAACGTGATGCCGCAGTGGGCCGGGTCGTGCTGGTACCAGTTGCGCTACCTCGACCCGAACAACGAGCAGCGATTCGTCGACCCGGTCAACGAGGCGTACTGGGTCGGGCCACGGCCCGACGTTCGCCCCGATCACCCGGGCGGCGTCGACCTCTACGTCGGCGGCGTCGAGCACGCCGTGCTGCACCTGCTGTACGCCAGGTTCTGGCACAAGGTGCTGTACGACCTCGGCCACCTGTCGTCGAAGGAGCCCTACGCCCGCCTGTTCAACCAGGGCTACATCCTCGCGGCCGCGTACACCGACGAGCGCGGGGTGTACGTCGACGCCCGGGCGGTCGAGGAGCGTGACGGCGAGTTCTTCCTGGGGGACCGCCGTGTCGAGCGCGAGTTCGGGAAGATGGGCAAGAGCCTGAAGAACTCGGTGTCGCCCGACGAGCTGTACGAGGAGTACGGCGCCGACACACTGCGGCTGTACCTGATGGCGACCGGGCCGCTCGACGCCTCACGGCCCTGGGAGACGCGCGACGTCGTCGGCATGTACCGGTTCCTGCAGCGACTGTGGCGCAACCTGGTCGACGAGACCACCGGCGAGTCGGTCGTCGTCGACGAGCCCGCCGACGAGGAGACCACGAAGCTCCTCCACCGCACCGTCGACCATGTGCGCACCGAGATGGACGCGCTGCGCTTCAACACCGCGATCGCCAAGCTGATCGAGCTCAACAACGCGGTGACGAAGCTCGAAGCGACGCCACGCGAGGTGGCCGAGCCGATGGTGCTCATGGCGGCACCGCTGGTGCCACACCTGGCCGAGGAGCTGTGGCGTCGCCTCGGCCACGGCGAGACCGTGACCTACACCGACTTCCCTGTCGCCGACCCGCAGTACCTGGACGACGACACGATCTAGTACCCGGTCCAGGTCAACGGAAAAGTCCGCGGCCACATCCGTGTTCCCGGCGATGCCGACGCCGCGACGGTCGAAGCGGCAGCGCTCGCCGACGAGAAGATCGCCGGCGTGGTCGACGGCGCGACCCCCAGGAAGGTGATCGTCGTCCCCGGCCGGATGGTCAACATCGTCGTGTGACGCCAGGTGCCGGGCACACGACGCGCGGTGCCAGGCACGTGAAGCGAGGTGCCAGGCGCACGACGCGCGGGGCCAGGCACGTGAAGCGAGGTGCCAGGCATCCGACGCGCGGTGCCAGGCGCGTCGCGTCACACGAGGATGCGATCGAGGGCGGCGAGGAGGGCGCCGACGTTGCGCTGGCGGGCTGTGTGACCCATCAGGCCGATGCGCCAGCCCGTCCCGGCGAGCTCGCCGAGGCCGCCGCCGATCTCGATGCCGTGCTCGAACAGGAGCGCTCGACGCACATCGGCCTCCGTCGTGCCGGCGGGAAGGCGATCCTCCGGCACCCGCACCGACGTCAGCTGGGGCAGACGGTGCCCGTCCGAGGCGAACAGCTCGAAGCCGCGCTCGACGAGTGCTGCTTGCAGCGCGTCGCCGCAGGCCTGGTGCCGGGCGTGCGATGCGTCCAGGCCCTCGTCGAGGAGCACGCCGAGGCCAGCGTGGATCGCGTAGACCATCGAGATCGGCGCGGTGTGATGGTACGCGCGGGCCCCTTCGCCGGTCACGTACTTGCGGATCATGTTGAGGTCGAGGTACCACGACTGGGGCCTGTCCCGGAGCCGGTCGAGTGCCCGATCGGACACCGTGAGCGGCGCCAGTCCGGGCGGCACGCCGAGGCACTTCTGGGTGCCGCTGTAGGCGAGGTCGACGCCCCAGTCGTCGATGCGCAGGTCGATGCCGCCGAGCGACGTGACGCAGTCGGCGAGGAGGAGGGCCTCGCCCTTGTTCGCACCGAGGTCGGCGAGGTCGTTGCGCACGCCGGTCGACGTCTCGGCGTGGACGACGGCGATCACCTTCGGTGACGGATGGGCCTCGAGCAGCCGCTGGGGATCGATGGGCGCGCCCCACGTCGCGTCGACGCGGACGACGTCCGCCCCGCAGCGCGCCGCCACGTCGCACATCCGCCCGCCGAACACCCCGTTCACGCCGATCACGACCGTGTCGCCGGGACCGACGACGTTGACGAACGCCGCCTCCATGCCGGCCGACCCGGTGCCCGACACGGCGAACGTGAGACGGTTCGTCGTCCGGAAGGCCTGGCGGAGGCGCTCACCGACCTCGTCCATGAGGGTGATGAAGTCGGGATCGAGGTGGCCGAGCACCGGGCGACCCAGCGCCTCCATCACCTCGGGGTACGGGTTGCACGGGCCGGGGCCCATCAGGACGGGATCTCGGTGGCGCATCCGGCGCACCGTACTGGCCCTGTCAAGGGGCTTCCGACCCTTGCGCGGGACCGCCCGGGATGGGATCATCTAGTTCAGATCCACGAGATGCAACAGGGGACGCAGACCCACGACACCGCTTCGGCGGCGAACGTGGCTCCTGGTCCCGAAACCGTTCCGGGTCGATCGGAACCATCTCGTGGATCTGCCGCGTCCGGGGCCGCCCGCATCGCGTGAGGTTCGAACCGCCGGAAGCGGCCCCGAGCTCACGCGGACGGTCAATCGGGGACGACGGAGATCTCGGAGGCCTTCACCGAGGCCCAGACCGCGTCGCCGGGCGCAACCGAGAGCGCCGCGAACCCGGCCGGCGTCACCTCGACCGCCAGCCCCTCGGGCACGGCGAGCCGGACGCGCACCCGGTCCGGTGTGACGTCGACGCCGTCGATCGCCGCCCGCCACACGTTGCGCGGGCTGCCCTCCGGCCGCTCGCGGTGCAGGGCCACCGCCGCCGGACGGATGCCGGCCAGCACTCCCCCGTCCGGTATCTCGTGGGCGCCGACCGTCAGCTCGAAACCGTCGTCGGACCGGAACGAGCCGTTCACGAGGGTGCCGCGGAGCAGGTTCGTGCCGATCAGATCGGCCACGTACGAGCTACGCGGGGCGCCGGCCAGGTCAGCCAGGGTGCCGCGTTGCGTCACCCGGCCGGCCTCGAGGACGACGACGCGGTCGGCGAGGGCGTGGACGTCGGCGGCGTCGTGGGCGACCAGCAGGCGCGCCACCGGGGCCGTCGGCAAGGCTGCGAGATCGCGGCGCAGCGCCGCCCGGACGCTGGCGTCGAGGGCGGCGAACGGTTCGTCGAGCAGGAGCACGTCGGGTTCGGTCGCCAGGGCACGCGCGATCGCCACCCGCTGCTGCTGCCCGCCTGACAGCTCCCCTGGCCGCCGCTCGGCGAGCTCGGCGACCCCGAGGCGGTCGAGCCACGTCCGGGCCGCGGCGAGTGCCCGACGGTGGGGCTGACCCCGGGCGCGCAACCCGAACGCGACGTTCTCGAGCGCGGACAGGTGGTCGAACAGCAGGTACTGCTGGAACGCCACGCCGACGCTCCGCTGGTCTGGTGGCACGAAGATCGTTACGCCGTCGTCCCAGGTGTCGCCGGCGTGGGCGATGCGGCCGGCTGCGACACGCACCAGCCCGGCAACCGCTCGCACGACCGACGTCTTCCCGGCACCGTTCGGCCCGACCAGGGCGACGGTCTCGCCCGGTTCGACGGTGACGTCGATCGCGATCGTCATCGATCCGACGACGACGCGCGCGTCGACGACCAGCGTCACGCCCGGACTCCTCGGAGCGCGGCGCCGACCCACCGGCCTCGCAGCGCGAACAGCACGGTGAACGACACGACGACGAGCACCAGGCTGAGCAGGATCGCCCGGTCGGGATCGGTCTCGAGCGCCAGGTACGTCTCGATCGGCACGGTGCGCGTCGTTCCGGGGAAGCTGCCGGCGAACGTGATCGTCGCGCCGAATTCGCCGAGCGCACGCGCCCATGTGAGCACCGCGCCCGCGACGACCGCCGGCCGGACGGCCGGCATCGTCACCCGGCGGAACACGTACCACTCCGAACCGCCGAGGGTGCGGGCGGCGTCCTCGAAGCGTTCGTCGAGCTGTTCGATCGCGGCTTCGACGGTCAGCACCAGGAACGGCATCGCCACGAAGACCTGGGCCACGACGACGCCGGGGGTCGTGAACGGCAGCGTGATCCCGAACCAGTCGTCGAGCCATTCGCCGATCACACCTCGCCGGCCGAGCGCCAGGAACAGGGCGACGCCGGCGACCACCGGCGGCAGGACCATCGACAGTGTGCACACGGCGCGCAGCGCCGACCGACCGGGGAGCCGCGTGCGGGCGAGCACCCACGCCAGCGGCACGCCGAGGACCAGCGCGATCGCCGTCGCCGCGAGCGAGGTGACGAGCGAGAGCCAGAGCGCGGTCCGGACCGGCCCGGAGGTCAAGACGTCCGTCAGGGAACCCCACGGCGAGCGCCACAGGAGCGCGACGAGCGGCACGACGAACACGAGCGACCCGAGCCCGGCCAGAGTCACGACGACAGTGGGCGCGCGCCGCGGCGTCATGGCACCTCGAACCCGGCGTCGGTCAGCGCCCTCCGACCAACGGCCCCGGTCACGAGCTCGATCAGCTCGATCGCGCGCGGCGATCGTGAGATCGGTGCCACGTAATACGTCGCCACGAGGTCGGACACCACCGGCAACCCGTCGACCCGCCCGCCTGCGGCGACGACGTCGGTGCGGTACACGATGCCGGCGTCCGCCTCGCCGAGCGCGATCTTGCCGACGACCGCTCGCACGTTCTGCTCGAGCGACGCCGCTTCGACCGCCACGCCCGCCTCGCGGAGGAGTTGCTCGGCGTAGGCGCCCGCCGGCACCTCGGGCGCCGCGAGCACGACGACGAGCTCGTCGTCGGCGAGATCGGCCAGCGCGCCGATGCCCTTCGGGTTACCCGGCTCGACGGCGACCGCGAGCGAGTTGCGGGCGAACGCGACGGGATCCGCCGTCGCCCGACCGGTCGCGACGACGCGATCCATCGTGTCCAGGTCGG
>JBFHJC010000174.1:0-6569 GCA_041596155.1 Ilumatobacter sp. | reverse complement strand
GTTCCACAGCTCCGGCGGTTCGCCCGGGCCGAGGCCCATGCCGAAGTAGTTCGTCCCCGTCGCCCCGTCGGCGAGGATCGGTCGGCCGGTGGCCAGGAGTCCGTCGAGCTCGGTCCGCATCGTGTGCGGAGGCTAGCCCCGGAGGGCGTCGACGGGGTCGGTCACCGTCACACCGAGGAAGTCGGCGACCGGCTTGCTCGTGACCGTGCCGCCGACCGTGTTCACGCCGAGCGCCAGCGCAGGGTCGCGTCTGGCGGCGCCGGCGGGCCCCTCGACGGCCACCTCGAGGACGTAGGGCAGGGTGGCGTTCGTGAGGGCGTAGGTCGACGTGTGCGGGACGGCTCCGGGCATGTTGCCGACCGCGTAGTGGACGACGCCGTGCAGCTCGTAGACGGGGTCGTCGTGGGTGGTCTCGCGGATCGTCTCGATGCAGCCGCCCTGGTCGACCGCCACATCGACGATCACGGCGCGGGGCTTCATCGTGCGGACCATCGCCTCGTCGACCACCACCGGGGCGCGACCACCGGCGACCAGCACGGCGCCGATGACGAGATCGGCCTCGGCGACGCTGCGCTCGATCGCGCCGCGGTTCGACGCCAGCGTCATGATCCGGCCGCGATGGATCTGGTCGACCCAGCGGAGCCGGTCGAGGTTCTTGTCGACGAGCACGACCTCGGCTTCCATGCCGGCCGCGATCCACGCCGAGTTCCAGCCGACGTTGCCGGCGCCGAGCACGACGACCCTCGCGGGCCGCACGCCCGGGGCACCTCCCATCAGCACGCCGCGTCCGCCGTTGTGGCGCTCGAGGTAGTGGGCGCCCACCTGGGTGGCGAGGCGACCCGCGACCTCGCTCATCGGCGCCAGCAAGGGGAGCGCGCCGTCCGCGGTCTGCACCGTTTCGTACGCGATCGCCGTCGTGCCGGCACCCAGCAGTGCCTCCGCGACCTTCGGATACGCCGCCAAGTGCAGGTACGTGAACAGGGTGAGGTCGGGGCGGAGGTAGCCGAACTCCTCGCTGAGCGGCTCCTTCACCTTGACGACCATCTGCTGCGACCACGCGTCGGCTGCGGTGGGCACGATGTCCGCACCGGCGGCGCGGTAGTCGGCGTCGGTGATCGACGCGCCCTCGCCGGCCCCCGTCTCGACGAACACGCGGACGCCGTGGCGTTCGAGCTCGCGGACGCCGTCGGGCGTCATGGCGACGCGGTGCTCGGCGGTCTTGACTTCCTTCGGGACGCCGACGGACGTGATGGCGGGAGCAGGCATGGCTCCATCTTCGGTCCGCCGCCGCCGCGGGTGCGAGGGAAGATCCCTGGCAGGATGGGGGCGTGGCACAGGAATCGAAGGCTCTCGATCGCATTGACCGGCGAATCCTGCGGGCGCTGCAGCGTGACGCACGAATCAGCTGGCGCGAGCTCGGCGAGGAGGTGCACCTCTCGCCGACGTCGGCCGCCGACCGGGTCCGCCGGATGGAGCGCGCCGGGACGATCGCGGGGTACACCGTCCGCGTCGACCCGGCGGCGCTCGGCCGCACGGTGCGCGCCGTCGTCGACGTCAGCTTGGCGGCCGGCGACCAGGTCGACGAGTTCGAGGCGCGCCTCGCCCTGCGCGACGAGGTCGCGTTCGCGGCCTACGTGACCGGCACCGCCGACTACTCGATCATCGTCGAGTGCGAGGGCGCCGAGGGTCTCGACGCGTTCGTGCGCTGGTTGCGCGCCGACGCCGGGGTCGCCCGCACGGAGACGAAGCTGCTCCTGCGCGTGGTCGCCGGCTGAGCGCGGCGTTGCGCTTCGCCTGCGGGCCATCCCGCCCTGTCGCCGGGTCCCGCTGATCTGCTACACCTACGCGCATGCAGGTGTTCCAGAACTTCGTCAATGGCGGATGGGTCGATTCGAAGGACGGCCGCACCAGCCCGGTGATCGACCCGGCCACGGGCGAGCAGTACGCCGAGGCTGCGCTGTCGGGCGAGGCCGACGTCGACGCAGCGATGAACGCCGCGGCCGCGGCGTTCGAGGGGTGGAGCAACGCGACACCGTCCGAGCGCGCACTCGCCCTGATCCGGATCGCCGACGCCATCGAGGCCAACGGTGACGACCTGATGCGGATCGAGTGCCAGAACACCGGCAAGCCGTACGACGTTCACCGCGGCGAGGAGATCGGCCCGATGGTCGACCAGATCCGCTTCTTCGCTGGAGCCGCGCGCCACCTCGAGGGCAAGGCGGCGGGTGAGTACATGGAGAACATGACGTCGTTCATCCGTCGCGAGCCGGTCGGGGTGTGCGCCCAGGTGGCGCCCTGGAACTACCCGATGATGATGGCGGTCTGGAAGTTCGCGCCGGCGATCGCGGCGGGCAACACCGTGGTGCTCAAGCCGAGCGATACGACGCCGGCGACGACCGGCATGCTCGCCGAGATCGCCGCCGAGTTCCTGCCGCCGGGCGTGCTCAACGTGATCAACGGCGACCGCGACACCGGCCGGGCGATGGTCGACCACGACACGCCGGCGATGGTGTCGGTCACCGGGTCGGTGCGCGCCGGCATGGAGGTCGCCGGCGCGGCGTCGAAGAGCTTGAAGCGCGTTCACCTCGAGCTCGGCGGCAAGGCGCCGGTCGTCGTGTTCGATGACGCCGACATCGCCGCCGCCGCCGAGGGCATCGCCATCGCCGGCTACTTCAACGCCGGCCAGGACTGCACCGCCGCCACGCGCGTGCTCGCCGGTCCGGGCGTCTACCAGGATTTCGTCGACGCGCTGACCGAACAGGCGAAGGGCACGGGCGTCAGCGGCCGTGACGTCGGCGACAACGTGCTGTTCGGGCCCCTCAACAACGCCAACCAGCTCGCCCACGTGTGCGGCTTCCTCGACCGGGCGCCCGATCACGCCACCGTCACCACCGGCGGCCACCGCATCGGCGACGCCGGGTACTTCGTCGAGCCGACCGTCGTCGCCGGGCTGCGCCAGGGCGACGAGATGAGCGAGCGCGAGATCTTCGGCCCCGTGATCACCGTCCAGCAGTTCGACGACGAGGACCACGCCGTCGCGTGGGCGAACGCCGTCGACTATGGCCTCGCCTCCAGCGTCTGGACCAAGGACTTCGGCCGGGCGATGCGGATGGCCAAGCGCCTCGAGTTCGGCTGCGTCTGGATCAACACCCACATCCCGCTCGTCGCCGAGATGCCTCACGGCGGGTTCAAGAAGTCGGGCTACGGCAAGGACCTCTCCGCCTACGCGCTCGACGACTACACCCGCATCAAGCACGTCATGGCGAACCTCGACAGCTGATGTCCGCCCGGTTGCCCGTGCGAGGTCGCCGTCGATGATGGAAGCCGAGGACGCCCCGCGCATCGCCCTCGCACCCGAACCGGGGCCCGACTGGCTCGCGGACGCGATCGCCGAGGGCGGCGGCCGCCTGGTCCCGCTCGCCGAGTGCGAGGCGGTCATCTGGGCCGACGCGTTCGATCCCGAGGGCCTCGTGCGCACCCTCGGCGACGCGCCCGGCGCCCGCTGGGTGCAGCTGCCCTTCGCCGGGGTGGAGAACTTCCTGCCCCACCTGGACGACTCGCGGACCTGGACGTGCGGCAAGGGGGTGTACGCCGACCCGGTCGCCGAGATCGCGCTCGCGCTCGGGTTGGCCGGGCTCCGCCAGCTCGGCCGCTTCGCCCGGGCCGGGAGCTGGCTCGAGCCGGCCGGCCACACCCTGATCGGCGGCCGGGTCACGATCATCGGCGGGGGCGGCATCGCCGAGTCGTTCGTCGCGCTGCTCGCCGGGTTCGACTGCCACATCACGGTCGTGCGGTCGAACGTCACGCACATGGACGGCGTCGACGTCGTGCTCAGCGCCGACCAGTACGCCGACGCCCTGCCCGGCGCCGATCTCGTCGTCCTCGCCTTGCCGCTCACACCGGAGACCGAGGGACTGATCGGCGCCGACGAGTTGGCGTTGATGGAGCCCCATGCGTGGTTGGTGAACGTCGCCCGGGGCGCCCACATCGTGACCGACGATCTCGTCGACGCGCTCCGCGACGGCGTGATCGGCGGCGCCGGCCTCGAGGTGACCGACCCCGAGCCGCTCCCGGAGGGGCACCCGCTCTGGGACCTGCCCAACTGCCTGGTCACCCCGCACACGGGCACGACGCCCGAGATGGCACGCCCGCTGCTCGCCGAGCGCGTGCGTCTCAACGTGCGCCGCTTCGGCGCCGGACAGACCCTGATCGGCCTCGTCGACCTCGATTCGGGCTACTGACGCCGGCACTCCCCGTCAAGACTTCGTCAGGGTCGGCCACGCTGCGTCGAGATCCGCCTCGTCGCGGCGCGCCGCCCTCACCCGTCGTGACGTTCTGGAAAGATTCTGCTCCACAATCCGTTCCGCTCTCGTGTACCATGTGTGTCAGAGCGACCACGGTGTGGACGACGGTTGTGGTCCCGTCAATCCGCGGGAACACCGTGAGACGCCAACGAGGCCGGAGGATGCGCTGACTGGCAGTGTCCTCCGGCCTCGGACTTTTTCCGCGATGTCTCGGCCGGCCGGGGCCGCCGCGAACGCGCCTCCGGTGGCACATCGAGCGGCATCGAGCGGCATCGAGCGGCACCGCCTCCGGCGGTAGCATGCGCTCCGTGCCTGCCGAGACCCACGTGAACAACGACCCGATCGGCCGCGACGAGATCTTCGAGATCGTGCGCGACCGCCTCGCCGACATCCTCGAGATCGACCCAGCCACCATCAGCGAGGGCCAGTCGTTCGTCGACGATCTCGAGGCCGACTCGCTGGCGCTGATCGAGCTCGTCGAGTCGCTCGAGGAGGAGCTGTCGGATCGGACGGTCGGCTTCCGAATCGAGGACGAGGACCTCGAAGACCTCAAGACCGTTCGCGACGCCGTCGACTACGTGCACGCCCGCGCCGGCGGCTGAGCCGTGGACCTCGGCGCGCTCGAGCATCGGCTCGGGCACGAGTTCGCCGACCGCGAGCTGCTGCGCCGCGCGCTGTGCCACCGCTCGTGGGTCGCGGAGTCCGACGACGACACGAGCAACGAGCGCCTCGAGTTCCTGGGCGACGCCGTCCTCGGCTGGGTGGTCGCCGACCTCGTGTTCCACCGCTTCACCGAGCTCGGCGAGGGTGCCCTGACCGACCTGCGCAAGAGTGTCGTCAACGCCCAGGCTCTCGCCGAGGTCGCCGCCGAGCTGCACGTCGGAGAGCACCTGCTGCTCGGACGCGGCGAGGATGCCGCCGGCGGCCGCGAGAAGGTCTCCATCCTGTCCGACGCCATGGAGGCGCTGATCGGCGCGATCTACCTCGACGGTGGTCCGGCGGCCGCCGCGCGGCTCATCGAGCGATTGTTCCTGCATCGGCTCGAGTCGGCGGTCGGCAGCCTGGACCGGCTCGACTACAAGTCGGCGCTGCAGGAGGTCCTCGCCCAGCAAGGGCAGCCGTCACCCGACTACAAGGTGCGCTCGACCGGCCCCGACCACGACAAGACGTTCCACGCCAAGGTGCTCGTGGCCAAGAAGCTCGTCGGCGAGGGCACTGGGCGGTCGAAGAAGTCGGCCGAGCAGGCCGCCGCGAGCGCCGCCTTCGCCGCGCTCACCGACGACTGATGCCCGAGCTCCCCGAGGTCGAGACGGTCCGGCGCGGGCTCGAACGGTTCGTGGTCGGCCGCCGCGTCCACCGGGTCGAGGTCAGGCGTGAGCGGACGGTGCGGCGCACCTCTCGCCGGGCCGTGGTCGACGGGCTGACCGGAGCGACGATCGTCGCCGCCAACCGGCGGGGGAAGTACCTGCTCCTGCCGCTCGACACGGGCGACGAGCTGATGATCCACCTGCGGATGAGCGGGCAGGTCCTCGTGGCCGCGCCCGGGACACCGCGGCCGCCACACACCCACGTCGTGCTGCACCTCGGGTCCGGTGCCGACGCCGGCGAGATGTGGTTCGTCGACCCCCGCACGTTCGGCGAGGTGGTCGTGTTCGACCCCGTCCACGTCGGCGTCGAGCTGCCGGAGCTCGCCCACCTGGGGCCCGACCCGATCGCCGACGGGCTCAGCGTGACCGACCTGCGCCGGATCGTCCGCCGCACCACACGGCGACTCAAACCGCTCCTGCTCGACCAGCGCGCCATCGCCGGCATCGGCAACATCTACGCCGACGAGATCCTGCACGCCGCCCGTTTGCGGCCCGACCGGCGCGCCGACGGGCTGACGCCGGCAGCCGAGCGGCGTCTGCACGGCGCCATCCACCAGGTGCTGACCGACGCCATCGAGGCGGGCGGTTCGACGCTCGGCGACGCCCAGTACGTCGACCTGCTCGGCGCCGCCGGCTCCTACCAGGACGCGCACGCCGTCTACGGCCGTGCCGGTGAGCGATGTCCGACGTGCGGCGTCGGGTGGGTCCGCCGAACGGTCAGCGCTCAGCGCTCGACCCACTTCTGCCCACGGTGTCAGCGGTAGTGCTCGGTCAGCGAGCGCACGCAGTAGGTTCTGGCCCACCGTGTTCCTGAAGAGCCTCACCCTCAAGGGCTTCAAGTCGTTCGCCGACCCCACCGTCATGACCCTCGAGCCCGGGGTCACCGTCGTCGTCGGCC
>JBFHJC010000173.1:0-6634 GCA_041596155.1 Ilumatobacter sp. | reverse complement strand
CGTAGGCGGCGTCCCGGGCGAAGGCGGTCACGCGGTCGACGTCGGGCAGGTCGAACTTGGGCAGGTCGAACTTGGGGAGCTCGACCTTGCGGACGTCGAAGCTGCGGGCGTCGAAGCGGCTCAGGTCGATCTTGGTGGGATCGAGCTGCTTCAGGTCGAAGTTCTTGATGTCGGTCAGGTTGATCATGGGGGGTGGCTCCGTTCAGGGTTTGGGTGAGGTTCGCCGGACGGCGTCTTGTTTGCAAGTGTGCCATGAAGTGCTTGCAAAAACAAGCACTCGCCGGGAACGTCTCTGTGACGTCGGTGACACGATCACGGACCGCCCGTGCTGGGCTCGGGCAGTGACCGCTGGCGGCGCAACGACGCCGCTAGCCTCGTTCCATCGTGGAGACGGACCCCCAACTCGTCCCGTCGGTCGTGTCCGTCATGGTCGCTCACGAGCCAGGTGATTGGTTCGAGGAGACCCTGGAGGCGCTCGCCGCACAGGACTATCCCAACCTGCGCACCTTGTTCCTCGTGACGGCCACCGGCGACGACGAGTTGACCGCGGTGACCGATCGCATCCGATCCGTCATCCCCGCCGCGTTCGTCCGGCCGCTCGCCGGCAACGTCGGATTCGGTCCGGCGGCGAACGAGGTGTTGCGCCTGGTCGAGGGCGACAACGGGTTCTTTCTGCTGTGTCACGACGACATCGCACCCGCCCCCGATGCGGTCCGGACGCTGGTGGCCGAGCTGTTCCGGTCCAACGCCGGCATCGTGGGCCCCAAGCTCACCGAGTGGGACGAGCCCCGCATGCTCCAGCACGTCGGCCTCGGGCTCGACCGGTTCGGCGAGGTCGACCCGATCGTCGAACCGGGGGAGTACGACCAGGAGCAGCACGACGCCGTGCGCGACGTGTTCGTCCTCCCGTCGGCGTGTCTGCTCGTGCGCGCCGACCTGTTCCGCGCGCTCGGCGGCTTCGATCCCGCCATCTCCTTCCACGGCGACGACATCGACCTGTGCTGGCGCACGCATCTCACCGGCGCCCGCGTGATCGTCGCCCCCGATGCCAGCGTCCGCCACCGCGAAGGCCTCGAGCAGCGTCGACCCGACCTGAACCACCGCTCCCTGCGGAGCCGCCACCGGATGCGTACCGTGGCGACGCTCACCGGCGGCTCGCGGCTGCTCGTGCGCTCCGTCCAGATGGTCCTCCTCACGCTCGTCGAGCTCGTGGTGGGCCTCTTCACCGGGCGGTTCGGCGAGGCGCTCTCCTCGCTGCGGGCGCTCGGCGGCCTGATCCCCCGCACCGGTTCGATCATCTCCCGCCGACGTGCCATCCGGTCGCAGCGGGTGGTCCACGAGCGGGAGGTGCTCGGGCTGCAGGACCGTGGCAGTTCACGCCTGAACTCGTATCTCCGGGGCAAGGAGACCGCCACCTACGTCGGCACCGACAGCACGGTGCGGCGCTGGCGTGAGGCGTCATTCGGACCCTTGCTGGCCTGGTTCACCGTGATCCTGGCGATCGTCATCGGGAGCCGGACGTTCATCCGTGACGGCGTTCCACCGGTCGGGGAGTTCCTCCCGTTCCCCGAGAGCCCGGGCGATCTCTGGGCCGAGTACCGCAGCAGCTTCGATGGGAGGTCGTTCGGTTCGACCGCGGCGCTGCCGACCGGTTTCGCCGTCATGGCTGTCGCCAGCGTTCTCACGCTGTTCCGAATGAGCCTGCTCCTGACGGCCTCGATCGTGGGGCTGTTCGTGCTCGGCGCGATGGGTGCCTGGCGGTTGGCGACGGTGTTCCCCGTCAACCGGGCGCGGATCGCCGGCATGGTCGTCTACGTCGGCACGCCGCTGGTGCCGGGGGTGTTGAGCCAGGGCGACTGGTCTGCGCTCGTCTGGTATGCGGCACTTCCGTGGCTGGTCCATCTGCTCCGACGAGCTGCCGGTCTCGAGGCCGCCGACCCGGCTGCCGCCGAGCTCGATCTCACCGATGGTGTCGCCGACGTCAGCATCCGTCATCGCGCCCGCGCCCTCGCGTTCTTGACCCTGGTGCTCGCCGCCGCGGCGGCGTTCGTGCCGGCGGTGGTCGTCCTGTGGGCGGTCGTCGGCCTGGTGCTCGCGACCACCACCTTGCTCGCCGGAAGCTCATGGCAGGTCGCGCTGTGGTTCGCGGGTTGCACCCTGGTGTCGCTGTTGGCCGGTCTGCTCCTCAACCTCCCGTGGGCACTCGAGTGGACCCGGGCCGATGTGATCGGTGCCCGGCACGACGGTTCGACTGGTCGCTCGCTGGCCGAGATCGCCTCGCTGGCGCCGACCACCGATCGGTTCGCGGTCCTCGGTGTCGCCCTGTTCCTCCCGTTGATCGCGGCCGTGGCGATCGCTCGGGCGTGGCGCTTCACATGGGCGGTCCGGGGCGCCGGTCTCGTGCTGGGGTTCGGCACTCTGATGGTGCTCGGCGAGCGCGGCAGTCTCACCGTCGCCCTGCCGGCGTCGTCGTTGCTCGCGGTGCCGGTCGCGCTCGGTCTGGCACTGGGCGCGGCGGCGCTCGCCGGTGGGTTCGGCTCCGACGTGCTCGGCCGCGGGTTCGGCTGGCGGCAGCCGTTGGCGATCGTCGCCAACCTCTCGATCGTCGTCGGGCTCGTGCCGGCGGCCGTGTCGATCGGCGACGGCGCCTGGAACACGCCCGAGACCCCTCTGCCCCGGCTTCTCGCGGCTCAGCTCCCCGAGGACTCGGCTGCGGGCGACTATCGGGTTCTCTACGTGGGCGATCCGCGCATCCTCCCGGTGCCGGGGCGAGAGTACGACGACGGCATCGCGTACGCCGTGGTCGACTCTGGTGCGCTCGAGTTCACCGACCGGTTCTTCGTACCGGGCACCCGGGGCGACGACGCCGTCGAGCGGGCGCTGGCGTTGATCTCGCAGGGTTCGACGCTGCGGGCTGGCCGCATCCTCGCTCCGCTGGGCATCCGGTACGTCGTCGTGCCGAAGACCGATGGAGTGGCGTCGACCGTCGACGACCCTTTGCCGCTCGCCGAGGGGCTGCTGGCTGCGTTCGGGAACCAGCTCGACATCGGCGCGGTATACGGACCGCCGTCGCTGGAGCTCTACGTCAACCAGGCATGGTTCCCGGTGGGCGCCCAACTCGGCGCCGCCGCGGCCGAGGCGTCGCGGGTGGCCGGCGAGGAGCAGCTCGCCCGCGCCGATCTGACCGTCGCGTTCCCGTCGATGGTCGGTGCCGATCGCGGCGAGCCCGAGGGTGCCAACGAGGTTGCGCCCGGGGTCGTCCACCTCGCGATCCCGTTCGACGACCGCATCGAGCTCACGGTCGACGGCGAGACCCTGACGCCGCGGCCCGGGTTCGGGGTCACGACGGCGTTCGACGTCGAGACGGACGGCACCGGGCTGCTCTCCTACGAGCCCGACTCGACCCGGGCGTGGTGGCGGGCCGTCCAGATCGCGCTGTGGTTCGCGGTGCTCGTGGTCGCGGCCGGCGCCCGGTCGCCGTTCGGACGTCGCCGCACCGCGAGCGTGCACGACGAGACCCTGATCGACCTCTCCGACGCGCCACCGCTCGTCGGCGTCGCCGGGGAAGCGCTCGGTGTCCCGTCCTGGGACGACGAGTGGGACGACGAGCCGTGGCTCGCGCCCGACGATGCTGCCCCCGGCGATGCCCCACCCGACGACACCCCGCCCGACCACGACGGCGCCGACACCGGGGTCGCCGACACCGTGATGACCGACACCGTGATGACCGACACCGTGATGACCGACACCGTGATGACCGACACCGGGGACGCCGGTACCCCGGAGGACGCCCTGGACGGCACCCCGGACGACATCTTTGATGACCCGGTGGTGGCCGAGACGCCGGACGGAACCGAGGTCGGCACCAGGGTCGACACCGCGCCGCTCGCTGGTGCCGATCCGACCGACGAGATGACCCGACCCACCCCGGCGGCCCGCCCGGGGAGCTCGCATCCGCACGGTCACCGCGATGGCGGTGACGTCGACGACGATGAAGATGATGACGACCACGTCGATCTCGCAGCGCTGGTGGCCAGCGTCGACGACGACGATCCGTCCGGATCGAACGGAGCCCCGGCGTGAGGCGCCGGCTCCCCGCCCTCGTCTTGGTGGTCGCGGCACTCGCGGCGATCGTGATCACGACCCGCGAGCGGATCGACGCCCGCGCGCCGACGTTCAGCGTGTCGGCCAGCGGCTGGATGCCGGCGGCGCCCGCGTCGAGCGGCCTCACCGAGACCTGGTTCTGTCCTGGCGTGCCGGCGACCGGCATCGACGACGTCGGCGGGGAGATCGTCATCGCCAACCGTTTCGAGCAGCGCATGGTCGGCACGATCCTGCTCATGAACGACGACGGGCAGAACTCGCGCCTCGACCTCGGCGTCGACGGGTGGTCGTCGGCGCGGGTCGATCTCGATGCAACCCTGCCCGGCGAGATGGTCGGCGCAGTCGTCGAGATCGACGGCGGCGGTGCGATCGTCGAGCAGATCGCCCTCCACCCGAGTGGCAACAGCGTCGCGCCGTGCGCCAACGCCACGAGCGACTCGTGGTACCTGGCCGACGGCTTCACGGTCGACGGCAGCCTCGACCAGATCATCCTCACGAACCCGTACGAACAGACGGTGGTCGTCAACCTCGAGTTCGCCACCCGCGAAGGGGCACGGCAGCCCGCCTCCTACCGAGGTCTGACCGTTCCGCCGCAGACCGTTCGTGTGATCGACCTCGGCGCTCCGGGCGCTGGCGCGCAGAGCGAGCCGATCCTGGCCGTCAAGGTCGAGACGCCCAGGGGGCGGCTCGTCGTCGGGCGATCGCAGCGCTTCCTGGGTGGCGGCCGCCTCGGCACCGAGGTGACGCTTGCGTCGCCCGCGCTGCGGAACCAGTGGTGGTTCACCAACGGCGCGAAGGGTGTAGGAGTCGACGAGCGCTTCTCGATCTACAACCCGACCGACGACGCGGTCGAGGTCGACGTGCTCTTCCTCGGCATCGACTCGCCGCTCGTCGTCGACCCGATCGAGGTGCCGGCGCGGGAGGTCGTCACGCTCGATGCCGGACCGCTCGCCGACCTCGGCGAAGGCCGTCACGCGACGGTGTTCGCGACGTCGACCGCCGAGTCGGCCATCGTGGTCGAGCGGGCCGTCACGGTCTCCGCCGACGACCGCGTCGGTACGACCGTCATCGCCGGTGCGACCCCGCGCCAGGACGGGTACGTGGCCACGACCTGGCATGTCGCCACCGGCCCAGCGACGCCGGTCGCCGACGGCCTGGTCGTCTACAACGCCGACAACTCGGCCGGCACCGTGTCCGTCTCCGCCGTCGGCTCCTCGGGGCCGGTCCCCGTTCCCGGCCTCCAGGATCTCGAGCTCGGCCCGGCATCCCTGCTTGCGATCGACCTCACCGATCCGGTCGTGATCGACCGCGAGCTCATCATCGAGTCGACCACCCGGGTGTTCGTCGAGCGTTCGTACCCGACCGGTCGCGGTGACCTGCGGACCTCGTCGTGGGCGGTGCCGGCCGGCTGAGACGGCTGATAGAACGGCATCGACATGGAACGCCTGCTGCTCGCTCTCGCGGTCGTGGCCGTCGCCGCCGTCGTCGCCGAGGTGGTACGTCGTCGACGTCAGTCCGACCCGCCGACGCAGCCCCGGTACGAGCTGCCGGCGCAGGTCGACCGATCCGACTTCGACGGCGACGGGTGGCTGGTCGCCGTCTTCACGTCGGACACCTGCTCGACATGTGCCGACGTGGTGCGCAAGGCCGAGGTCGTTGGCTGCGACGACGTCACGGTGATGACGGTGACGTTCCAGGTTCGCCGCGACCTGCACGAACGGTACGACATCGGTGCGGTGCCCTGCCTCGTGATCGCCGACCCCGAGGGCGTCGTCCGGCAGGGCTTCGTCGGGCCGGTCACCGCCACCGACCTGTGGGCAGCGGTCGCCAACGCCCGCGAGCCGGGGAGCATCGACCGTTCAGGCGGCTGCGACCAGCACCAGCACGACTGATCCAGGGCGGAGCGGCGCCCGCGGATCGGGGCTGAGCGCGTCGGCGGCCGTGCGTCTGGCGAGAAGCGCAGCGCAGCGAGCATCGCAGCTCCGGAGGTCGGAGCGGCCGCTCCGACTCGTGCGCAGCCCGATCAGTCAGCGTCGCCCTACGACGTGCGGTGGGTGAGCGTCGAAGCGGAGCGGAGACGGCGAGCTCGGGAGGCGGAGCGGCGCCCGCGGATCGGGGCTGAGCGCGTCGGCGGCCGTGCGCCTGGCGAGAAGCGCAGCGCAGCGAGCATCGCAGCTCCGGAGGTCGGAGCGGCCGCTCCGACTCGTGCGCAGCCCGATCAGACTCAGTCCGGGGTGCCGAGGACATTGGCGTCGATCTGCTCGTCGATGCCGGTCTCGACCAGGCCTTGCTGGATGAGCTTGGCGACGGCTGGGCCGTCGATCGTCTCGTGCTCGAGCAACGCTTCGGCGATCAGTTCGAGGCCACGGCGGTGCTTGGTGAGCACCTCCTGGGCACGGGCTTCCTGCCGGTGCAGGAGCTTGCTGATCTCCTCGTCGAGCAGCTTGGCGGTGTCTTCGCTGTACTCGCGGCCCTGCGACATGAGGTCTTCGCCGAGGAACACCTGCTGCTGGCTGTGCCAGGCCATGGG
>JBFHJC010000172.1:0-6736 GCA_041596155.1 Ilumatobacter sp. | reverse complement strand
CGGCGAACGGATCTCAGCTCAGCTGGGCTGATGCTTCGTCGGTGGTCTCGGCGTCCCGCGAGGCGGTCTGGTCGGCGGCGTTGCGCCTCACCGCTCGCTGGCCATCAGCCAGCTCGGGGTTCGTCGCGCCTTGCCAGACGGCGAACGGATCTCAGCTCAGCTGGGCTGATGCTTCGTCGGTGGTCTCGGCGTCCCGCGAGGCGGTCTGGTTGGCGGCGTTGCGGCTCACCGCTCGCTGGCCATCAGCCAGCTCGGGGTTCGTCGCGCCTTGCCAGACGGCGAACGGCGTCAGGCGAGGCGGGTCTCCCAGCGGCGTGGTTCGTCGGCGCGCACCGACACGGTGTCGGTCAGATCGTCGCGGTGGGCGCGCAGCACGTACTGGCGGCCGCCGGCCTGGAGCTCGGCGAGCGCGAACCCGTCGGTGGTGCCGTCGCGCACGCCGGTGCCCAGACCGTGCAGTGCGCACACCTCGAGACCGGCTTGATCGGCCTCCGCCGACCAGAGGTTGATGAGCCCCTGGCGCAGCGATGGGTCGTCGAGGAGGTCGCCGCCGTGCAGGCGGAGCTCGATGTTGGTGATCGACACCGGCGCGAGCTGCGAGGTGTCGATCACGGTGTCGCCCTTCAGGTCGCCGTCGAGCATCACCGCCACACGGTCACCGGTGCCGTTGCAGCCGCCGACGAACCCGTAGCGCACCAGGGGCAGCCCGTCGACGCCCGTCGTCTCCCACCTGACGCGGTCGCCGGGCTGGAACATCAGCCGCTGCCTCCGTGGCGAACCTCGGCCAGCACGGCGTCGGACAGCTCGGGCCACACCCGCAGGGCGTCGTCGCGCCACTCGTCGAACGGGCGGTCGGTGAGTGCCACGACGCCGACGTCCGCGTTGGGGTCGACCCACATCATGGTGCCGGCACCGCCGAAGTGACCAAAGGTCGCGCTCGAGTTCGAGCGCCCCGTCCAGTGCGGCGACTTGTCGCCGCGAATCTCCACCCCGAGCCCCCAGGGGCACGGATCGAATCGGCCCACGTCGGGAACGATACCCGCCAGGTCGGGGTACTGCGTCCGGATTGCCTCCGCGTGGGTGGTCGCAGCGACGAGCGTCGGGCGGAGCAGCTCCCGCACGAACCTGACACTGTCGTCGAGCGTCGACCAGACGGCGTGGGCCGGCGAGCCGTTCAGCTCGGTCGCCATCATGCCGAGCGGCGCGAACACGGCCTCGCGGAGGTAGTCGTCGAACGGGATCCCCGACTCCGCGGCCAGCTCCTCGGTGGCCCGCTCGATGCCGGTGTTCGAGTACATCCGCCGCCGTTCGATCGGAGCGACCGGCTCGTCGCCGTTGAACCCGAACCCGGCGGCATGGCTCAACAGATGACGCATGGTGGCACCGTCGGGTGCCGCCGCGTGCCGGAGCGGACCGTCGAGGTCGATCACGCCCTCCTCGATTGCGACCAGGATGGCCCACGCGGTCATCGGTTTGCTGAGCGAGGCGAGGCGGTAGCGATGCTCGCCGTCGCCGATCGTCTCGACGTCGTCGGGGGTCACGACCGCGGCGGCGACGTGCTCGACCGGCCAGGCCGTGACGAGGTGGAGCGCCGACACCGGGCGCCTCTCAGTCCGACCAGGCGGACCGGATGAGCTCGGCGGTGCGGAACGCCAGGTCGATCGACTGGCGACCGTTGAGGCGGGGATCGCACACCGTCTCGTAGCGATGGTCGAGGTCGGCGTCGATCAGCTTCTGGCCGCCGCCGATGCACTCGGTGACGTCCTCGCCCGTGAGCTCGACGTGGATGCCGCCCGGCCAGGTGCCCTCGGCGTGGTGTGCCCGCACGAACCCCTCGATCTCGCGGACGATGTCCTCGAAGTCGCGGGTCTTGCGGCCGACCGCGCTCGTGTAGGTGTTGCCGTGCATCGGGTCGCACGCCCACACGACCGGATGCCCGCTGTCCGTGACGGCGCGCAGGAGCGGCCGCAAGCCGTCCTCGATGCGGTCGGCGCCCATGCGGGTGATCAGCGTGAGTCGGCCGGGGATGCGGGCCGGGTTCAGCGCCTCGCAGATGCCGATGAGCTCCTCGCCGGTCATCGTCGGGCCGACCTTGCACCCGACCGGGTTGCCGACCCCGCGGAGGAACTCGACGTGGGCGCCGTCGACGTCGCGTGTGCGCTCGCCGACCCAGAGCATGTGCGCCGAGCAGTCGTACCAGCCGCCCGTGGTGGAGTCCTGGCGGGTGAGCGCTTCCTCGTAGGAGAGCAGGAGCGCCTCGTGACTCGTCCACACGTCGACCTGACGCAGGCTCGGGTTGGTCTCCGTGTCCATGCCGGTCGCCCGCATGAAGCGCAGGGCGCGGTCGATCTCGTTGGCGAGCTGCTCGTACCGCTGCCCGACCGGGCTCGTGGCCACGAACTCCTGGTTCCAGGCGTGAACCCGGTCGAGCGCTGCGAAGCCACCCTTGGTGAACGCCCGCAGCAGGTTCAGGGTCGCGGCCGACTGGTGGTACGCCTGGATGAGTCGGTCGGGGGAGGGGACCCGAGCGGCCGCGGTCGGCCCTTCGGCATTGACGATGTGGCCGCGGAACGACGGGATCTCGTCGTCACCGACGCGCTCGTAGTCGGCCGAGCGGGGCTTGGCGAACTGGCCGGCCAGGCGGCCGACCTTCATGACGGGCACGCCGATCGAGTAGGTGAGCACGATCGCCATCTGCAGGATGACGCGCAGCTTCTCTCGGATGTTGTCGGCGGAGAAGTCCTCGAAGCTCTCGGCGCAGTCGCCGGCCTGCAGGAGGAAGGCGTTGCCGGCGGCCACCTGCGCCAGCCCGGCCTGCAGGGTACGGGCCTCGCCCGCGAACACGAGCGGCGGTTGGGCGGCGATCACCTTCAGCGCCCGGTCGAGGTCGTCGCGGTCGGGCCAGGCCGGCTGCTGCTTGATCGGGAACGACCGCCACGAGTCGGGTGCCCAGTCCTTCGCCATGGGGAAACAGCCTACCGGCCACGAAAAAGCGAACACCCGCCGGATCGCTCCGGCGGGTGTCCTGGATTCAGGTGGTGATTCTGGCTCAGACAGCCAGAATCCGCTCGGCGTCGTCTCGGAGGCCGGCGACGGCGCGGCTCACGAGTCGGCGGGCGGCCTCGGCGGTGACACCCAGGCTCTCGCCGACCTCGCGGAAGCTCTTGCGCTCGCCGTCGAGCAGGCCGAAGCGAGCTTCCACGGCGTAGCGGGCGCGAGCGTCGAGGGTGCCGAGGAGCTCGTCGAGCAGATCGCTGTCGACGAGGCCCATCACGGCGTCCTCGGGAGTGTCGTCGCCGTTGGCCATCAGGTCGCCGAGCGTGGCGTCGCCGTCGTCGCCGACGGTCTTGTCGAGGCTGACCGGCGTGGTGAGCCGGTGCAGCTCGGCGTTGGCCTGATCGAGGGTCTCACCGTCACCGGACGCCTGCCGTAGGGCGGCGCGCAGGCTCGCCGAGCGATCGCCGGGGATGCGGATGAGGCTTGCCTTCTGGTCGAGCGCCCGGCCGATGGCCTGGCGGATCCAGAAGGTGGCGTACGTCGAGAACTTGAAGCCGCGCCGCCAGTCGAACTTGTCGACGGCGTGCTCGAGTCCGAGGTTGCCCTCCTGGATCAGGTCGAGGAGGTCCATGCCCTGGGGCAGCGGATAGCGCCGGGCGATGGAGACGACGAGGCGCAGGTTGGCGCGGATGAAGCGGTCCTTCGCCTCGGCGGCCGCGGCCACCTTGGCCTTCAGGTCGGCGCTGCGCTTGCCGTTGTCGAGCAGCTCCTGCGCCTCGCGACCGGCTTCGATGGTGCGCGACAGCTCGCGCTCGTCCTCGGCGGTGAGGAGCGGCACCTTGCCGATATCGTTCAGGTACAGACCGATGGAATCGTTCATGCTGGTGGTATCAACCGTTTCGTGTGTTGGGCGGGCCGGCAACCGGTGCGCCGTACATGCGCAGGCTCCGGGCGAGATCGTTTGGCTCTGGGGGCGAGGCTTGGGGGGCTGAGCGGACGTTCGGACAGATCAGCGGTCGTCTGGAACAACGCCTGGTCCGAACAAATTGTTCCCGAACCAGGGCGGTGTCCAAACGGAACGACCGTCCGGGTTTGACCGGATTCCCACTGTAACACAGTTGTCAAGTGCCTCTGCGATCGGTCGCAGAGATAGGGCGGATCGGAGCGCTCCCCGGATGCGGTCGCGGACCGTAGACTGGCGCATCGTGTCGGCCGGAGCGGAGAAACCCCTGCGTATCGGGGTGTTCGGCGGCACCTTCGACCCGCCCCACGTCGGCCACCTCGTGACGGCGGTGAACGTGCGCCATGCGCTGGCCCTCGATCGGGTGATCCTGATGGTGGCCAACATGCCCTGGCAGAAGGTCGGGACGCGCCCGATCACGCCGGCCGGCGACCGGCTCGCCATGGTGGCGGCCGCGGTGGCCGACGTCGACCGGCTCGAGGCAGGCGACCACGAGATCCGCCACGGCGGTCCGTCCTACACGGCCGACACCCTGGTCGCCTTGGCAGCCGAAGCGCCCGGCGCCGAGCTGTTCGTCGTGTTGGGCGACGACGCGGCCGCCGGCATCCGATCGTGGGATCGCGCGCACGAAGTGATCGAACGAGCGCATCTCGTGGTCGTCGACCGACCGGGCGATCACGTCGCGCTCGATCCGACGATCGACTGGATCCGTGTCGAGGTGCCGCGGCTCGACGTGTCGAGCACCGATCTGCGCGAGCGATGCGCCGACGGCCGGCCGCTCGACTACCTCGTGACCGAGGACGTCCTCGCCGTGATCCGTCAGCGCGGTCTCTACGGCACGGCCGAGGGGAGGTCGGCGTGACCGCGAGCCGGCGCCGGCGGACCCGGGCGACCGTCACGGCCTTGCTGGCGGCCGTGGCCGCGCTCGCCGCGGTGGCCGTGCTGGGAGTCGCCGGTGTCCGCACGCTGGCCGACTCGACGGCGGGTCGGCGCGCCGAGGGGCAGCTCGTGCGCCAGACCCAACGACTGCCGTTCACGGCTACCGGCCTGCTCGGCGTCGTCGACGACGACGGACGGCTGACGTCGATCGCCGTGATCGTGCTGCGACCCGACGGGGTCGGTGGCACCGTGCTCGGATGGTCGCCGAGCGCCGACGTCTCGTACGGCATCGCCGACGAGCTCGCCTCGCTCGACGCGATCTGGCGTCTGTACGGAGTCGACGCGCTCCTCGCGTCGATGGAGTCGATGACGGGTCTCACCTTCGACGTCGTCGAGGTCGCCGACCAGCGCCGGTTCGCCCAGCTGATCACGCCGCTCGGCGATCTCCCGTCCGACCTGGCGACGCCGCTCGCCGACGGTTCGACGGGGGAGACCTGGACCGAGGGCGACCAGACCCTCACCGCCCCGGCGGCGGCACGAGCGATCACGGCCTTCGACCCAGGCGTCGCCGACTGGTACCTCGACCCGGCTCGCGCCTCGATCTGGGAGGCGGTCGCGTCGCGCGTCGGGGCCGGCATCGGATCGGCCGAGCCCGCGCCGACCGACCTCTCGCTCCCGGCGCCGCGCACGATGGACGAGCTGCTCGACCGGCTGTACGCGGCCGCGGTCGAGTACCGGGCGCTGCCGTTCGAGCCGATCGATCCGGCCGAGGTGCCCAGCCGCCTCACCCCCGACCTCGCCACGGCGTACGCCGACGGATCCGTTCCCTCGGTCGTCGTGCAGGATCGCATCGAAGCCGTGATGCTGCTCGCGTCGGTCGCTCCGGCTCGGATGGGGGCGCCGCTCGATGCGCCGACCGTGCGCATCGAGTCCAACTTCGTCGAAGCCGACGTCGCCGCACTGGCCCCGTTCGACCTGACCGCCACCCAGCTCGCCAAGGCCGCGCTCGTGCGGTTCCTGTTCGAGGGGCTCAACGTCGTGTCCATCGCCGAGCTGCCCGACCGACCGGTGCCGGACGTGACCCAGGTCCGCGTCGCCGACGCGACCCTGATCGACGTCGTGGTCGGCTACGACGAGCTGCTGGGTCCGATCGAACCGTCGCTGATCGACGTGCCGATCGAGGGCGTCGACGTCGTGATCACGCTCGGGATGTCCTTCGCCGAGCACCTCCGTGACGGCGGGTGAGCGCGGACACGCGGGTGCATCGACGTGCGGGCCGTGGCAGGCTGTGGGGCGTGATCGCCCGATGATCGACGAGGACGCCCGCGACCTGGCCGTGACCGCGGCTCGTGTCGCTGACGACCGCAAGGCGGGCGACGTCGTCGTCCTGCACGTCGGTGACGTGCTCGGGGTGACCGAGTACTTCGTCGTGGCCGGCGCGCCGAACCGGCGACTGGTCGGCCGTGTGGTCGAAGACGTCGAGTCAGCGGTGCGGGCCGAGACCGGCCGCTCGCCGCTCCGGGTGGAGGGCGTGCGCGAGCAGCAGTGGGTGCTCATCGACTACGGCGACGTGGTGGTGCACGTGTTCCTCGACGAGATCCGTGCGTTCTACGAGATCGAGCGGCTCTACACCGACGTCCCGAAGGTCGACTGGGCCGACGCGCAGGCGAGCTGAGTTGGGCGCTTGCCGGGCGGCCGGTTTGGTTGCCGTTCGCTCGGCGGCGTCGGTATCGTCGTGCCCTGCGGGGCTATAGCTCAGTTGGTAGAGCGCTTCCATGGCATGGAAGAGGCCAGGAGTTCGATTCTCCTTAGCTCCACAGCACCCCACCAGGTGCAATGCGAGAGCCCCAGCCGTTCGGCCGGGGCTCTTGAGGTTTACGGGAGCCAAACCGGGAGCCT
>JBFHJC010000171.1:0-6823 GCA_041596155.1 Ilumatobacter sp. | reverse complement strand
GTGGGCGGCTGGCGGGGTGCCGCCGGAATCCTCGCGATCGTGGCCTTGATCGGGATGCTCGGCCTGTTCAGCGTGTGGTGGCTGGTGTTCGTGGTCGGCGTGCTGGTCGCGATCTTCTTCCACGAGCTCGGCCACTTCCTCACCGCCCACTGGACCGGCATGAAGGCGACCCAGTTCTTCATCGGTTTCGGACCGCGGGTGTGGAGCTTCCGCCGCGGCGAGACCGAGTACGGCGTGCGGGCGCTACCGCTCGGCGCCTTCGTGCGGATCATCGGCATGAACTCGATGGACGACGTCGACCCCGCCGAGGAGCATCGCGCCTACCGATCGAGGAGCTATCCGAAGCGCATGCTCGTCATCTCCGCCGGGTCGATCATGCACATGGTGCTGGCGATCGTGCTGCTCTTCACCGTGTACGTCGCCGACGGCGAGGTCGTCGCGCGCGACGGTGCCGAGATCGGTTCGGTCGAGCAGTCGGGCCCGGCGTACCAAGCCGGGCTGCAGCCCGGCGACGTCGTGGTGGCCGGCGACGGGGCGCCGGTCTCCGACCCGGCGTCCCTCGGCCGGCTCGTGCAGTCGCGCGACCCCGGCGCGGTGCTCGACTTCGAGGTGCTGCGCGGGGGCGAGACGGTGATCGTCCCGATCGGTCTGGGCGCGAACACCGACGAGGACTCGCCGTTGTTCGGCAAGCCGTACATCGGCGGGGCCAGCGGCACGTTCTACGCGACGATCGAGCACTCGGTCGCGGCCGCGGCCGCGAACGCCGTCACCGACATCTTCCCGACGTCGTGGGAGATGACGAAGGGTGCCGTGAAGGTGCTCAACCCGGTCAACATCGTCGAGCATCTGGCCGGCACGAGCGACGACCTGGAGACCCGTCCGACGACGCTCGTCGGTGTCACGGGTCTGTCCGACGACGTCGGAGAGTCCGAGGGCTTCATCGGGATCCTGTTCCTGCTGGCCGTGCTCAACGTGTTCGTCGGCGTGTTCAACATGTTCCCGTTGCTCCCGCTCGACGGCGGGCACGCCGCCATCGCCACCTACGAGCGGATCCGGGAGGGCCGGACCGGTCGCCGCTACTACGCCGACGTCGCCAAGCTGATGCCGTTCGCGATGGCGGTCATGACGGTGCTGCTCTTCTTGTTCATGTCGGGGCTCTACCTCGACATCACCGCCCCCATCGGCTGAGCATCGCTGGCGTTGCGGCGTGGTGCCGGACGCGTCGGTGGGGCGGGAGCGTGTGCCGCGACGAAACCCCGTTGTCGATGGGCGTGGGATCTGGGACGCTCTGGGCGTGGATCGGGCGCGACGTGAACAGCTGGCGTCGGACGCGCTCGACGGGTACGACCATGGGCCTGATGCGACGGTCGCGGCGCGGTCGGCCGCCGTCTTGGCGGCTGCGTCGGCCCGCTGCATCGTTCTGGTGGAGGGGGTCAGCGACCAGATCGCGCTCGAGACGCTCGCTCGGCGTCTCGGGCGAGACCTCGCGACGGAGCGGGTGGTCGTCATGCCGATCGGTGGCGCGCAGGCCGCGCCACGCGCCGTCCTCCGGCTCGGACCGTCCGGCACAGGAGCGCGGCTGGCGGGGATGTTCGACGTCGGCGAGGAGCGGTTCGTGCGGCGCGCGCTCCGCGACGGTCGGATCGGCGTGGCGGACACCCGCCGCGAGATGGAGCGCCTGGGGTTCTTCCTGTGCGTCGCAGATCTGGAGGACGAGCTCATCCGCGCGAGCGGCCGGGCCAAGATCGAGCGGGTACTGGACTCGCAGGGAGACCTCGAAGCGTTCCGGACACTCCAGCGGCAGCCGAACTGGCGGGGCGCGCCGTTCGACGCACAGTTCCACCGCTGGTTGCGGGCGGGCGCACGGCGCAACCTGCGGTATGCCCGGCTCCTCATGGAGGCGATCGATCTCGACCGCGTCCCGGGCCCGCTCGCCGGGGTGCTCGCGGTGAGCGGTAGCGTCCGTCGTGCATGGATGTGACCGAGTGGAAGACCGAGCGGCGGGCGACGCGCCAGATCATGGTCGGGAAGGTGCCGGTCGGTGGAGGGTCGCCGATCACCGTCCAGTCGATGACGATCACCAAGACCGCCGACGTCGAGGGCACGCTCCAGCAGATCTACGCGCTCGCGGCGGCCGGTTGCGACATCGTCCGCTGCACCTGCAACGAGGTCGAGGCCGCCGAGGGGCTGGCCCAGATCGTTCCGCGCTCGCCGATCCCCGTCATCGCCGACATCCACCACCAGTACAAGATGGCGCTCGCTGCCATGGAGGCCGGAGTCCACGGCCTACGCCTGAACCCCGGCAACATTCGCAAGCCCGAGCACATCAAGGCCGTCGCGAGCGAGGCTCGCGATCGCGACCTGCCGATCCGCATCGGTGTCAATGCCGGCTCGCTCGACCCAGCGCTGTACGAGAAGTACGGCGGCGCCACGCCCGAGGCGATGGTCGAGTCGGCGCAACAGGAGATCGCCTACTTCCAGGAGGTCGACTTCGACCTCATCAAGATCTCGGTCAAGGCGTCGAGCGTTCCGCTGATGGTCGAGGCCTACCGCCAGCTCGCCGAGGTCACGGACCACCCGCTCCACCTCGGCGTCACCGAGGCCGGGCCGCCACCGGCGGGGCTGGTGAAGGCGACCGCCGGCATCGCGACGCTCCTGATGGAGGGCATCGGCGACACGATCCGGTACTCACTCACGGCTGACCCGGTCGAGGAGGCGCGCGCCGGTCGGCAGCTGCTCGAAGCGCTCGGTCTGCGCGAACGCAAGAACGTCGACCTGATCGCGTGCCCGTCGTGTGGGCGCGCCGAGGTCGACGTCATCGACGTCGCCAACCGGGCGATGGAGGCGTTCGGCGAGCGGCAGCTGCCGCTCCAGGTCGCCGTCATGGGTTGCGTGGTGAACGGCCCCGGTGAGGCCCGGGAGGCCGACCTCGGCATCGCCGCCGGCAACAAGCGGGGCCACCTGTTCGTCAAGGGCCGCAACATCGCCGTCGTGCCCGAAGACGAGATGGTCGACGCCCTCGTCGAATGGGCCGAGTTCATCAACGAGCACGGCATCGAGGCGGCGATCGCGAAGGCCGACACCGCCCGAGCCGAGCGCGAGGCGGCCAAGGATCGCTCGACGCTCCTCGCCGAGCAGGGCGACGACGCCAATCGCGCCGGCGAGAAGATCGTCGAGATCCGCCGGACCGCCGGCTCCTGAGGGCCCGCACGGGCCAGAGGTCCCGGTCGTGCGGGACGATCGACCACAGGCGGCGGCATGGTCGCGTGCCAACATCGACGGCATGGACCCACGTGACGTCATGCAGGCCACCTCGGCGAGGATCGGCGACATCGGTGCCGCCTTCTACTTCGCCCCCGAGACGCTCCAGTGTGGCAAGGACGCTGGCCTGGACGGCTTCCGCTTCTACTTCCTCGGACGCGGTGGCGTGCTCGGCGACGTCGAGCCGGGCGTCATCCGAGCGGCCTTCGGTTACTTCGAACCCGGCCTCGTCGACAAGATCTGGACGTCTGCGAAGGAGCGGATGGCGCCGCGCGAGGCGGCTCGGCTCTACATGTCGTGCGCCCACGAGCTCGGGCGGGCCAAGTTCGCCGCCGTCGAGGGGCTCGATGCGTTCGTCGGTGCCGCGGCGACCGTGATCGCTTCGGTCGAGGGTGCGTCCCTCCCGCTGTTCGAAGCGGTGCGGTGCGAGCCGGTCCCGGACGATCTGCCGGCTGCGGCGATGCACCAGGCGATAGTGCTGCGCGAGCTGCGCGGCAGTGTGCACCTGCTCGCTCTCACGGCGTGCGGTCTCGAGAGCCGTCACGCCCACGGCATCCGCCGCCCGACCGAGTTCAAGCTGTTCGGCTACGAGGCCGAGATCGACGTCACCGACGACGACCGGGCGAAGTGGCTGCGCGCCGAGGAGCTCACCGATGACATCCTCGCCCCGGCCTACGACCACCTCACCACCGAGCAGGCCAAGGAGTTCATCGCCGTCACGGAGACGATGCACGCCGCGCTGACCGCGGAGTGATCGGCGCGCGGCGACGCCCGACTGACCGCGCCACGATCAGAACCGATCGGCGTCAGTTGCCCATGTTCGGGAGGTCCGGCGGGGCGTAGTAGCCGGTGACGTCGATGATGAAGTGCGTCGCCGCCCCGGGGCTCCCGCCGGCGAAGACCCTGATCTGGCGGGCGCCGTCGAGCTCGACGATGCTCGAGTTGGCGATCGCTCCCAGGGTGTTGGGCCCCCAGTTGATCGTCGACGCCGTGATGGCGGTGGCACCCCCTGGGCCGACGAACAGGAACCCCGATCCGGTGGGCGACGCGACGGTGACAGTGAACGCGATCGCCGTGGCGGTCGCCGGAATGGCGTCGACCTGGTTGATCGCGCCGGTGTTGATGTCGCGTCCGTCCTTGACCAGGATCAGGCGGCCGGGGCCGGCCGCGAGCGGACCATCGTCGATCGGCGCCATCTCCAGGCGGGCGTCGTACGCTCGATAGGGCGTCACCGGGTGGAACACCGACCCTTGGGGGCTCGACACCGGAGCCTGATATTCGATCTCGACGCCGCACAGCCGGTGGTTGGCGGCAGAGCTGTTTCGCAGTTGGACGTGCAGTGTGGCGAGCACGTGATCGATCCCCCCACCCGCCGGGAGTGAGGTGGTCCCGACGACCAGGCCGAGGTTGTCGGCCCCGGCGAGGACGGTCGTCCCCGGTGCGCCGGTGGTGCTGAAGGAATCGATGACGGTGAAGCCCTTCGTCGGGGCGCCGGCCGAAGGCACATTGAACGTCGTGCGCGACAGGCGGATGCCGATGTCGTGGGTCGCGTCGGCGTCCGAGCCAAGGAAGGTGACGCGCTTGATGCGCGCCCCGTCCGGCAACGTGACCCCGCGCCGCAACTCGGCGAGCACGCCACCTCCGGTTGCGTCGGCGGACACACACGTGCTGTCCGGGCTCTCGTAGCGGACGAGATCGGCCTCGATGCTGCTGCCCTGGTATGGGACGAAGCTCGTGCCGGGGATGAACGACGTCAGGATCGCCGGGTCGAAGCTCGACCCGCCTGTCGTGATGGACTGGACGACGTCACCCGCTGTGAGGGCTGGTCCGGCGGGACGTGAGCCCGGAGCATCCGTCTCGCTCGCGCCTTCGCCGCTGCCGCCGCCGACCTTCGCCGCCATGACACCGACCGCCACGATGATCGTCGCGGCGACGAACGCCATGCGGCCGACCGAGTCGCTCGGTGCGTAGATCCCCATCTCGACCTCCCCTGTCACGGGGTTCGAACGACGTGCCGTCGTGCGCCGTGAAAATCGCGCCGAATCCTAGACCATCAGCGGCCGTGTTCGCGCGGGGCAGCCCCGCCGCGCGACGCCTGCGGGAGGCCCTGTACCAGGTTGGTGACGGTGACACCCAGGGCGCGGCGCCAACGGCCTCAGACGGCGGTGACGACGTACGCCTCGGCGCCGGGCACCCAGCGTTCACCCGGTGCCAGATACCACGTCGCTCCGGTCAACTCGATCCCCAACTCGTGGATCGACGCGACGTGCACGTCGCCCGGCGCGATCCGCACCAGTGCGACCCCGGCCGCCGGCAGCCCGTAGCGATCGCTGTGCGGTAGGACCGGCTGAGCGAGCGGCGTGGGATCGGCGACGCGCAGCAGCTCGTCGACATCGACCGGCTTCACGGTCAGACCGGCGCGCACGACGTTGTCGCTGGCGCCCATCAGCTCGATGCCCGCGCCCCGGAGGTACGCATGGATGTTGCCGGCGTCGAGACGCAGGGCCTGGCCGGGCTCGAGGACGACGTGGTTGAGCAGGAGGGACGCTGCAACGCTCGGCTCGGCACCGTACATCTCAGCCAGTCGGCGGACCCACGCCGCCTCGGCTCCGTCAGCCTCGGCGCAGGCGTCGACGACCGGTGCCGGGTCGAGCCCACCCCGGAACAGCCCCGCGAACGCGGCGGCCGGACCGTCGTTTGCGAGCGCGCCCGCCAGGGGCGCGTCGCCCAGGCCCAGCCGTTCGAGCAGCGCGATCGTTGCGGCGACGGGACGGACACCGCACAGAGCCTCGAAGCGCGTCAGCGCGCAGAGCAGCTCCGGCTTGGCGTACGGGTCGGGGTAGATCCCACGGGCGAATCCTTCTCGGGCCTGGTCCTCAGTCGGGTGGGTCTGCAGCGAGAGCGGTTCAGCGGCGGCGAGCACCTTGAGCAGGTAAGGGAGCGGTCCGGTGACGTCGGCGAGCGGGGTGCCGTCGTCGAGCGCCGCAGGCCCGTTGGGGTGCGTCCCCAACCAGAGCTCGGCCCACGGACGTCCGTCGGGCTCGACGCCGAGCAGGCGCGGGATGAACGTCGGGTCGCCCCAGGCGTAGTGCTGGACGGTGCCTTCGACCCTCCTCATCTGGATCGGCTCAGGCGACGCCCAGTTCGGCGGCGCGCGCCATCACCGTGTCGCGCTCGGCGCCGATCGTGGTCGAGTCGCCGTGGCCGGTGTGCACCACGGTCTCGGGCGGCAGCGTGAGCAGCTTCGACACGATCGACCGCAGGATCGTCGGCTCGTCGCTGAAACTGCGTCCGGTGGCGCCGGGGCCGCCGCAGAAGAGGGTGTCGCCCGAGAACACCATGGCTGAAGCTGCGTCGTGGAAGCAGCAGCAGCCCGGCGAGTGGCCGGGCGTGTGGAGCACGCCGATCTCGTGCCCGCCGGCGTCGATCGTCGCGCCGGGCGTCACGTCACCATCGGGCGCGTGGTCGGGCCAGACGACGTCCCACAGCATGCGGTCGTCGGGGTGGATCAGGATCGGGGCGTCGACCGCATCGCGCAGCGGCACGGCGGCGTTGATGTGGT
>JBFHJC010000170.1:0-6876 GCA_041596155.1 Ilumatobacter sp. | reverse complement strand
GTGGCGTGCCGGACCTCAGGCGAACACGACGTCGACGACGCGGCGCGCTTGATCGAGGGGGGTCTGCGTCGCGGCATGGGCGCGCGCGGCGGCCGACAACGCAGCTCGTCGATCGGCGTCGCCGAGCAGTTCGGTCACGAGACCCGCGAGCTCGGCTGCCGAGACGTCGCTCGGCACCTTCACCACGACATCATCGGGCAACTCGGCCATCGCGCCGACGTCGGAGACCACGACTGCGCAGCCGTGCGCGATCGCGTCGGCCACGATGCCCGACGACTCGCCGTTCGCGCCGTCACGCAGCGCCACGACCAGTGCTGCGCGCCGCAACCATCCCGCGAGGGCAGGCTCGTCGACCCACCCGGTGGTGGCGACCTCCGTGCCCTCGACGAACCGCTCGCCCAGCGGACCGACGACGGCACATCGCGCGACGCCGCCGGCGATCAGGCGTTCGGCCGCCGACACGAAGACCTCGGTGCGCTTCGTCTCGTCGGCGACGCCGGCCGTGATCACCCATGGCAGGCCCTCATCGGGCAGGGCATCGACGTCGGGCGCAGCCGACGCGCCGGGGTCGGGGTAGTGGTGCGGGCCGACGTCGAGCGGCCGGACCCCGGTCTCGGCCTCGACGAGGTCGGCGGCGTAGGCCGACTGCACCATGGTCGAGATGGCCCGACGGACGAACGGTGCGGCCGCCCGCGAGTCGTCGTCGACCACGCCCGCACCGCGCAGGCGCTGCCAGTCGAGCTCGGCGAGCGCGCCGCGCAGTCGGGCGTCGTGGACGAGCACGTGGCCCGGCACGAGCTCGAGCGTCGGCAGCACGCGGCGATGGATCTCGTGGTTGCCGACGCAGTAGAGCACCGCGTCGAGCTCGCCCGCCGTCCAGTCGGCCAGCAGAGTGCCGAGGTCGCGCACCGGGTACCCGACCTGCCCGGCGAGCGCCGTCGCACCCCACGGCACGTAGGCGGTCACCTCGACGTCGTCGATGTCGCCGTCGATCGCGGCGAGCAACCGTGCGGTGTGAGACGCCACCCCGTTGCGATCGGGAGGCAGCGGCGACACGACGCCCAGCCGGCGCACCGTGGGCCGCGCCGGAGCCGCAGGGAGCGATGCACACTGATCGCGATAGACCCCGGCGACCTTCTCGGCGGCGTTCGACCACGTGAAGCCGGCGTCGGGAACCGCCCGGAGCCGGGCCGTGAACTCGGCATCGTCCAGCGCCCGTCGGAGGACGTCGGCCATGTCGGCGACGTCGTACGGGTTGAACCACGCCGACGGTTCGGGCAGCACCTCTTGGAGCGACGACCCGTCGGAGCAGACGACCGGGGTGCCGCACCGCCGGGCTTCGAGCACCGGCAACCCGAACCCCTCGTACACCGACGGGAAGAACACCAGCTCGGCCGTCTGGTAGAGGGTCACCAACGACTCGTCGGACACGAAGCCCGTCACGAGCACGTGGCCGGCGACGCCGAGCCGGTCACACTGCTCGTCGATCAACGCTCGGTGGTGATCGTCCAGCCGGCACGACAGCACGAGCTGATGCCGATCACGCAGCTCGACGGGCAGGCGGGCGTAGGCCGCGATCGCGTTCGCCGTGTTCTTGCGCCAGTCGACGCCGGTCGGCACCAGGACGAACCGGGGCAGCAGGCCGGGGATCTGCGCCCGCAACGACCTCGCCCGCTCGTCGAGGGAGGTCTCGGGGGGACGGAACTGAGGTCCGACGCCGGCGCCGATCACGGTCAGGCGGCGGGCGTCGATGCCGAGCAGTTCCGACGCGTCGTTCGCCGCCGACTGCGAATCGGTCACGAGCGCATCGGCGACCGTGAGCAGGGCGAGTCGGTTGCGGTAGCGAGCTCGCGCCAGCGAGTTGCCCAGGTACTGACGCGGGAATCGGTACGGGATCAGGTCGTAGCACGTGGCGACGAGGCGTCTCGCCCGGACCGGCGGCATGAAGTCGCCGATCCGCAGTCCTTCGAACGGCGAGTTGAGATGGAGCACGTCGACGTCGGTGCCGCGCACCTCGGAGAACGAGCGCAGCCGCCCACCCAGGTCGAGCGCGTCGAGTCGCTCCGGTCTCGGCAGTGTGTCGTTCCAGAGGAACACGTCGACCAGGTCGGGCTGCTCGGCCGCCAGGCAGGCGGCCAGGTCGAACACGAAGCGGGCGATCCCGCGTTCGCCGTGGGCCACGCTCTGGACCGCCTGCAGGTCGAACGCGACCCGGCGTCCGACGCTCATCGGGTCTCGGTCATCGCGCCGACGACGTCGGCCAGGCGCTCGACCAATGACTCGAGGTTCGCGATGCGGGCGTCGAGGTCGCCCATCTGCTCGCGCAGCCGGGCGAGCATCTGCGCCTGGTACAGCGACATCTCGGCGAGCGTGTTCTCGAGTTCGCCGACCCGCTCCCACGCGGCGCCCTGGTCGACGTCGACGACCGGTTGGTGGTCGCGCACCTCGGCCTTGACCATCTCGAAGTGATCGTTGAGGTAGTTGCGGACCGGTGCGGTGGCGGCCCGGGCCGCGCTGCGCAGCGGACCGGCGGCGCCGCTCATGCTCTTGGGCATCGCGCCAACTTAGCGAGCGAACGCCCCGCCGCCGCCGGATCGGGTTGCGCCTCCATCCAGCGTCGGGCGTCCGCGGCCAGACGGGCCCGGCGCACGGGATCGTTCGCCAACCGGCGCATCGACATCGCGGCGGCGTGCAGATCGGGTTGCGCCCACGTGGCGGTCTCGGGATACGCGCCGTCGCCGTTGGTCACCGGTGTCGGGTGCCACGGGATCAGCTCGGCCAGGCCGTGCTCGAGCAGGTCGCGGCTGCCGGAGTAGTCGGTCGCGATGACGGGCGTCCCGAGCCACATGGCGTCGGCGATCTGGAGACCGAGCCCCTCGCTGCGGTGCAGGCTGACGAACACGTCGCTGGCGGCGATCAACGCCATCAGCTCGGCGTGCTCGACCCGCCCGTCGCGGATCTCGACGCGATCGTCGCCGGTGGCCGCGAGCCGAAGCCGGTGGGCGTCCGACGGCTTGCGGTCGGCGTTGAGGGTCTTCACGATCAGCCGGTACCGCGCGGCGTCCGGAGCGTCGCGGGGGAACGCCGCCGTGAACGCCTCGATCGCCTCGATCGGGTTCTTGCGCTCCATCACGCTCAGGTGGCTGAAGCTGACGAGGAAGACGCACGCGTCGGCCGGCAGTCCGAGCTCGGTCCGGCCGAGCGGGGCCACGATCGGTTCGGGGATCGGGAGCGGCACGTGGCGCACCGGACGCAGGGTGGCCGCACGGTAGGCGTCGCGCACGAACCGCGTCGGTGCCCAGATCTCGTCGACGCTGCGGATGCCGGTCGCATGTGACGCCGGGACCGAGTCGAGCTCCCAGAACCAGTACCCGGCGACGAGCCGCCGACCGGTGAACAGCTCCGGGTAGGTGGCCTCGGCCTTGGCGACCTCGAATGCAGGGGCCACCACCACGGTGGTGTCGTACGACTCGGCGGGCGGATCGAGGCGCGCCGTCTCGCGTTCGCTGTCGACCGGCAGGTCGTAGGCGGCGACGCGGACGCCCACCGCGCGCAAGGCGTCGGTGATCGCCCGCGTCCGCTCGCCCAGCCCGGCGGTGATCGAGTGGTAGCCGACGACGTTCACGCCGCGGGGAGCATTCGCTCGCGGCGCCAGCCGCCAGCCGGTCGCGGCGACGAGGAGGCCGGCGATCGCCGTGATCGGGAGCAGCGTGGTGGCGGTCGTCGTGGAGGTGATCGACGTCCAGTCGCTCCAGCGCGACCAAGCAGCCGGCTGGTCGATGTCGAATGCGACGAACCGGACCTGGGCGGCGACCGCCCCGGCCCACACCCACGCCTGCAACCCGAGCACGACCGCGAACAGACCCTGTCCGGTCCGGGGTGGGACCTCGACCCGAGCGCTCGCGTAGGCGATCGTGCCCGACAGCAGCCAGGCACCCGCCGCCGGGTCGACCGGCCCCCGGTACCGTTCGATCAGCACGCAGACGGCGAGCAGCGCGACGAGCCCGGCGATCGGCGCCAGCAGCGCGCGCCCGACCCGCGCGGCGACGACGACGCCGGCGACGGCACCGACGGCCAGCCACCATGCCAGCGCCGTCGACAGCGGCGCCGGCGAGCCGAGCACTCCGAGCCCGCCGATCGCCCGCTGCGTGAACGTGCCGACGTCGCCGATCGCGTCGCGCAGCGTGGGATCGGGCTCACCGACCCGGGCCGCTGTCGACGACCACCACGCGGCGAGCCCGGCGATGGTCGCGACCCCGGCCGCACAGCTCGCGAGGGTGACGCTGCGGCGCGCGACCGGACCCGCCAGGACGCCGAGCACGATCGCGCCCGCGGCGACCGCACCGTGTCGCTGCGCCGCCCCGAACTGAGCGAGGACGGCAGGTGAGATCGCCACCGCCACGCCGGCGGCGAGCACCCACCGGCGGCGCGCCACCGCCATCGAGAAGACCGCGACGACGACGCCGAGCGGCAGCCAGGCGAGGACGAGCTTCGTGATGAACGACGCCGCCTCGGGCTGGGTGTGGCCCTGCACCCAGACGAGCACGAACAGCGCGAGGGCCAGCGCCGCCACGCGCAGACGCGACCACCACGACCGGTCGTCGTCGAGGCCGGCGCCGAACAGGCGTTGGCGCATCCACTGCCAGGTCGTCGCCTCGGGCTCGACCAAGGGGTCCCCGGAGCGCCACGGGCGCTCCAGCCAGTCGGACCGGAAGGCGGTGAGGTTGGGGTTGTAGTACGGGTCGTGGTTGATCTCGTGATGCCACCGGGCGTCGATCGCGTCGAACTCCTCCGGCGTGGCGGTGGGCGGCCGCGTCTGGCTCTCGAAGTGGTGCCAGCTCGCGAACGGCGTCCAGATCACCCGCCGCCCGGTGGCCCGGATCTTCAGGCTGAAGTCGACGTCGTTGAAGTTGACGGCCATCGCCTCGTCGAACCCGCCGACCTCGTCGAAGACCGCCCGGCGCACCATGCACGCCGCCGCGGTGACGCCGCTCACCTCGCGTTCGACGGCGAGCGGGCGGAGCTGCCAGGGGCCGGTCGAATCGCCGGGCCAGCCCACGAGAGCCGGCAGCAGATGTCCGTTGTACACGTGGCCGGCGTCCTGGATGGTCCCGTCGGCGAACGACAGCTTCGGGCCGACCATCCCGACATCGGGTGCTTCGAGATGGGCAGCCATGATCTCGAGGCTGGCCGGTTCGACCAGCTCGGTGTCGTCGTTGAGGACGAGCACGAGATCGCCGGTCGATGCCGCCACCCCGACGTTGATCTTGTGCGAGAAGTTGAACGGTTCCCGGTACTCGACCAGCGTGAGCGCGTCGCCGGCATGCCGGCGGAGTGCGTGCAGCACCGGCTCGGGGGTCACGTCGTCGTGGACGACGACGTACTCGAGGTCGTCGTAGGTCGAACCCTCGACCAGGCTCCTGACCGCATCGACCACGAAGCACCGCCGGACGCCCCACACCCGGCCGGCCGAGCCCCGCGTCGGGATGATCACGCTGATCCGGGGTCGCGCACGCAACCGGCGCCGGATCCGATAGCTCCCCGATGCCGGCCCGGCGGTCACGTCGGCATCGATGCCGGACCGCTCGCAATGCTCCCGAACCGCCCGCAGCCCGGCCTCGAACGCCCAGGGCTTGTTCTCGGGATCGCTGGCGACGCTCGCGGGTGACTGCCGCCAGTGGTAGAGGATCTCGGGCACGTGGGCGAACCGGGCGCCGCGCTCCAGCAGCCGGAGCAGCAGGTCGTGATCCTGGGCCCCGTCGAAGCCATCCCGGAACCCGCCGACCTCGTCGACCACCGAGCGGCGGGCAGCGACCAGGTGCAGGACGTAGTTCTGGTTGCGGAGCTGTTCGAGCGAGAAGTCGGGCTTGTAGTACGGGGCGGCGAACCGGCCGTCGGGCAGGATCAGATCGTGGTCGCTGTAGGCCACGTCGGCACCGGCATCGATCGCCGCGACCATCGTCTCGATCGCGTCGGGTTCGAGGACGTCGTCGTGGTCGAGCAGTGCGACCACGTCGCCTGTCGCCGTGGCGAGCGCGTCGCGGCCGGCGGCGACGATGCCGCCGCTCTCGGCGCGGGTGACGAGTCGCACGCGCGAATCGGCAGCCGCCGCGGCTCGCAGACACTCGATCACCTCCGGCCGCCGGGAGCCGTCGTCGACGACGACGTGTTCGAGGTCGCTGAGCGACTGCCGACGCACGGACTCCAGGCACTCGACGAGGTGCTCGACCTCGGGATCGTGGACGGCTGTCAGAACCGAGCAGCGCATCGAACGTTCAATCGCGTCGCCGTCCGAGCACCCGGCGCAGCGGGCGGAGCAGCAGGCGACGGACGTGGTACTGATCCTGCCGGGCCCGATGCAGGTCGACGCGCATGGCAGTCAGCTCGCCGCGGAGACGACCGGCTTCGTACTCCGCCGCGCGCGCTGCCTGACGGGCCTCGGCCAGTTCGACCCGGAGCTCCTCGTACGACTCCTCCAGGGGGCCGACGAGGGCCCGCAGGCGCTCGAGCTCGGCGACCGTGACGTCGGCCCGGTCCGACGGGGACCCCTGGCTGGACATGGCTGGCGAGTGTAGCGACCGGCTGTCGGGAGCGGGGCCTACGATGCTCCCGTGCCCGACCGCCGCGCCGTCACCCTCTTCGCCGTGGTCGCGGCGATCATCGGCTGCTGGGCGCTGATCACCCCCGAGGGCGGCGGTCCCGACGAGCCGGGGCACCTCATCCGCGCCGGCGGCGTCGCACGATTCCAGGACGCCGACGACGCCCGCTACGAGGTCACCGACCACTACCTGTTGCCCGACGTGACCTGCTGGATCTTCCAGCCCACCGTGCCGGCGTCGTGCGCCGAGCCGCGCGCCACGTCGGGGGCGACGATCT
>JBFHJC010000169.1:0-6890 GCA_041596155.1 Ilumatobacter sp. | reverse complement strand
GCCCGGGAACGCCCACGCCGAGCTCGTCGTACGGGCCGAGCGCGTGCGCGAGCTCACCGAGCGTGTCGATCAGCTTGGGCAGGCTGCCGGGCCCGCGGGGCGTCGGTCGCCGCGCCTCGTCGACGATGTGGCCCTGGTGATCGAGTGCGACGCCGAGGCACTTCGTGCCGCCGACGTCGATGCCGATGGTTCGTGACACCGGCGTGTGCTCAGGTCTCCGCGAAAGCCTTGAGTTCCCGGATGGCGTTGAGAATCCGGCGCTCGGCGCGCCGCTTCACGAAGCCGGGCAGTGGGACGACCAGCTCGATCGCCAGGTCGTACTGCACGTGGGTGCCACCGTTCTCGCTCGGCTGGAACTTGAACGCGCCGTCGATCGAGCGCTGGATGTCGCCTTTGACCATGGTCCAGGCGAGCACATTGGGCGCCTCGGAGTAGTCGTAGGCCAAGGTGTAGTGCGTGCTGCGCCCGAGCGCCGACGTGCGGAACTCGACCTGGCTCGGCCGGCCTTCGTCGTCTCGGGAGGTGATGACCACGTCTTTGACGTCGTGCGTCCACACCGGATAGCGCTCGAGATCGGTGGCGATCGCCCACACTTGTTCGAGTGGCGCCGCAATGGTGATCGACTCGGTCGCGGTCTCAGCCATGGTCTGCATTCTGCCTGATTTCCTTGCTCGAAGTGGGGACGTCGGATCGGGGAACATCGGATCGGACGGCGAAGTTGCCGTGTCGGACGGCCCAGAGCCCGTTGAGGCCGAACCCGAGCATCGGCACCAGGAATCCGACGGCCAACGACGACCCCGGGTTCCCGTCGGGGCCGTTCGGTCGGGCCAGTGTGGTCGCGACGGCGACGACGACTTGCACGACCAACGTCAGGTTCATCGTGCGCCGAACCGGCGCCGGGATCGCGTCACCCATCAACAGGTACAGCTGGGTGACCGAGATCTCGTCGCTGCGGCTGCGCTGGACGGCGCTCCAGTACGACCACAGGAAGGCAGCCACGCCGATCGCGAAGAGGGTCATCGCCGTGATCGCGCCGATCCATTGCGCTGGCGTCGAGAACACCGCGGCGGCGTAGGCGGCGGTGAGCGCGAAGACGGCGGTCAGCACCAGGTTGACCTGGACGATCGCGTCGCGCTCCTGCACGACCACCAGGTTACGTCGTGACGCCGAGCGCCGCTCCCAGTCGCCCCGCGAGCACGTCGTAGGAAAACTCCGTCTCGGCCCGCCGACGGGCTGCGACCGCCATGCGGCCGCGCAACCGATCGTCGCCGAGCAGCAGGGTGAACGCCTCGACGGTGCGATCGACGGCCCCGTCGGAACCGGGCTCGTGGATCACGATGCCGGTCTCGCCGTCGGCGACCGCCTCGGCCGCTCCCCCGCTGTCGCCGGCCACCTGCGGCACTCCACACGCGGCCGCCTCGACGAAGACGATGCCGAAACCCTCCTGCTCGAGGCCGCCCCATCGGTTCCGGCACAGCATCGTGAACAGGTCCGCGCAACCGTAGGCCCTCGGCAGATCGTCGTCGCTCAGACGGCCGAGGAACCGCACCGGCGCTTCGAGCTCGTCGGCGAGCCGCTGGAGGCGCGCTTCGTCGCGGCCCCGGCCGCCGATCGCCAGCACGAGGTCGGGGTGCGTGGGCCGCATCCTCGCCACGGCGCGGATGGCGGTGTCGAAGCCCTTGCGTGGCACCAGACGCGACAGGCCGACGATGACCTGGCCGTCGACCGGAAGCCCCAGGTCGAGACGGGCGCGCGCTCGCTCGGTCGGATCGAGCGGCGTGAAGCGATCGGTGTCGACGCCCGGGGGCACGATCGTGGTCGGCAGTGCCCGGCCGGCGGCCCGGTCGGCCTCGGCGGATGGGTAGCCGCCGGCGGCGATCACGTGCCGGGCGTTGCGCAGCACCCAGCTCAGGCTCTGCTTCGAGCCGGGGAGACGGCCCGGCACGGTGACCTCCGCGCCGTGGAGCACCACGTCGTACGGCAGCGCAAGGCTCGGGCCGATCAGTCCGAGCGGCACGGCCGGATCGAGCACCACGAGCTCGGCTCCGAAATCGGCGGCCAGTGAATTGACGCGCCTCACCATCCACGGGTGTGGGAGCAGAACCGGTTCGGGAACTCGCTCGATCCGGAACGGTTGACGGGCGTCGAATTCGTCGGCGCCTTGGTACGGGCTGGTCAGCACCGCGAACTGATCGGATGGGAGGCGCCGCCACCACTCCCACAGCAGCGACTGGATGCCACCGATCTTGGGTGGGAAGTCGTTGGTGACGAGCAGGTGCTTCACGCCTGTGCGCTCGGACGGGAGGAGGAGGAGGAGGAGGAGGAGGAGGAGGGCCTGGACGAACCGATCCGTTCGGCGAGGCGGCCGGCTGCCCATTCGGCGTGCTCGCGCAGGAGCTGGTCGGGGTGGGATCGATAGCGGTCGAGGACGCGAGTCGTCGCTTCGTCCTCGGCGGTACCGCAGTTACCGAGGACGATCAAGGCGTTGCGCCGCCACCAGATCGGGTCGCGGTTGGCCAGGTACCAGCGCCCGTGTCGTTCGATCAGCTCGTCGTCGCTGGCCTCGAGCAGTTCGATCACGTCGACCCACGCCTGCACCGGTTCGTCAGGCGCCCGACGGCCGAGATCGATCCGATGCGAGTCGCCGAGCCGGACGGTCGGCGGGCAGACCTCCTGGCAGTCGTCGCAGCCGTACAGTCGATCGCCGAGCGCCGCGCGGTACTCGACCGGGAAGGTGCCGGGCTGCTGGACGAGCCACGCGAGACAGCGGTTGGCATCGACCACGCCCGGGGCGATGATCGCGCCGGTGGGGCATCCGTCGAGACAGCGACGACAGGTGCCGCAGCCGTCGGCCACCGGCTCGCTGACCGGGTACTCGGCGGTGGTGATGATCGAGCCGAGCACGAAGTAGCTGCCGGCGCCCGGCAGGAGGATGTTGGCGTTCTTGCCGAACCAGCCGAGCCCTCCGAGGTACGCGACCTCGCGATCGACGATCGCGTTGTCGTCGGCGAATGCGACGGCCCGGTGGTCGCTGCGCCGAATTCGGCGGGCGATCTCGCGCAGGCCGGTGCGCAGCGGCGCGTAGTGGTCGACCCAGGCATACCGCCCGACCCGGGCCTGCACCCCGGCCGGCGGCGCCGGCTCCTCGGTCGCCCGGTACGGGCGCGCGGCCACGATGATCGAGCGAGCACCGGCGACGGCCAATTGCGGGTCGGTCGAGCGGTCGGGCTTGCGGTAGGTGAAGGCCATGCCGGCATGCAATCCGGCGGCCTTACGCTCGTGGAGGGCGATCCGGGCGCGCTCGAGCACGCCGGCCGGTGCGACCCCGAGCCGCGTGATGCCGTGGTCGGCAGCGAGATCGACGATCTCGCTCCACTCAGGCAGCGGTTCGGGGCGGCGCACCCGGCCAGCGTACGGGGCACGGCGAGGTGACCGCAGGCGACCGCCAGGTCACATGTCGAGCGCCTCGTGTACCGCGACCGTGCCGCCACCGGCGAGCACCGGGCAGCCGGCGGCCTTCGTGGCCGCGTCGTCGAGGTCGGTCGCGTCGATGATCGAGTAGCCCCCGGCTCGGGTGCCGTCGGTGACCGACCCGTCGGTCACGATCTTGCCCGATCCGAACGGGTTGCCGCCGTCGATGACGGCGTCGCCGAGGGACCCGAACCAGGCGCCCCAGGCCTCCATGAGTTGGGCCATGCCCTCCTCGGTGTCGGGCATCTCGCCGCCGTCGTGATAGGTGAGTACGTACTTGGACATGTCGTCTCCTCGTGGGATATCGGGATGTGCCGGCGGATGCCGACGTCATGAAGACGAACGCCCGAGACTGAGATCGACCCAGGGAGCGAGAAATCAGCCGGCCACGTCGAATTTCAGGTCGGGGATCATGCCGGCCTGGGTGAAGAGCCGCACGACCCGGGCCTGCTCGAGGTCGAGCACCACGGTGTCGTGCTCGCCGTCGGAGCCGGCGGTCGCCGGATCGTCGGAGAGGATGAAGCTCACGACGCAGTCGGCACATGCCGACGAGCACTGCATCGCGCAGTCGTCGCAGGAGATCGTGAGGCGGCGCTCGTTCTTCTCGTTCATATGGGTCATCCTGACGAGGGGGTGTCACACTCGTGAGATGAGCAACCGTGAGTTCGACCTCGTCGTGTTCGGCGCCACCAGCTTCGTCGGTCAGATCCTGACCCACCGACTGGTCGAGCGGATCGGGCCGGGGTCGGGGGAGGTCCGCTGGGCGATCGCCGGGCGCAACGCCGACAAGCTGGCCGGCGTCGCCGAGCAGGCGGGCGCCGACGTCGACCAGATCGTGGCCGACGCCGCCGACACCGATGCGATGCGTTCGCTCGCGGCCAGCACTCGCGTGGTCGCGTCGACCGTCGGGCCCTACGCGCTGTACGGCTCGCCATTGGTGGCAGCGGTCGCCGCCGAGGGGACCGACTACTGCGATCTCACCGGCGAACCACAGTGGATGCGGGCGATGATCGACGAGCACGCCGAGCAGGCGGCCTCGTCGGGTGCCCGCGTCGTGCACGCGTGCGGCTTCGATTCGATCCCCTCCGATCTCGGGGTGTGGTTCACGCAGCAGCAGGCAATCGAGCGGTTCGGTGCGCCGTGCTCGTCGATTGCGCTCCGGGTGAAGGCGATGAAGGGCGCCGCGAGCGGCGGCACGGTGGCCAGCATGCTCAACCTCATGGAGGAGGCACGCAACGACCCTGCATTGCGCAAGATGCTGGGCAATCCGTACGCGCTCGCACCCGACGGCATGCGGACCGGGCCGCGGCAACCGAACGTCACGGTTCCCAAGCGCGACGACGCATCGGGACAATGGGTGGCGCCGTTCATCATGGCGGCCACCAACACGCGGGTCGTCCAACGCAGCCACGCGCTGCTCGGGCGGCCGTGGGGCGACGGCTTCGAATACGACGAAGCGATGATCGTCGGCGAGGGCCCGATCGGCGCGATGAAGGCCGGCGTCGTCGCGGGCGGTCTGGGAGGTTTCGCCGGTCTCGCAGCGTTCGGGCCCACCCGCAAGCTGCTCGGCAAGGTGCTCCCCGAACCCGGTGAAGGCCCCAGCCCGGAAGCCCAGGAGGCCGGCTTCTTCGACATGCGGCTGTACGGGAGCACCGGGGCCGGCGATCGGATCGTCACCAAGGTCACCGGTGACCGCGACCCCGGCTACGGCTCGACGGCCAAGATGCTCGCCGAGTCGGCCCTGGCGTTCCTCGACCTCGACCGCGACGACGTGGGTGGGGGTTTCTGGACGCCGGCGACGGCGTTCGGCGATGCGCTGATCGAGCGACTGATCGAACACGCCGGGCTGACGTTCGACGTGATCGATTGACGTGATCGATCGACGTGATGCCGGCCGGTCAGCCGGAGCGGCGGATCGGTTCGATCGCGGTCACGTAGTCGGCGAGGCGGGCCGCGACCTCGATCGAGGCGTCGACGTCGTCGGGTTCGGGCGGCTCCCAGGTCTCCGAGATCCGCCGCCAGCGGTCGGCCCCGAGGAACTCGCCCGCCACCGGGTCGTCACCCAGTTCCGCGCGCCACGCAGGCTCGTGCGCCAACAAGCGAGCGAGCACAGCCTCGTTCTCGGCCACCTTCGGGTACTCCGCGTGGAAGCCGATCTCGAGCGCGGGTTCGCCCGCGAGGCGGATCAGCTGCGCTTCGTAGTGCTCGCGGGTCGCGTCGCCGTACCAGACCTTGAGTCCGCGCCCGTGGGCGGAGGCATGCAGGACGCCGTCGAGCTCGGCGACGAAACCTTCGAACGCGTCGTGGACCTGATGGAAGAACGACCGCTCCATCACTCGTCCTGGAAGACGCGCAGGCTGCCGGCGTAGTTGGCGACCCAGACCTGGCGAGTAGCGGCGTCGTAGGTGATCCCGACCGGGTGCACTCCCGAGTAGACGGTCTGGAGGATCTCCATGTCGCTCGTGCGGACCTTGCTGACCGTGCCGTCCTGGTAGTTGACGACGTAGAGGCTCTCGCCGTCGTCGGAGAGGGCCATCGTGCGGGTCTCCGTGCCCGTGCTCGCCGTGCCGACGACGGAGTCGTTCTGGAGGTCGATCTTGCGGACCGAGTTCATCTTGTGGTTCGACACGTAGAGGTAGCGGTCGTCGCCCGAGAGCAGGACGTGCCGCGGCGTCGAACCGGCGGCGTCACCGATCGAGCGGATGACGGTCAGCGACTGGAGACCGATCACGTCGATGCGCGCCTCGCCCATCACGGTGACGTACGCCACCTCGCTGTCGAGGTCGATCGCCACGCCTCTCGGATGGCGGCCGACGTCGACGCGGCCGAGCTCGGTGTCGGTCGCGGTGTCGATGATCGACACGTCGAATCCGCACCAGTTCGACACGACCAGACGCGACCCGTCGGGTGAGACGGCGAGGTACTTCGGGACGGCGCCGGTCGGCACGACGGCGACGATCTCGAACGTCGCCGTGTCGATCTTGTACACGAAGCTGTCGTCCCAGCTGCCGCGGTCGCAGGAGTCGTCGGCGACCGGGTCGTACCCGCTGCCGAACATCTTGTAGTTCGAGACGTAGACGTGGCGGCCGTCGGGTGTGAACGCCGCCTCGACCGGTGACCCCTGCACGGTCGCTCCCCCATCGACGCCGAACGCCGACAGATCGACCTCGTCCGGGATCGTCGCCACCTTGTTGCCGGCGCGGTCGTAGATCGCGACGTTGTGCCGGTACATCATGTTCTGAGCGAAGAACAGCCCGGTGCCGGAGGCCACGATGCTCTTGGGCTGCAGGTCGGGATCCTCCACCGTGAAGGCGTCGACCAACGAGCGCTCGCTCGAGGTCTTCCCGTCGTCGGGAGCTGTCGGAACGCTCGCCGTGGCCTTCGTCGCCGCAGCCGTCCCAATCGCCGTCGGCACGGTC
>JBFHJC010000168.1:0-6899 GCA_041596155.1 Ilumatobacter sp. | reverse complement strand
CACCCGACCGTCGGCATCGGCATCGGCATCGGCATCGGCTTGGACGGCCCGGGCGGTGCGCAGCGGTGCACTCATCGGTCGACGCCGCGGAACGGATCGACGGTGGCGTAGGCGACGTATCGCTGGTCGTCGGGGGTCGGAGGGCGGATCGGTTCGAGTCCGGCCGTCGACGCCGTGCAGGTGACCGTCACCCGGACCAACGGCTCGATGTCGGCGGCGAACGACGAGAGGTCGACCTCGACGACGGGCGTCGGGCACGTGGTCTCGTCGACGAGCATCGCACCCGCCACCGACCTTGCCGCGGCGACGGCGGCAGCGGGCGTGCGCTCCTGAGCCGCGGCCTGCGCGGCTGCTTCGGCTGCGCTCTGCGCCGCAGCGCGGCTGTCGACCTGGCGGCTGAGGAACAAGATGACGAGTGCCAGCCCGAGGGCCGCCGGGGCCAGGAATGCGAGCCCCAACGCGTCGCTGGTCCCGTCGTCACGCCGCCACCGGGCGTCGGCGAATCCGGCCCGGCTCATCTCGGTGTCAGCTCCTCCACCGGGACCGCCTCGGTGACGCTCAGCGACCTCGACGTGCCGATCAGGATGCCCCGCGCCCGTCCCGACACAGTGACCTCGACGACTCCTCCCGACGAGCCGATGCTGACGACGAGGTCGCTGATGTCGGCGTCGGCCAGGTTCGCGGCGACCGACGCCCGCGCGTCGTCGACCGACACGCCCTGGCGCGCCACCTGGACCGCTGCGGTCTTCGCGGCGACACGCGCCTCGGTGCGAGCATGGCCCCAGAGCGCAGCCTGCACCGCGGCGAACAGCAACACGACGAAGAGTGGGGTGAGCAGCGCGACGGTGAGCGACGTGCTGCCCTCGTCACCGCATCCACGCCGGGCGCGCCGGTCGAGGCGACCCGACGTGACGCGCTCGTGCGAGGTGACCGGATGCACGATGGCGACAGCTCAGGGGGCCGACGGCGTGTCGACGCCGGTGCCGGCCGTCGACTTGATCTGACTCCAGATGATCGCGGCGACCACCGCCACGCTGACGGCCGCCGCCGCGTACCACAGCACCGTCTCGATCGAGACGGCGCCGCGATCTCGTCGCGTGTCGTCAGGCAGGGTCCGATGCACGGCTCCGAGCAGCGCATGGATCATCGTCATGAGGACGAATCGTGGGTCGTGCATGTGGGGTACCTCCGTGGTGATCGGGCGGTCGTGGGGTGGAGCAGGGGGGCGGAGCGGTCACGCGATGTTGAGAGCGGGATAGATGATGAGCGCCATGAACAGCAGGGCCATCCCGACGAGTGGCGGGGTGACCTTGTCGTTGCGGACACGGGCGCGGGCTTCCTGATCGGCGGCCAGCGTCGAGCGCAACGTCGAGCACTTCGCGGCGAGCGTTCGGGCGACGGGCGCACCCTCGGCGGCCGAGAGGGTCGTCGCCGCGGCGACCTGTTCGAGTTCGGACAGCTCGAAGTCGTCGGCGACGAGTGCGAGCGCTCCGACGAGGCTGTTGCCGGTCGTCGACACCTCGCGCATGCGTCGGCGGAGCTCGCGGAAGAGCAACCCGTCTCCTGCCGTGGCGGCTTGTTCGAGCGCCCCTTCGTGTCCGGTGTTGCCGGCGAGCAGCATCGTCACCATGTCGAGATACGCCGAGAGCTGGTGACGCAGGTCGATCCGGATCTCGTCGGCCTTGTTCGTCGCGGCCGCGTGGACGAGCGCGGGCGCGGCGATCGCACCGAGCAACGACGCAGCGGCCGGCAAGGTGAAGCCGAGGTCGGCGGCGCCGACGAGAACGGCTCCAGCGGCGACGGCGGACGGGACGACGAGGCCGACCAACGCAGCTGCGGCCAGATAACCGGCGTGGGTCTGCGGGCTCCGACCGATCACCACGAGGTCGTTCGACGAGGTGAACCGCATCGGTACGAGACGGGAAGCTCCCAATCGGTCGAGGGCTCGCCGGTCCCCGGTGTGCGCGCCGGGCGCCGATCGACGCAACTGGGAGAGCGCATCGTCGAGCAGTGGTCGGGGATCCCGCCAACCGGTCACGAGCAGCCAGAGCGACGCCGCAGCAGCGAGCGAGGCCAGCACCACGAGACCCGTGACCCTCATGACGCCGATCCGATCGCCGTCGTCTGCGTGGACGGTGCCGTGGAGGTGAGGAAGCGGCTCGGTCGCGGGAAACGGGCCAGACGCTGGACACGCAGGAGGAGCGCGGCGTAGATCACCAACACCACCGCGAGGAAGAGCTGGCCGCCGCCGGTGTCGTACGGGGCGAGGTACTCGGCACGTCCGAAAACCAGAAGGCTCACGACGAGCGAGCCCATGATCAACGACAGCAGGTGCACCTCGCGTTGCAGCGGGGCGCGTTCGGCTTCGACGAGGCGTCGCCGATCGGCCTGAGTCCTGGCCTGCCCAGCCAGCGACGTCAGCACCGCCACCGTCCGGGCACCGCGCTGGACCGCGATGAGCAGGCCGGCCGCCACGAGATCGCCGAGCGGATCGTCGAGCTCGTCGGCGAAGCGGCGAAACGCGAGTTGCGGATCCTGATGACCGAGCGCGGCGGCGAGCCGGCGCACGGCCGGCCGGATACACGCCGGTGTCGTCGGCACGGTCGCAGTGATCGCACCGATCGGCTGATCGCCGGCGAGCAGGACGTCGCGGAGGTTCTCGATCCACGAGGCGAGGGCGTCGGTCCGTTCGACGTCGCCGGCTCCCGAACGGGAGCGATGCTGCCAGGCCCTCATGAGATTCCACGCCGCTGCGGCGATCACCACCGCGGGCACCAACCATCCGGTCAGGGCGACCACCGTCATCGCTGCAGCCACGGCGATCGCTGCCCGAACGCTCACGCCGGGGTCGTGCGACCGGCGCTGAGACAGCGGTGGCGTGTCAGCGCGAGCCGGCGCGACGAGCACGGCGGCGGCGGCCAGACCGAGGGCCGTCGAGGCGACGAGCAGGACGACGTCGAGGCTCATCGACCCGGCCCGGGGGAGACGGCGAACTCCTCGATCGACGCGCCGGCGATTCGGAGACGCCGGAGGTGGCGCTGGGAGAGCGGGGCCATCTGGACCATCTCACCGTGATGATCGATCCCCCAGATCTCCGTGCTCGACACGCCGCCGGCCTCGCCGAGCCCGCCCACCTCGATGACGGACGTCACGCGGCGAACCGGCGCCCGATCGGCGTCCGCGTTGCGCACGAGGTCGATGTGGACGACGAAGTCGATGGTCTGCGCGATCAGACTCCACACAGCGAACTCGGGCAGGCTCGTGTTCGACTTGGACACGTAGTAGGCGAGCCGGTCCAGGACGATGTCGGCGGTGTGGGCGTGGATCGTGGCGAGCGAACCGCGCTTGCACATCGACGCCACGTCGAGCATGTCGAGCGCCTCGTCCTCGACCAGCTCGCCGACCACGACACGATCGGGGTTGAGGCGGCGTGTGAGCTCGACGAGCTCGCGGGTGGTGATCTCGCCCTCGCCCTCGGCGTTGGCATGGCGGGTGAACAGCGCCGGCGCATCGGGGTGTCGAGGGTCGTCTTCGAGACGCAGCTCCAGCAGGCTCTTCTCGACGGTGATGATGCGTTCGAGCGGCGACACCTCGCCGAGCAGCTCGGTGAGCAGCGTGGTCTTGCCGGCCCCGGGTGGACCCGATACCAGCATCGTGAAGCCGCAGCGGACAAGTGCCCGGAGTTGGGCGGCGAGCGCGTGCGGGAACAGGCCGCGATCGGCGAGCCCGTCGAGCGTTGCGTGGCGCAACACGAAGCGGCGAATGGCGATGCGGGGATGCGTCGACACGCCGTGTTCGCTCGATCCGCCCAGCACCATCACGATGCGCGAGCCGTCGTTCGACTGCATGGTCAGCATCGGCGACGACGTGTCGAGGCGTCCTTCCCCCGTGCCGCGCATCCGCAGGGCCAGCCGCTTCTGGAACGCGGTGAGGTCGGTGTCGGACGACCACAGGGCGCCGACGTCGACCTTGCGACCGTCGGCATAGGTGATCCACGTCGAGGCCGCACTGTTGACGTCGATCTCCTCGACGTCGGTGTCGGTGATGAACGGCTCGAGGGGGCCTGCACCGGTCAGTTCGGCGACGACCCGTGACCGGATCTCCTCGTCGCTCACCACGTCGAGTGGTCCGAGCCCGGCGCGCAGTCGGTCCTCGTTGACGGCGGCGATCTCGTCACCGATCCACGCGCCGATCATCAGTTGTTGGCGCCGTTCGTGGCGGACGAGGCGGGACGTACCCGCCCCCGTGTCGCCCGCGGCCTCGATCGCGTCGATCAGCCGCACTGCGACGCGGTCGGTGATCGCCTCGATCACTTGATCGATCGCCGGGCGCGACCGGCGCGTGTCGATGGTCATGCCGGCATCTCCGTCGGTGTGGGGTGGCCCGCGCGGGTGTCGGGTGCTGGGGCCGCACCGGTCGTCGATGCACGACGCCGCACCGACGTCGCTGTGGCGTCGTGGAGGCGTCGAGCCATCGAGATCGCGCCGCGCATCAGGGGGAGGCGGGCGAGCCGCCGCGCCGAGACCCCCGTACGACCTGCCAGCACGGCGGCCGCCAACGGGTCGATCGGCAGGAGGTGGGGCTCCGATCGGAGTTCGACGAACGTCCCGATCTCGCGTGCCGGGAACGGGTCGGCACCGATGAGAGCGAGCTCGGGTTCGTGTCCGCTCGCACGCAGCACTTCGAAGGTCTCGCCGAGTCGTTCGAGGCGTACGGCTGCCGCTGCGGCCGACGAGGTGTCCTGGCGATGGACGACCACGACCGGCGCCGCCCCGGCGAGCAGAGCGGGCCCATCGTGCGCGCCGAAGCGTCCGAGATCGAGCAGGGCCACGGTGTCGGGCACCGTGGCCAGCAGGGGGATCAGGCCACGCATCGCCTCGTTGACGGCCGAACGCGCCTCGCGGGCGCGAAACGGAGCCGGCAGCACGCGTGGCCCGGCGCGACTGGTCCGGATCAGTGGATCGAGTGCCGCCCACGCGGCGCGCGTCGCATCGATGCCGCCGATCTGGTGGAGCGTCGTCACCGCGGTCGAGATCGACGGCGTGGTCGGCATGTCGAGCCAACCGGCGAGCGACCCGCCTCGCGGATCGCATTCGACCACGCACACGTTGCCCGAAGCCGACGGCGCCCGAGCCCCGGACGACGCCGGCCACCTCGCCGCGATCGCGAGCGCCGTCGTCGTCGTGCAGTCACCGATCATCGCGATCGACGACATGTCAGTTCTCGCTCCCGACTCCATCGACGACGTCACCGTTCGTGTCGCCGGCCAGAGCCACCACGCCGTCGACGGCCTCGTCGGCGAACTGCTCGAGCAACACGATGCGGACATCGGAGGCCGCCGCGACCGTCGGCGCCTCGGCGGCCGCCACCTCGATCGACAGCGAGCTGGCGCCAAGCGCAGCGTCGGTGTCGACCGGCAGGCCGACGGTCCGACCATCGACCACCGTCGGCGGATCGTCCGACGAGGTACCCGGTGGGAGCACGAGCTGGACGCGCGAGCGTTCGCGCAGACCGATCGGCAGTGCTCCGTCGTCGATCCGAACCGCGACGACCGACCGACCGGCGGTCACCAACGGCTCGCTCTGCAGCGAGACGTCGGTGACGAGCGAGCCCGACACGATGCGGACCTTGGCGTAGCGGCCGGCGACGAGATCGAGCTGGTCGCCGGGAACCGTCCGGACCGAGTCGTCGACCTCGACGTCGACGGTGCGCAACATGTCGGCGGTGATCTGCGACCCGGCGGGGATGTCGCGGACCGCTTGCACGACGGACTCGGCGTCGTCGAGCGAGCTGTAGACGAGCAAATTTCCGCCGATCGCCGCCGCGCCGAGCGCAACCCCGGCCGCGATGCGGTTGCGCCGCCGCGCCGCCGGTCGGAAGCCGCGGGTGGCGGCCTGGTCGCTCACGATCCGCCTCCGACCCACGGCGCCAGAGCAAGCGCGAGTGCCGCCCCGCCGACGAGCCCGGGCCCGAACGGGAGATGTCGCCGACGCCTCGCCAGACCGACGGTCGCTGTGCCGGCGCACGCCAGACAGAGGGCCACGAGGCCGAGCTGGCCGCCGGCTGCCCCGAGTGCGGCTCCGAGGACGACGGCCAGCTTGACGTCGCCGAACCCCATCGAGCTGGGCGACACGAGGTGCATCACGAACAGCGGCACCGCCATCGTCCCGGCGCCGACGGCGACGCCGCCGAGATCGGTCGGATGGTTCAGCGCGGCGGCGACCGCGATGGACATCGCGACCGTGAAGGCGGCCAGCGCCGCGAGCCGATTCGGCAGCCGCCGCTCGACGACGTCGACGAGCGCCGCCGGGATGCACGCAACGACGCCGAGCGCCGCGACGACGCTGATGCCATCGTGGGTCGTCGAGACGACGGCGACGATCGTGGACATCGCGGCGGCAGCCCACGCTCGAAACGACACCGACCGCAGATGGAAGCGGTCCGTGGAGATCGGGGGCTCGTCCACCGGGCGCGGCGACCCCGGTGCTTCGCCCACCGAGTGCACTTGCAGTGACGCTTCCGCCATGGCATCTCCCCCCACCGAGTGGACAGAGAGTAGTGGCCGGTTCGTGATGGTGTCGAGGGGCTGACGGATCTTCTCGCTCGAGGTCGAGGAGGCGTCGTCGGGACCCGGGGGATGAGCGGTCGGGGTGCGTGCGTCGTTCGAGTCGTCCACGGTCCGATCAGTGGGTCCGCCGAACCCGCCAGCGGAAACGCTCACCCCGCCACGTGCTGCGGCAGTTGTGTCCGCCCGTTCGCGCTGTTCTGCCGCCGGTTGGGTGGGTTTGGCGTGTGGCGGCGGTTGTGTTCGCCCGTTCGCGCTGTTCTGCCGCCGGTGGGGTGGGCGGGTAGCGTCTGGGTGTGCACATTCTTCTTGCGACCGACGCCGACTGGATCGT
>JBFHJC010000167.1:0-6948 GCA_041596155.1 Ilumatobacter sp. | reverse complement strand
TGTGATCGCGAATGGACGCGTTCGACGAGGTACCCGAACCCGCCGCGGTGAGGTTGACGGTGACTCCCATGACCGGAGGCTAACCGATCGGCTCCGAACACGCGTTCGACCTGGGGCCATTGCGGATCGTGATCCGTTCACGACCGGCCGCCGAGTCACGCGACGACCGAGGGAGGTCCCAGGAACGACTCGCCCGATATCGCGCAGTGGTCGAAGCCTGGTGGGCAGATCCGCGCCTCCATCCTGGTGGGCAACGACCGGATCGGGTGGGTCGACGACTGACGGCGAGCCGGTCGCCGGCGAGTCACCGGCGAGTCACCGGTCGGCGTGCTGTGTCTCGACGATGGGATCGGACCCGTACGACCGGTACGCTGCGGCGTCGATCCGGGGATCCGCCGCCCCGGAAACGTCTGGAAACGTCCGCCGCATGACCACTCCGCCGCTCCCGGTCTCGATCGTGCTCCCGACGCGCAACGAACGCGACAACATGGCGCCGCTGTTCGCACGCCTGCCCCACGTGTCCGAGATCATCGTGATCGACGACAGCGACGACGACACGGCCGAGGTGGCGGAGGTCGCAGCGCTCGACCGCGCCGAGCCGGTCACCGTGATCCGCCGGCTGCCGAGCGAACGCGCCGGCGGCTTGTCCACGGCCGTCGCCGCCGGGCTCGACCTGGCGAAGGGCGACTACGACCTGGTGGTCGCCAGCCGCCGCAACTGGGAGAGCATCAACCAGGGCCTCGGCCCGGTCCGGCGCGTCGTCTCGTTCGTGTTCGGCCGCATGGCGATGGGCATGTTCGCCCGACAGCTGCACGGCGTGCGCGATCCCTTGAGCGGTTTCTTCCTCGTCCGCGGCTCGTCGATCGATGTCGACCGTCTCGAACCGACCGGGTTCAAGATCCTGATCGAGGTGCTGGTCACCCACCCGCACCTGCGCGCCACCGAGGTCGGCTTCGACTTCGGGCGCCGGGCGACCGGCGAGAGCAACGGTTCGCCCCGCGAGGCAGCCCGGTTCCTCCGGCACCTCGTCCGGCTCAGGGCACGTAGTGCCCGGTCCAGGCGAGCGTGGTCAACCCCACCAGCCCAGCAGCGCTGACCGCCAGCGCGCCGATCTGCACCAGTCGCCGCCGGCGGCTCGCCAGTGCGCCGAACGCGACGAACACCGGGAAGGCGTTGAGCGTGTAGCGCTCGAGCGAGTTCCAGTTCTCCGCGCTGATGGCGACCACGACGAAGGCCGCCGTGTACAACGCCTCGGCCCGGCCGACCTCGCGCCACACCAGCGCGATCGCAGCGACGGCGAGCAACGCGAACGGCAGATGCAGCCCATCGCCGAACCGCTCGGGCCCGACGGCATCGAGCACGCCCTGCCCGATACGCGAGAACGGGTCGACCAGGTCGCCACGCAGCGGCTCCTGGGTGCTGAACGGTCCGTCGAGCGCGCCGTGCCAGCGGCGCGACAGCAGCGCGAAGGCGCCGACGCCCGCGAACGGGGACAGGCACGCGCCGGCGCGGAGCGCGCGCCGGGTCGCAGGAACGTCCCGCCACTCGTCGGCCGCTGCGGCGACGAGGAGCACTGCGAGCGCCAGCGCCGTGGGCCGCGTCAGGCCGGCGAGGAACGCCGCCATCGCAGCGATCATCCACCGACGGTCACGCGCGGCGAGCGCGCACACCAGGGTGAGCGTGACGAACAGCGCCTCCGAGTAGGCGAACACGAAGACGAACGCAGCCGGCCAGAACGACATCGCCCACACGGCCGCGCGCGCCGTCGACCAGTCGCGACCCACGCGGAGTGCGAACGCGCCGAGGAGGACGGCGGCGGCCAGCGCGGCGAGGTTCGCTACGACGACGAGGCCGATGCCCGGCCGGTCGCCCGCCACGAGACCGGCCGCCCGACCGAGCCACGGGTAGAGCGGGAAGAAGCGAATCTCCTCGCCATCGGGTTGGTACCCGACGCGCGCGATCAGGTCGTACCAGTCGCCGTCCCAGGCCAGCAGGCCGCGCGGCAGGCGCTCGACCGGTTCGCGGCGGTCGGCGATCGTCAGGACGAGCCACACCGCGGCGACCAGGGCCCGGACCCCGAGCCACGCGATGAGCGCCGTCCGCAGGAGTCGTCGATCGACGAGCGACCAGAGCGAACGTGACGACGCCGCCGTGTCGGCCTCGCCGGTCGCGAGGTTCACGACGGTGCCGCCGGGAAGCGGACGAGGTGCATCGGCTCGAAGAGGTCGGGGTCGGCCGCGACCACGCCGACGGGCGGGCCGCGGCGTGCCGCGAGCTCGGCGAGCAGGCGCTCGCACTGGTCGCCGAACGTGCGATAGCCGCTCTGCCACACGACCCAGACATCCCGGTCGGCGGCGCGCGCGACGAGAGCGTCCGCGATCGCGGCCGGGTCGGCGGACTCGTTCCGCTCGGCGTAGTCGGTCCAGTCGACGCGCCCCGCCGGTCCGAGCGTCGGGTAGGCGAGGACCTCGACGCCGTCGGCCACGTACCTGGCGGTCGCCGGGCCGACCTGATCGGGGCACGCGACGACGAGGTCGCCGGCAGCGTCGCCGACCTCGACCGCCGCGGCGGCGGCGCGCCCCTGGCTGCGGTCGTGGCGCACCTGGTCGAGCGACCCGAGCATGCCGAGCACGCAGCAGCCCGCCAGCAGGCCGGCGCGCGCTCCGGCGTGCTCGACCTGGTCGAGGCCGCGGGCGGCGAGCACGATCACGAACCCGACGACGACCGCGAGGTATCGGCTCGCGAACGCGCCGCTCGTGAGCGCGGTCGCGGCGAGTCCCGCCAGCACGGTGAGCGCGACGAGCGCGCCGAGCGGTCGCACCGCCCGCTGCACCGAGAGCGTCAACTCGACGCTGCGCCCACCCCGCGAGTCGCCCAGCAGGCCGACGACGAGCAGGACCACCAGCGCGCCGAACAGCGCCAGCGCGTGACCGGCACGGCGTCCGCCGGCGACGTCGACGAGGCCCGCCACGATCGCCGACGCGACATTTCGGTTCACCGCCCACGGGGTGCCGGTGTGGCGGAGCTGGTCGAGGAACGACGGCAGCCAGACCGCGAACATCGCGCACCCGACCGCCCCCGCCACCGCGACGCGAGCCACCGCACCGCGTTCGGCGGGGCGAGAACGCCAGCGCCACGCCAAGACGAGCGCCCCGCCGGCGACGAGGAAGATCGACCAGTAGTGGGTGAGCACGAGCGCCGCCGTCGAGGCGGCCACTGCCACGAGCACTGGCGGACGCGGCCGCCGGAGCGCAACGTCGCCGGCGAGCCACCAGGCGGCGGCCAACGCCGTCACCAGCGAGTACATCCGGGCCTCGGTCGAGTACCGCACGAGGAACGGCGACGTGGCGGCGAGCGCCAGCGCCGCCAGCGTCATCCGGCGTCCGCCGATGCGATGCGCGACCGCTCCGATCAGCGCGACGGCGACGATGCCGAACACGACCGACAGCGACCTGATCGCCGCGTCGCCGTAGCCCGCGACGCGCACCCAGCCGTTCAGCAGCCAGTAGTAGAGCGGCGGATGGCCATCCTGACGAAGTCGATCGTCGATCTGGCCGAACGGCCCGTCGATGACGGCGGCCGTCTGGGCCTCGTCCAGCCAGAACGGCGTTTCGGTGAGCACGAGTCGCACCGCCAGCCCGGCGAGCACCGACACGGCGGCGGTGACCACGAACGGCAGCTCCCGGCGACCCGTCGGGAAGTACGCGTTCATGGCTGCGGAACGGTAGCGTGCCCGGCTGGGTGCGACACCGACCGCTCCCGCCCCCGCCCGCCGCCCGGCGGCACTCCGTCACCACGCCGAAGCTCGAGTTGATGACCGCCACCGATCCCACCGTGTCCGACATCGCCGCGCCCGACGCCGGCCCTGTCGTCGTGATCGGCGCCGGCCCCGCGGGGCTCACCGCAGCGCTCGACCTGACCGCAGCCGGCCGCACGGTGACCATCCTCGAGGCCGATACGGTCGTCGGCGGCATCAGCCGCACGGTCGAGCGCGACGGATGGCGATTCGACATCGGCGGCCATCGCTTCTTCACCAAGGTGCCCGAGGTCGAGGAGCGCTGGCACGAGATCCTGCCCGACGACGACTTCCTGATGCGACCCCGATTGAGCCGGATCTACTACGACGGCAAGTACTTCGACTACCCGCTCAAGGCGGCGAACGCGCTTCGCAACCTCGGCATCGTCGAGGCGCTGCGCTCCGTCGGCTCGTACGTGTGGGCGCGCATCCACCCGCCGCGCGACCAATCGACGTTCGAGGGGTGGGTCTCGGCGCGGTTCGGGCGTCGCCTGTACTCGATCTTCTTCGAGAGCTACACCCACAAGGTCTGGGGCATCCACCCGTCCGAGATGCCCGCCGACTGGGCCGCCCAGCGCATCAAGAACCTCTCGCTCGGACGCGCCGTCCTCGACGCACTGTTCCCCCGGCGCGGCAAGAAGACGACGGTCACCAGCCTCATCGACGAGTTCCAGTACCCGCGCCTCGGACCGGGGATGATGTGGGAGCGCGCGGCCGAGGTCGTCACCGGGCGCGGCGCCGACCTGCGCTTCGGCGCCAAGGTCGACTCGATCGTCCATGCGAACGGCACGCCGGTCGAGGTCGTCGCGACGATCGACGGCGAGCGTGTGGCGTTCCCGGCGAGCGGCGGTGTCATCTCGTCGATGCCGCTCGGCGAGCTGGTGCTGGCGATGCAGCCCGCACCGCCGATCGAGGTCGAGCGGGCCGCCAAGGAGCTCCACCATCGCGACTTCCTCACGGTTGCGCTGGCGCTGCCGGCCGACCGAGCGTTCCCGGACAACTGGATCTACATCCACGACCCCGCCGTGAACGTCGGCCGCATCCAGAACTTCGGTTCGTGGTCACCCGAGATGGTGAAGCCGGGCCGAACGTGCCTCGGTCTCGAGTTCTTCGTGAACGAGGGCGACGAGCTCTGGACCGCCCCCGACGACGAGCTCATCGAGCTCGCCAAGCGCGAGCTCCAGCACCTCGGCCTCGCCGACACCTCCGAGTGCGAAGGCGGCTGGGTCGTGCGGATGCCGAAGGCCTACCCGATCTACGACGACGTGTTCGCCGAGAGCGTCGAGTGCGTGCGCACCTGGCTCGCCGCCACCGTGCCGACGGTTCTGCCCGTCGGCCGCAACGGCATGCACCGCTACAACAACCAGGACCACTCGATGCTCACGGCCATGCTCGCCGTCGAGAACCTGGCCGGTGCCGATCACGACCTGTGGGCCGTCAACGTCGACGACGAGTACCACGAGGAGAAGGGTTCGTCGACCGGACGCGACGCCCCGGTGATCCCGCGGTCGGCCGGCGCCCGCTCCGGCACCTGATCCGACCCGCCGATCAGCCCGGCTCGGCTGGTCCGGCCCGTCGGCGGTCGACGACCTCGAGCACCAGCTCGGCGATCACCGCCCCGAGCACCAGCCAGCCGAGCAGGTGGGCGCGTCCCCACAGCGACGGCCAGGCGCCGTCGTGGGGCGGTGAGTGGCGGACCTGCTGGAGCACCACGTACGCCCCCATGAGCGCCACGGACACACCGCCGAGCAGCGCAGGAAGGTGCCGACGGGAACGATCGGTCGCGGCGACGAAGGTGACGACGAACACCGCCAGTCCGACGATCGGGCGGGTGACGGATGCCGTCGCCACCGCGGCGACGGCGGCCATCGCGAGCGCAGTCCGCCGATCGCCGAACGGCTCGGGGGCTGCGAGAAGGGTCTCGTCGTCGCGCGCCTCACCCGAGCGTCGCTCGCCGTCGAGACGAGCGTCGTCGTCATCGTCATCGCTGTCGCCCTCGTCGCGGCCGCGACGTCGGACGGCGAGCGACGCGATCACCAGGGTGCCGACGATGCTGACGGCGAAGCCGACGCGCACGGTGCGGTTCGGCGTCCAGCGCAGCACGATCGTGGTCGGCTCGCCGTCGGGTTCGACCAGCCAGCCGTTGGCGAAGCCGTCGACCAGCATCGGCGCGCCGAGCGATCGCCCGTTCGCCTCGGCGGTCCACCCCTCGTTGAACGACTCGCCGAGCACGACCCAGAACGGATCGTCGGCTGCTCTCACCTCGATCCGCGCCCCGTCGCGCGACCGATCGGCGAGGTCGAACCCCGGCGACGGCGACGGTGATTCGGGGCGGTGCGCCGACCGCAACACGACCCGGTCGACGTCCAGCCCGTGGTGCCGGCCGGCGACCGACACCACGAGATGGGTGCCGGCGTCGAGGTCGAGCGGCCCGTCGCACAGCTCGGCGGCGAAGCGCGGTCCGGCGAGCTCGTCGACGTGCTCCGTGAGGCGGACGGCGACCGGCTCACCGTCGATCGTCAGGAGGTCGGAGCGGCACCCGAGCAGCCCGGCCGGGTCGGGCGGGTTGGCCGGGACGCCCGGGATGACGATCTCCGCGATGGCGATCGGCTGGACGACGTCACCCGCCGAGAACCAGTCGATCGTCTCGACCTCGCGGATCTCGGCGACCGTGAGGCGAACCCGAGTGGTCGTGACCGGTTCGATGGGAAGGCGGACGCGCTCGACCGAGTCCTCGGCCACGCCGTCGGTGATCGGCGGCACGGCGACCTGCTGCTCGCCGGCGTCGGTGGCGATCGTGAGCAACGTCGGGACCGAGTGACGGCCGTCGGCGACGATGTCGAGCTCCACGTGGTCGAACGTGACGGCGGCGCCGAGCTCGATGTCGATCCACTGGCCCGGCTGGTCGCCCGGCGGCGGCATCCACTTCGTGGTCGGGTCGTCGTCGAGCACCGCGGAGGCGCGCAGCCGGGCGCTCCCGGGCGTCCGTTCGGAGGCGACCGCCCGCGGCGCCGGGGCGAGGCCCAGGATCTCGTCGAGCACTGCGTCGGGCGCGTCCTTCGCCACCCGCACGACGGCGCCCAGATCGAAGGTCGCTGCGGCGGGCAGCTCGAACTCCCGCCGCAGCAGCACCTCCGGGTCGTCGCGAATCG
>JBFHJC010000166.1:0-6952 GCA_041596155.1 Ilumatobacter sp. | reverse complement strand
TCGTCCTCGCGATACGCCTCGACCTCGGAGATGCGTCCGACCGCCAGCCCCCCGCCGACCGTCGACACCACCAGCTTGTTCAGCAGCAGCGGGGCCACCTCGTCGGCGTCACGCTCGAAGAACCGGCGCAACATCGGCCGTCAGCGGCCGATCGCCCGGCGTTCGCGGTCGAGCATCGCCCGATACGACTCGAGCTGAGCGGCGAGCGGGCCCGGCCCCGCCGCGCCGTGCGAGGTCCGCATCGTGACCCCGACGCCGGGCCCGACCAGCTCCGCCGCCTCGACGCCGAGCTGCGGGTGGGCGGCGACCAGGTCGCGCAGCGGACCGTCTCCAGCGACGTGGGCCCGCACGAGGGCGCCGACGACGGCATGGGCCTCGCGGAACGGCATGCCGCCGCGCACCAGCCATTCGGCGAGTTCGGTGGCGGCGGTCGTCTCCTCGTCGGCGGCCTCCTGCATCGCCGCCGGGTCGAACCGCGCCGTCGCGATCATGCCGCCGATCGCCACCGCCGCCAGCACGACCTGCTCGACCGAGTCGAACAGCGGAGCCTTGTCCTCCTGCAGGTCGCGGTTGTAGGCCAGCGGCAGGCCCTTCAACGTGACCAGCAGGGCGGTGAGGTTGCCGATCAGCCGCCCGGTCTTGCCGCGCGCCAGCTCGGCGATGTCGGGGTTCTTCTTCTGCGGCAGCATCGACGACCCGGTGGCGTACCCGTCGTCGAGGGTGGCGAACGCGAACTCGCCCGACGTCCACAGCACCCACTCCTCGCCGATGCGCGACAGGTGGACGCCGATCAACGCCAGGTCGAACAGCGCCTCGGCGACGAAGTCGCGGTCGCTGACGGCGTCGAGCGAGTTCTCGAACGGGCGGGCGAAGCCGAGGTCGGCGGCATTCCCGGCGGGATCGATCGGCAACGACGTGCCCGCGAGCGCGCCTGCGCCGAGGGGCGAGACGTCGAGCCGATCGACGGTGGCGAGCAGCCGGTCGACGTCGCGGCCGAATGCCCACCCGTGGGCGAGCAGGTGGTGTGCGAGGAGCACCGGCTGCGCCCGCTGCAGGTGGGTGTACCCGGGCAGGTACGTGTGGCCGGCGGCGACAGCGCGCTCGAGGAGCACCTCCTGGAAGCCGTGCAGCGCCCGGGCTACCGCGACGAGCTCGCGCTTGCACCACAGCCGCAGATCGGTCGCCACCTGGTCGTTGCGGCTCCGGCCGGTGTGCAGCTTGGCGCCGGCGGCTCCCGACAGCTCGGTCACGCGCCGTTCGACCGCGGTGTGGATGTCCTCGTCGGACGGCACGAAGGCGAAGTCGCCATCGGCCATCTCGCGTTCGACCTGGTCGAGTGCGGCCAGCACAGCGTCGCGCTCAGAATCGGTCAACATCCCGACTCGCGCCAGGCCGCGCACGTGCGTCCGCGAGCCGGTGATGTCGTCCCGCCAGAGCCGTCGGTCGAACGGCAGGCTCATGGTGTAGGCCATCAGAGCGGCGTCGGGGCCGCCCTCGAACCGGCCGTGCCAGAGCGTCGCACCACCGTCGGCGCGCTGATCGTCGTCGGTCCGGTCGGTGCTCATGCGTGGTTCTCGATGCCGGCGAGGTCGCGGAGCGTCGCGGCGAGCTGTTCGCCACCGACCGGCTCGGTCGCCACGCACATCATCGTGTCGTCACCGGCCACCGTGCCGAGCAGGCCCTCGACGCTGCTGCGGTCGAGCGCCGAGGCGACGACGTGGGCACACCCGGGCGGGGTTCGGACGACGACGAGGTTGCCCGAGTGGGTGACCTCGGCGACCCACTCCCCCATCACCCGCCGCAGCTGGTCGAGCGGCGCAACCCGCTCGGGCGCGAACTCGGGGACGGCGTACACGGTGGCGCCGCCGGGAACGCGGACCTTGATTGCGCCGAGGTCGTCGAGGTCGCGCGACACGGTCGCCTGGGCGGCGGTGATGCCCTCGTCGGCGAGCAGGTCGACGAGCTGGCCCTGGTTGGTGACCTCGTGCTGGCCGATCAGCCTGGCGATCGCCTGCTGGCGCTGGACCTTGCTCATCGCACGCCCGCCAGGAACGCGAGCAGCCCGCGGGCGCTGTGGAGCCGGTTGTGGGCCTGTTGCACGACGGCACTCTGCGGCCCGTCGATCACCTCGGCGGACACTTCGAGGCCGCGGTAGGCGGGCAGGCAGTGCAGGAAGCGGGCGGCCGGGTCGGCGGCCGCCATCATCCGGGCGTCGACGGTGAAACCTTCGAACGCCTGACGGCGGGCCTCCGTGTCGTCCTCCTGTCCCATCGACACCCACGTGTCGGTGTGGACCGCGTGGGCGCCCGCGACCGCGTCGTTCGGTCGGCTGGTCTGTTCGACCGATGCGGCGCCGAGCGAGCGGATCCGCTCGACCTCCCGGTCGTCAGCCGCGAATCCCGGCGGACAGCCGAGTCGAACGTGGGCGCCGAGCAGTGCCGACACCTCGGCCAACGAGCGGGCGACGTTGTTGTAGTCGCCGACATAGGCGACCGTCTTACCTGCCATCTCGCCGAAGGCCTGCTGCATGGTCAGCGCGTCGGCCAGGCCCTGGAGCGGGTGTGAGTGGTCGCTGAGCATGTTGACGACGGGCACGCTCGCCGTCGCCGCCAAGCGCTCGACGACCGAGTGTGCGAAGACGCGAGCACCGATCATCCCGTGATAGCCCGACAACACCGCCGCGATGTCCTCGACCGGCTCGCGCGCGTCGAAGCCGACCTCCTCGCCACGCGTGTAGATCGGGTGGCCCCCGAGCTGCACGACGGCCATCTCCATCGAGTGTCGGGTGCGGTTGGACGGCTTCTCGAAGATCAGTGCGACCCCGAGCCCGTCGAGCGGGCGGCCGAGCGATTCGGGCGGACGCTCGGCCAACTCGAAGACGAGCTGCAGCTCACCGGGCGACAGATCGGTGATGTCGAGGAACGAACGGGCGCTGCTCACGACCCGGCCTCCAGGAGGACGAGCCGCAGCAGCCCGACCGCTTCGTCGATCTCGGCATCGGAGACGGTGAGGGGCGGCGCGAACCGCAGCGTCGAGGCGTTCACGGCGTTGCAGATCAGTCCGGCGGCGAGCAGCTCGCGGTACACCGTCGGCGCGTCGACGCCGTCGGCGAGCTGTGCCCCGAGCAGCAGACCGCTCCCGCGCACCGACTCGACCTGCGGGATCAACAGCAGGGCGTCGGTGAGACGGCGTCCGGCCGCCTGCGCCAACGCCGGTGCGTCCAGACGCCGCATCTCGTCGATGACGGCGCTGACCGCAGCGGTCGCCAGCGCCGTGCCGCTGTAGGTGCTGCCGTGGTCGCCGGGTCGGAACACGGCGGCGACGTCGGTGCGCGCCCAGCAGGCGCCGACCGGCATCCCGTTGCCCATCGCCTTGGCCAGGGTGACGACGTCGGGCCGGACGCCGTGGTGCTCGAAACCGAACCAGCGTCCGGTGCGACCGAAGCCGGTCTGGATCTCGTCGAGGATCATCAGCGCGCCGGCGTCGTCGCAGATCCGACGGATGCCACCGAGGTAGCCGTCGGGGGCCGGCAGCACACCGCCCTCACCCTGGATCGGCTCGATGATCACGGCCGCCACCGACGCGTCGACGGCGCTCCGCATCGCGTCGAGCTCGCCCCACGCCACGTGCCGGAACCCGTCGGGCATGGGCGCGAACGGTTCGTGCTTGGCCGGCTGGCCGGTGGCGGCGAGCGTGGCGAGCGTGCGGCCGTGGAAGCTGCCGAGCGCGCTGACGACCGTGTGACGACCGCGACCACCCCACTTGCGCGCCAGCTTGAGGGCGCACTCGTTCGACTCGGCGCCCGAGTTGGTGAAGAACACCTGGCCGGCGTCGCCGGTGGCGTCGAACAGCAGCTCGTTGAGCTTCACGGCGGCGGCGGTCGCCTGCGGGTTGGCGAAGAAGTTGCTGACGTGCAGCAGCGTCGATGCCTGACGGCTGATCGCCGCCGCGACGACCGGGTTGGCGTGGCCGAGCGAGGTGACCGCGATCCCCGACAGGAAGTCGAGGTAGCGGTTGCCATCGATGTCCCAGACCTCGGTGCCGGCACCTCGCTCGATGCTGATCGGCGGTGCCCCGAACACGGGCATGAACGGGCAGTGGTCGAGACCGGCGGTGTCGAACGTGTGGGTGCTCATGGTGCCTCCGGTGCGTCGGCGCCGCGGATCATCGTGCCGATGCCGGAGTCCGTGAAGATCTCGAGCAGCAGCACGTGGGCGATCCGGCCGTCGAGGATGTGGGCGTTGTGGACGCCGTGGCGCACGGCGTGGACGCAGCTGGCGACCTTGGGGATCATGCCGCCGGCGATCGTGCCGTCGGCGACGAGGGCGTCGAGCTCGTCGGCATCGGTCTGGCGGATCAGGCTCGCCGGGTCGTCGACGTCGCGTCGCAGGCCCTCGATGTCGGTGAGGTACACGAGCTTCTCGGCTGCGACCGCCTCGGCGATCGCCCCCGCGACGGTGTCGGCGTTGATGTTGTAGGCCTGGCCGGTCTCATCGGATCCGATCGTCGCGATCACGGGGATGAACTCGTCGTCGATCAGCCCGTGGATCACCGCGGGGTTGATCGCCGTCACGTCGCCGACGAAGCCGAGCTTTGCGTCTCGCGCCTTCGCCCGGATCAGCCCGCCGTCGACGCCGCTGACGCCGACCGCGAAGTTGCCGTGCACGTTGATCGCTGCGACGAGTTGGGGGTTGACCTGCCCCTTGAGGACCATCCGGGCGATGTCGACGGTCTCGGCGTCGGTGACGCGCAGCCCGCCGACGAACTCGGCCTGCTTGCCGAGGCGCGCCATCAGCTCGCTGATCTGGGGACCGCCACCGTGCACGACGACCGGCTTCATCCCGACGAGCCGCATCAGCACGATGTCCTCGGCGAAAAGGGACAGCGCATCGTGCTCGGACGTGCCGGCGAGCGCGTTGCCCCCGTACTTGACGACGACGATCTTGCCGGCGAACCGGCGGATGTACGGCAGCGCTTCGACGAGCGTCGCCGCCTTGAGCGCCGCCGCGTCGTGGTCGGCGCCGTGCGAGCTCACGGTGCCACGCCCGCGCGGTCGAGGCCGGCGGTCTCGGCGAGGCCGAGGGCGACGTTGGCGGCCTGGACTGCACCGCCCGACGCGCCCTTGGCGAGGTTGTCGAGCGCGCCCAGCGCGACGACGGTCCGGGTGCGAGAGTCGTAGCGCGCCGACACGTGGACGGCATTCGACCCGAGCGTCGCCTTCGTCGACGGCGACCCCTCGGTGACGACGATGAACGGCTCGCCGGCCCAACGTTCGCGCAGCAGCGCGAGCAGACCGTCGGTCGACAGGTCCGCCCCGTCGGCCGGACGGGCGTAGCACGTGGCGAGGATGCCCCGGTTCATCGGTGCCAGGTGCGGTGTGAACAGCACTTCGGCGCCGATCTCCTGCTCCATCTCCGGCGTGTGGCGGTGGTCGAGGAGGCCGTACGCGGTGAAGTTCTCGTCGACGGTCGTGAAACCGAACGCGAGGTCGCTCTTGCGTCCGGCGCCGGTCACACCGGAGGCGGCGTCGACGATCACGCCGCGGGTCTCGATCAGGCCGGCCTCGACCAGCGGCCGCAGCGCGAGGGTCGCGGTCGTGACGTAGCAGCCGGGCGTCGCGACGAGCTGTGCCCCCTTGAGCTGCTCACGGTGGAGCTCGGGCAAGCCGTACACCGCGTCCGCCAGCAGGCCGGGCTGGTCGTGGTCGAAGCCATAGTAGATCGGGTACTGGCTCGCGTCCTTGAGCCGGTACGCCGCGGAGAGGTCGACGACGCACCCCACCCGTCCCACCAGATCGGGAGCCAGGGCCAGCGACGCCTCATGCGGCAGACCGAGGAACACGAGGTCGAGGCCGCGCGCCCGCTCGACGTCGAACGGCTCGAACGCGAGGTCCGGGTAGGCGGCGGCGAGCGACGGGTACAGCGCGGACACGGCGACGCCCACCTGCGAGTCACCGGTGGCGTACGCGACCGCGAAGTCGGGGTGGCGGTCCGCGAGGCGGAGCAGCTCAGCGCCCGTGAACCCGGACGCTCCGACGATGCCGACGGAGACCATTCGTATGATCATACCGCCCGATGTATGACCATGCAATCCGGGAGGGTCGGCGCATGTTCGAGCGGCGGCGGGTCGGACGCGGCAGACTGGGGCGCGTGATCGCGGGCACCTCTCCGACCAAGGGACGGCTCCTGGTAGCGACCCCGCCACTCGAGGACCCGAACTTCGACCGCACGGTCGTGTACGTGCTGGAACACCACGACGAGGGCGCCCTCGGCGTCGTGCTCAACCGCCCTACCGGCGAGCCCTTGGCCGAACCGCTCGACCGCTGGAACGAGCTGCAGGCCAAGCCGGGCTCGGTGTTCCGCGGTGGACCCGTCGAGCCCGACGCGCTGATCGCCCTCGCCCTGGCGAACGCACCCGTGCAGGAAGCGACCGACGAGCTCGCCCCGGTGTCGGGCCAGGTCGCCTCGGCCGACCTCACCGCCGACCCGGCGTTCGTCGCCGGCCAGGTGAGTGCGGTGCGGGTCTTTCGCGGCTACGCCGGCTGGGGACCCGGCCAGCTCGAGGTCGAGATCGAGGCCGGCGCATGGCTGGTGCTCGATGCCGAGCCGGGGGACGTCTTCGCCGAGCAGCCCGACGGGCTCTGGCGGGCGATCCTGCGCCGCCAGGGCGGCCGCCTCGCCTGGCTCGCCGACGCCCCCGACGACCTCAGCGCGAACTGAGCGAGCGCAGCGCGGCCGCGGCCTCGTCCGCGCGAGCGGCGGGGACCAGCAGGTGGTCGTGGTGGTATCCGGCGAGGACGTTGCACGGGATGCCCGCCTCGGCGAGCGCGGCACTGACGGCCGCCGTCAGACCGACGGCTTCAAGCGAGCTGTGAACGGTGAGCGTCAGCCACGCGGCTTCGAACTCGACGGGCGCGCCGGCGGCGGCCGCCGCTGCGACGGGCACCACGAAG
>JBFHJC010000165.1:0-6956 GCA_041596155.1 Ilumatobacter sp. | reverse complement strand
GTGGAGAACTTGAAGCCCTTGCGCCAGTCGAACTTCTCGACGGCGTGCATCAGGCCGAGGTTGCCCTCCTGGATGAGGTCGAGCAGCGGCAGTCCGGACGCCTGGTACTTCTTCGCGATCGACACGACGAGCCGCAGGTTGGACTGGACGAACTGGCGCTCGGCCTCCTCGCCCTTGCGCGCGACGCGTCGGAGCTCGCGCTTCTTCGCGGCCGTGAGCTGTTTGCCGCCGGCGTCGAGTGTCTCGATCGCCTCCTTGCCGGCTTCGATCGCTTTCGCGAGACGGACTTCGTCGTCCTTCGTCAGCAGCGTGTACTGGCCGATGTCGGTCAGATACAGGCGGACGAGGTCCTCGTCGTCTCGATCGACGCGATCTTTGGCCACGTTGGCTCCCTCCGAGTCCGGGGTCTGGTCACGCCGCGGGGGCGATCCTGGCGGCCCCGGAGGGGTGGACGGCTGGTCGTCGACGCCATCTGGTGCGATGGCGGCGGGTGACCCGTTGCGAGGTCCACCGATCGCCCGGGGGGATGTGGTAACCATACCGACGAGGTCAAGCCCCCCAACCGGCGCGCGCGGATTCGCCTCCCCCTAGCTGCGCAAGGCATGGTAGGGGACACGGCATCGCTCTCAGCGATCAGGCGCCTCAGATGTCCGGACCAAGGCGCGGGACGTGTGGGCGCCGAGCGTTCCGATACTCGAACGGTCGGTATCCTGGGGAATCCGATGCGCCCGCGATCCCGCGGGCCGAACGAGCACCGTCGAGGCACGATGTCGAACCCCGTTCTCAACGATCGAACCCTCCGGCGAGCCGCACCTGCGGGTCAGTGGGCACCGCCACGAGCCGGATCCGACCGCTTCCCACCCGTGACCGATCGCCCGGTCGGGCCCGTCTCCGACGGTCCGATCAGCGGTTGGCGGCAGGCGATGACGGTCAACGGCGTCGTCTCGGCGACCGCCAGCCTGCTCGCCCTGCTGCTCGTCGCGGCGACGTTCGGTTGGTTCCGGACCGAGACGGTCGAAGTCGACGGCGAGACGTTCGTGTCGGGGATCCCGATGCTCGCCTGGGTCGGCCTGTTCGTCGGGATCGGGCTGACGTTCCTGCTCATGTTCAAGCCGAGTCTGGCGCGGTTCGTCGCGCCGATCTACGCCATCGCGGAGGGGTACTTCATCGGCGCGATCTCGAGGGCGTACGAGACCTTCTACGACGGCATCGTCGTCCAGGCGGCGGGTGCCACGCTGGCGGTCTTCGCCGTGATGCTCGTGCTGTACCGCACCCGCATCATCAGGGTGACCGACCGCTTCCGCCGCATCGTCGTCACGGCCACGATCGGCGTGATGGTGTTCTACGGGATCAGCTTCCTGATCCGGCTGTTCGCAGGGCCCGAGTCGATCAGCTTCCTGCGGAGTCCGAGCCTGCTCGGCATCGCGTTCAGCGTCTTCGTTGCCGGCCTGGCGGCGTTCAACCTGGCGCTCGACTTCGACTTCATCGAGCGGGGCGTCCGCCAAGGCCTCGACAAGAACTACGAGTGGTTCGCTGCCTTCGGACTGCTCGTCACGATCATCTGGCTCTATCTCGAGCTGCTCCGGCTGCTCGCGAAGCTGCGCGAGCGGTGACCAACGATCGGACCGGCGGGGGCTCGATCGGCGAGGCGGTCCTCGCCGCACTCGGCGGCGCCGCACTCGGCGCCGCGACCGGTGCCCTCGCCGGACTCGCGGTCCCCGCGGCGGTGGTGGGCGGGGCGAACGGCGCGATCTCGGGCGCACGAGGGATCTACTCCTGGCGGTCGGCCAAGGGGGTCGCCGCGTTCGTGCTCGATTCGACGTGGAGCGTCGCCAACACCGCCGGCGCGCTCGTTGCTCACACGGTCGGCGCCGTCCGCGGGGCACCGGGCTTCGTCGGCGAGCTCAGCGTCCGCCACAACCGTCACGTGTATCGCCGCGGCTTCCAGCCCCGCCGTCGGTTCGCCACCACGATCGGCAACGTGGTGTCGGGGGCGGGCGATGTGGCCAGCGAGCGCCGCGTGCGGTTGGTGACCGACCACGAGGACGTCCACGTCTGGCAGGCCCGGGCGTTCGGGCCGGCCTACCCCGTGCTGTACGTCGGCTGGAGCATCGGCGGCGCCGCCGCCGGGGCGATCGCCTGGCTGGCCGGACGGCGCGACGCGCCGTTCGGGAAGGTGGTCGAGTCGTGCTCGTACTACCTCAACCCCTTCGAGTGGTGGGCCTACAGCCGCGATGGGCACTGGCCGCCGGCCGGAAAGGTCGACGGTCTCGGCTGGCAACGCCCGGCTGCGCGCAGCTTCGCGAGCTTCCGTTGACGGCGTCGCGTCGATCCCGCCGGTCCTGCTCGTTCGTGTCGCGCTGAGCACGCCGTGGGGTGGCGGTGGGCGACGTGAACGGGGAGGCGTTGGGCGGGGTCAGAGGCGGCGGCGGAGGTCGACCAGGTCGGCGCGCACCAGCATGATCGTGCGGCGCGTCGACGGGTCGATGCGCGGGTCGATCCGCCGCTCGAGCTCGTCGAGCTCGGCGTTGAGGTCGTCGAGCACCGCGCCGTAGTCGGCGAGCAGGTCCGCGTTCGTTCGATGGTCGGCCGTCATCTGCTCGAGGTCGACCGACGGGATGACCGGACACCGTGCCTCCCACAGCTCGGCATGCCACGCGTGGCGGTGGGCCGCCTCGGCCAGCAGACGTTGGCGAGCCGGCTCCGCGGTCGTGATGCCGGCGCCGAGTTGCTCGAACAGGTCGAGGCTGAGCGCCCGGAGGCGGGCGCACCGCTCACCGAGCTCGACGATGCCGAGCCAGGAGCCCCCGCCGGTGGCATCGGAGGCGACGTCGCCGGTCACGACGTCGCCTCGGCTCGCCACGCCGCCTCGGCCGCACCGAGGTCGGTGACCGGTTCACCGTCGGCGACGTATTCGAGCAGCATCGCCCGGAACGGGCCTGTCGCTTCCAGCTTGCCGAGGATGGCGTTGACGCCCCACACCACCCGGTCGAGGATGACGAAGCTCGGCGGCATGTTGAGTGACTCGATCACGTCAGCGTGGGGCCCTTGCACGTCGAAGATCTTGTTGAGGGTGTCGATCATCCACTGCCGGGTGAACGTGAAGTCGTCGGTGAGGTACGGCCGGTACGGGCTGCTCACGTAGTCGAAGACGAGCGCGGCGTCCAGCCCGTGTCCGGTGCGGAGGAACCCGCTCGTCTCCATCGCGTCGAGCAGGCGATCTGGGTCGCGGTGCACGACGATCGCGTCGAGGCTCGGCCGCAGCGATTCCCACTCGCCGGGCGACCAGCGCTTCACGAGGCCGAAGTCGAGGAAGGTCACGCTGCCGTCGTGATGGAACTTGTAGTTGCCCGGATGCGGGTCGCCGTTGAACGCGCCGTACCGGTTGACGGCGTGCTGGGCGAACCGCCAGATGACCTCGGCGGCGCGCTGCTTCGTGTCGTAGCTGGCGGTGGCGCGGAACTCGTCGAACGACATCCCGTCGACCCACTCGGTCGTCAGCAGGCGCTCGGTCGACAGCTCGGGCACCAGCTCCGGGATGCGCACCCACGGATGGCCGCGGAACAGCTCCGAGAACTCCTGGCAGTTGCGGGCCTCGAGGCGGTAGTCGAGCTCCTCGCGCATCCGGGCCCGCAGCTCGTCGACCAAGCCCTTCGCGTCGAGCCCCTTCAACATCATCGCCGAGAACATCGCGTACATCACCTCGGCGGCGTCGAGGTCGGACTCGATCGCCTCGTGTACACCCGGGTACTGGACCTTGACGGCGACATCGCGTCCGTCGTGGGTGACCGCACGGTGCACCTGGCCGATGCTGGCGGCGGCGACCGGGAGATCGGTCCAGTCGAGGAACATGCGCTCCGGGGGCTTCCCGAGCTCGCCGGCGACGACCTCGGCGGCGAGCGATGGCGCCATCGGCGCAGCGTCGGCCTGCAGCGTGGCCAGCGCCGCCTGGGCCTCGTCGGGCAGGGCTTCGAAGATGAAGCTGACCAGCTGGCCGGCCTTCATGAGGACGCCCTTCATCTCGCCCAACTCCTTGGCGACGTCCTCGGCGGTGCGGATTGCGAACTGGGCATCGAGCTCGGCACGTCGCTCGGCCGGCGACGCTGCGCCGCGTACCTTGGTGACGGCGAAGCGGACGGAGTTGCGAGCCGACAGCCTCCACACCCGCGACGAACGGGCGAGGCGGCTGGTCAACGGCGACGCGGTCGCCTGGCGCGCCTTGGCCGCCGCAGCGGCGCCGAGCCCGGCCGCGAACGCGGCGAGCCCGGCCAGGGATGCCACCTGGGCGCGCTTCACGGATCGATCGGCTCCGGCCTCACGGCGCCCGGCGGGCGACCGGGTCGTCGGCGAGCACGTCGTCGGGGATCGGGGCGCCGGTGAACTCGTCGGCCCAGTACGAGCCGTCGTCGAGGCGCTCGAGCGCCCGCTCCACCCCGTCGAGATCGCGGCCGATGGCCGCGAGGTCGGCGGCGGGCCGCGCCGGCTGCTCGGCGGCCGTGCCGGCGTCGTCTGCGTCGTCGGTCGGGGTCGCGGTGGGCTCGCTCACCGTCACGACGCTAGCCGTCGAGCAAGCGCTCCCGCGCCGGGTCGTTCGGGAACTCGACCACCCTGCCGCGGTTGATGCTGACCCAGTCGCGGGCCTCCAGGTAGGGACGGAAGGTCTCGGCGATCGCCCCGTGATGGTCGTCCGTCTTGGGCTGCTGTAGCTCGAACAGCATCGGGAACTCGAGCCACGCGACGACAGCATCCCACAAGCGCAGCGCCGCGTCGCCGGTGGGCGGGTCGATCAGCACGGGCCCGAACAGGCAGTGCTCACCGAAGAACAGCGTCGGCACGCCGTAGCCGCCGGCGTCGACGACGCGAGCGTGCTCGGCGTGGATCTCGTCATGGGTCGTGAGGTCGGCGATCGCATCGTCGACCACGCCCGCGTCGAGCCCGAGCTCGTCGAGCAGGTGGCGGGCGACGTCGGGCTCGTGCGGTCGCAGACCCTCCTCGTGAAGCGCCCGGCCGGCCCGCTCGTACCACGCGTCGAGGTCGTCCATGCTGTGTCGTCGGAGGAGGGCACCGATGCGCATCATCGACCAGCCGTACGACCACTCCCGCTCCCAGGGGTGCTTCTTGCCGGGCCGGAGGTTGATCTCCTCGAGGCTGAAGAACCGCCAGTCGATGCGCAGCCCGGTCTGGGCGCGCACGTCGCGAATCCACTTCGAGGTCTGGTACGCGTAAGGGCACATCAGGTCGAAGTGGAAGTCGACCTGCGTCGGTCGGGGAGGGGTCGGCATCACGTCAGGGTCGCACACGGCATCGCCGCTAGCGTGATCGGCCGACGGTCGAGCGGCGACGTCGTAGGCCGCGCCCCACCAGTATCCGCGCCACGCCGGTCCGCTCGGGCGTCCAAGGCGCCGGGACGACGTCGACCCTGTTGTCGGAGGGTCGGTTCATGCGCGAAAACCCTTGTCGGAGGTGTCGTCATCGGTCACACTCGGGGACGACCACGAGCACTGGGGGTGTCTCCATGGAGTCTGCAGGCAGCGCCCGCCGCGTCGTCGTGCTCGGTGCGGCGATCGCGTTGGCGTTCACGTTCAGCGTCGCCGGTCCGGTCGGCGCCGGCCCGGGCAAGGGCAAGGGCGGCGGCGGAGGCGGAGGCGGCGGAGGAGGCGGCGGCGGCGAGCCGCCGGTCGCGTCCTGGATCGTCACCGTCGGCGACTCGGCGATCTCGGGTGAGGCCGGCCGCTGGGCCGGCAACACCAATCAGGCGTCGTGGCGTCACGACACCGGTGCCGACGCGTACTTCGACGACGCCACGAACACCGCTGAGACGATCCCCGGCTGTCACCGTTCCAAGGCGGCCGAGGCGCACATCGGCGGCGGCGTGAGCTCGCTCAACCTGGCGTGCTCGGGAGCGCGCACGTACACCCAGACCGGCGGGGACTTCAAGCCCGGCCTCGACTGGTACCAGGGTCCCGAGGGCGCCAGCCAGGTCGTCCAGCTCCAGCAGTTCGCGGCCGCCAATCCGGTGCGGGCGGTGACCGTGCTGATCGGCGCCAACAACTTCGGGTTCGCCGACATCGTCCAGCAGTGTGTGACCAACTGGTTGACGTCGCCGTCGTGGTGGAAGAACTACTGCCACGACGACTCGTCGATCAGCAGCCGGTTCACCGCCGCCGCCGTCGACGCTCGCACCAACGAGGTCGCCGGCGCGATCTCGAACGTCGCGGCCGCGATGGTGAACGCTGGGTACACCGCGGCCGACTACACGCTGATCGTCCAGACGTACTGGTCGCCGATTCCGCGCGGCGCGGGGTTCCGCTACGCGGAGTCCGGTTGGACGCGCCAGGACACCGGGGGTTGCGGGATGTGGAACCGCGACGCCGACTGGGCCAACGACGTGGCGGTCGTGAAGATGAACCAGGCGCTCACCGACGGCGTCGTCCGCAGCGGTGTGACGAACTACGTCGTGCTCGACATGAGCGCCTCGCTGAACGGACATCGGCTCTGCGAGCAGGGTGTCGGGCTGCTCGAAGAGGTCGGGTTGTCCGACTGGACTCGACCTGGCGCCGCCGATCTGACCGAATGGGTCAGCCAGATCCGCACGGTCACGACGATCTTCGGCCCGTACCAGCTGCAGGAAGGCATCCATGCGAGCTACTGGGGGCAGCTGGCGATGCGGAACTGTCTCCGGCAGGCCTACCACGGCGGGGCCGTTCGCGGCGGCCGATGCACGAGCCGCGGCGGCGTCAACTCGCTCGGCGAGCCGAACATGCGTCTGCGCTGAGCGCGGTCATCTCGCGGCCGAGTGCTCGCGCTCCTCGAGCCGGCGCAGGGCCCGGCGGCGCCGCAGCTGCGCCTTGCGCCGACGCGCGACGGCGACGAGGGCGATGAACGCCGCCGCGACCACGACCCACGCCACGAGCGCGACGAGGGCGATCGTCGCCAGCGGTCGTGCCCACGCTCCT
>JBFHJC010000164.1:0-7007 GCA_041596155.1 Ilumatobacter sp. | reverse complement strand
TCGCCGGCGCCCGAGGCGTAGTACTTCTCGCCGTTGATGACCCACTCGTCGCCGTCCTTCACGGCGCGACACGAGATCTGCTTGGCGTCGGACGACGCGACGTCGGGCTCGGTCATGACGTACGCCGACCGGATCTCGCCGTTGAGCAGCGGTTCGAGCCACTGCTTCTTCTGCTCGGCTGTCCCGACCCGCTCGAGCACCTCCATGTTGCCGGTGTCGGGCGCCGAGCAGTTGAGGCACTCGGACGCGATCGGGTTCTTCCCGAGCTCCATCGCGATGTAGGCGTAGTCGAGGTTCGACAACCCTTCGCCGGTCTCGGCGTTGGGCAGGAAGAAGTTCCACAGGCCGCGCTCTTTGGCCTGGTTCTTCATCTTCTCGAGCAGTTCGAGCTGACCGTCGCCGTAGCCCCACCGTTCGGCCCGGCCCTCGCCGAGCCGGAAGAACTCCTCGGTGTTGGGCTCCACGACCTCGGCGACGAACTGCTTCACCGCCTCGTACAGGGGCTTGGCCTTGTCGGACATCCGCAGGTCGAACATGTCGACCGTCGACTCGAGTGCGGTCATGTCACTCCCTCTCGCTTCTGCTGGCTCGCTGGTTTGGAACTTAGCGACGGCGCGACTGACCCCTCTCATCGACGCGCTCCGTCGGCCGCGCCCCATCCGCGCTCGTCCATGTCGCGCTGGACCACCACATGGCGTGCTCAGCGCGACATGAACGGTGGGGCGGGTGGCCTCAGGGGCGGCGGCGGGCGCCGCGGCGGTCGGCGCGCTTGAGCCAGCGCTCCTGCTCGGCCTCGAGCGCGGCTTCCTCCGCGACGAGGCGCTCGAGGCTCGCCAGGCGGTCGGGGTCGAGCTCGCCGTCGGCGATCGCCGCCTGCACCGCGCACCCCGGCTCCCGGTCGTGCTTGCAGTCCCGGAACCGGCAGTGGTCCATCAAGGCGAACACATCCGCGAACGCCCGCTCGATGCCGTGACCGGACAGCCACAAGCTGACCGCCCGGACGCCGGGCGTGTCGATCAGCCAGCCCTCACCCGGCAGGCGGAGCAGCCGGGCGGCGACCGTGGTGTGACGACCCCGGTGGTCGGCTTCGCGCACCTCGCCCGTGTCCATCACGTCGTCGTCGAGCAGGGCGTTCACCAACGTCGATTTGCCCACACCCGACGCGCCGAGGAACGCCAGTGTCCTGTTGGCCGACGCGTACGAGCGGATGTCCTCCAGGCCGCGCCGCTCGAGCCCGCTCGCCACGAGCACGGGCACCCCGAGCGCCACCTGTGCGAGCTCCGCGCGCGCCGGTTCGGGGTCATCGACGAGATCGTCCTTGGTGAGCACGACGACCGGCTCGGCACCGGAGTCGAACGCGAGCACCCGCTCGCGTTCGAGCCGCCGCTGGTTGGGTGGCGCGCCGAGCGCGTGCACGAGGAAGACGACGTCGATGTTGGCGGCGAGGGTGTCGGCCTCGAACCGGTCGCCCTCGAACGACGCGCGCCGCACGAAGGCCGACGTGCGCTCCAGCACCTCGCCGACCCGCTCCTCGTCGTCGCTCGGCACCACCCAGTCGCCGATCGCGACGTCGGCCGTGATGTTGCGGACCCGCATCGGGTCGCCGTCGTCGGCGCTTCGCATGACCGTGCTCCAGCCGCGGTCGATGCGGGCCACGCGACCCGGCTCACCCGGCGCGCCGATCCGCCGCCACGCCGCGTCGAGCGCGTCGTTCCACCCCAGCGCCGGGTCGGGAGCCACGGACGAACCGTACCCAGCGGACGACGAGCCCCTCGTCAGCCGTAGGCACGGATGACGGATTCGCCGGCGGCGCGCTCGACCATGACCAGGCGCCCATGATCGGCGAAGTACGACGCGAAGCGCGGAAGGTCCACCGACCAGCGCAGCGCACCGTCGAAGCCGAACGCGCTCACCGCGCCGTCTCGCGGCGCGACGAGATAGCCGTCGCGGCCGAGCGTCGGGGGCAACTGCTCCGTCAGCCCGTCGGACCCGAGGGTCACGATGGTCGAGCCGGTGAGGGGATTCACCAGAAGAACGTCGATCTCACCGGTCGTCGGGTCGAGGGTCTCGGCCAGGCTGACCGGTCCGATGTCGGTCATCTCCGGTGCGCTGACCCGACCGTCGAACTCCCACAGACCTTCGATCGCGCCGTCGCGGATCCGGAAACCCATCGAGGTGCCACCGGCGACGATGCCGACGTCGGTGCCGGGCACGCCACCGACGAGCACGACTCGATCGGCGATTCCGCCGCGCTGCTCGCCGGTGAACTGCTGCTCGTCGACGCGACGCCCCGCTTCGTCGTAGAGGATGACCGTTGCGTCCTGGTCGATGCCGACGACCGACCCGCCCACCGCCGTCAGGGCCCACAGTCCGAAGCCGTCGATGCGCGGTCCGACCGGATCCCCCGTGTCGAGGTCGATCAGTTGCACGCGCCCGCCGTCATCGTCGGGCACGAACGGAACCACGATGTCGGGCAAGGCCAGAGAGATCAGCGCGGCGAGCCGGTCTCCGGTCGCCGCGTCGATCAGCTGCAGACGTTGGTCGCCGCGCACGTCGACGAACTCGAACAGCCAGTCGTCGAACATGCCGACCTGCCCCGACGGCTGGGCGCTGTACCGCCACCGTTCGGCGCCGGACACCACATCGAACGCGACGAGCTCGCTCGGACCATCGCCCGGCCACAGGGTGCTCGCAACGACCAGGTCGTCGATCACGACGACGTCGACGTCGAGGTCGTCGCCCAGCGGAGCGCTGCGCCACGCCAGCGCGCCGGTGTGGATGGACCTGACCTCGATCGAGCCATCGACCGCGAGTGCCAGCCACTCGGACGCCAACGCGACCCGCTCGACGGCGCCGGAGTCGATCGTGACGGCCCAGAGCTCGTCGGCCGCGCTCGGCAGCTGTACTGCGCATCGGTCGACCGGGCAGGATGCTGCGGCCGAGTCGTCGTCGATCGCACGGCGCAACATGACGACCGACGAGACCACGGCGACGGTCGCCAGCACCAACACGACGAGGCCGACCATCGCGACGTCGCCGGGCACCGCGGAACGAGGCGCCCGCTTCGCGAGGTCATCGATCGCCGGCCGCGCCCCGGAGGGGACCGCACGTCGCTGCGTCCCCTGCGTCCGGCGGTATGCCTCCCGGTCGAACCGTGTCACCGGGGTGTCCGGAGCGTTCCGCGCCCACGGGCTGGTCTCCGCAAGCTCACGCGGGTCGGCACGGCGTACGCGGACGTCGAACCCGGCGCTGTCGCCGTCCGCTCCCGCACGCGACCACGGATTCGCGACCGGAGGGCGCACCGGATGCTCCTCCCCGCCGCCGGGGGACCCCGCCGGCACCGGCGCATCGTGTGCGGTGAGCGATTCGGACCAGTCGAATCCGGGCTTCCAGGGCGCGTCCGGATCGGCGTCGTCGCCCGCCGTCGGCGGGCCGGTTCCCACCTCGGCGCCCACGTCGTCATGGTAGGACGACATCGGCGCCGCACCCTCGCCGATCACCGGCGCGATGATGAACGGGTGCAGGTCGCGCTCGTGGTCTACGACGGGGTGCTCGACGACGAATGCGAGGCGTTCCGCAGCGTGCTCGGCCTCCTGACCGACGCCGAGGTCGCGGTCGTCGGTTCGCACGCAGGTTCGTTCGCCGGCCCGGGCGCCATCCAGGCGGTCGATCTCACCTTCGACCAGGTCGACACCGCCGACGTCGTCGTCGTGCCGGGCGGTCTCGGTTGCGAGCGCGCCGCCGACGACCCCGAGCTGCGAGCGTTCCTCCATCGGATGGGCGACCGGGCACGCTACGTGGCCGCCAGCTCGACCGGAACGGTGGTGTTGGCCTCGGCCGGTCTGCTGCACGGCGCGCCCGCGGCGACGCACTGGCTCGCCACCGGCCTGCTGCGCCGATACGGCTCCGAGGCCGATGATCGACGAATGGTCATCGCCGGCAACGTGATCACCTGCGAAGGACGCATCAGTGCCGTCGAGGCCGCATTCGCGCTGGTCGAGCGGATCGAGGGCTCGGCGGCCGTGGAGCGCATCAGGACGACGCTGCTCGCGCGCGGTCGACCGCTGCTGCACGAGCCGAACCTGTGGGAGCGCCTCGCCGAACGCCTCCTCGGCCGCAGCCCGATCCCCACGGGGAACCGGTCGGGCGGGGCGCCGGCGGTCGACGGCGCGGCTCGGCCCGACGCGTCCTGGCGCCCGATTCGTGAGGACTCCGACGACGCCCCGGTGACCCCGCTGTCGGTGATGATCGAGCTGGTGGACAACGACGAGCTCGTGCGCCGGATGAAGCGACGCGCCGGCAACCGGCGGCGCTGACCCGTTCGGGCGACAGGTGCAAAACGGGCGGATCGCCCGGCAGACTCGGCCCCCGGATCCGTCCCGGCACCAGCCGGAGCGGCTTGACAACCCGTCGCTCATCCCCTAGCCAAAGGCACCAATGGCGAAGCCCCTCGTCGTCGTGGAATCGCCCGCGAAGGCCAAGACCATCTCGAAGTTCCTGGGCAGCGACTTCGACGTGCGCGCCTCGGTCGGACACGTCGCCGATCTGCCGAGCAAGGGTCTCAACATCGACGTCGACAACGGCTTCAAGCCCACCTACGAGCTGACCGACCGCGGCAAGCAGGTGGTCAAGGAGCTCCGGGCGGCGCTCAAGGACGCCTCCGAGCTCTACCTCGCCACCGACGAGGACCGTGAGGGCGAGGCGATCTCGTGGCACCTGGTCGAGCACCTGAAGCCGAAGGTGCCCGTGAAGCGGATGGTGTTCCACGAGATCACCAAGGCCGCGATCGACCATGCGATCGACAATCCGCGCGGCATCGACTACGGCCTCGTCGACGCCGCCGAAACGCGCCGCATCCTCGACCGCCTCTACGGCTACGAGGTGTCGCCGGTGCTGTGGCGCCGCGTCAACCGCGGCCTGTCGGCAGGGCGAGTGCAGAGTCCTGCGATCCGCCTGATCGTGGAGCGCGAGCGCGAGCGGATCGCGTTCGTGTCGGCCGACTACTGGGACATCGACCTCGAGACCGGCACCGAGCCGGCGTTCACCGCCACCCTGGTCGCCGTCGACGGCGCGAAGGTCGCCACCGGGCGCGACTTCGACGACCGTGGCCAGGTCGATGCCAAGGCGGTTGCGCTCGACGAGGCTCGGGCGCGAGCCCTGGCCGACGGCCTCGAAGGTGCCGCGTTCACCGTTCGATCCGTCGACGAGAAGCCGTACCGCTCGTCGCCGCGGGCACCGTTCTTGACGTCGACGCTCCAGCAGGAGGGCGGCCGCAAGCTGCGCCTCTCCTCGTCCCAGGTCATGCGGGTCGCGCAGGGCCTGTACGAGCGCGGCTTCATCACGTACATGCGCACCGACAGCGTGACCCTCTCCGACGAGGCGATGAAGGCGACGCGGGCCGCGATCAGCGCCGAGTACGGCCAGAACTTCCTGTCGCCGCAGCCCAAGCAGTACACGTCGAAGTCGAAGAACGCCCAGGAGGCCCACGAGGCGATCCGCCCGACCACGCCGTACCGTTCGCCCCAGCAGATCCAGGGCGAGCTCAACAGCCAGGAGCTGGCGCTGTACCGGCTCATCTGGCAACGCACCCTGGCGTCGCAGATGGCCGACGCGACGGGCGTCACGGTCAGCGTGCGGCTCGGCGCGGTGTCGGCCCACGAATCGAGCGACTGCGAGTTCTCGGCCAGCGGAACGACGATCACGTTCGCCGGCTACCGGGCCGTGTACGTGGCCGCCGACGACGACGGCGACGGCTCGAAGGAAGCGCTGCTGCCCCCGCTCGCGGCAGGGGACGGCGTCGCGGTCGAGTCGCTCACGCCCACCGGACACACGACGTCACCCCCGGCCCGCTACACCGAGGCCTCGCTGGTCAAGCGGCTCGAGGAGCTCGAGATCGGCCGGCCGTCCACCTGGGCGTCGATCATCCAGACCATCCAGGACCGCGGCTACGTGTGGAAGAAGGGCCAGGCCCTCGTCCCCACGTGGACCGCGTTCGCCGTCGTCGGTCTGCTCGAGCAGCACTTCGGCGACCTCGTCGACTACGAGCTGACGGCCAAGATGGACGCCGACCTCGACGAGATCGCCAATGGCCACCAGCAGAAGGATCAGTGGCTGCACCGCTTCTACTTCGGCGACGACGACGATCTGCCCGGTCTCAAGCAGCTCGTCGAGGAGAACCTCGACAAGATCGACGCGGCCGAGATCAACACCTTCCCGCTGGGCGCCGACCCGGACGGGGAGCAGATCGTCGTCAAGCCCGGCAAGTACGGGCCCTACGTGAAGCGTGGCGACGACACGGCCAGCGTGCCCGAGGACCTGCCGCCCGACGAGCTCGACGTCACCAAGGCGCTGGAGCTGCTCGCGATGCCCAAGAGCGACGAGCCGATCGGCGAGCTCGACGGCTATCCGGTGTTCGCCAAGAACGGTCGGTACGGGCCGTACGTGCAGTGGGGCACGCCCGACGACCTCCCACCCGGTCTCGACAAACCGAAGATGTCGAGCCTGTTCAGCACGATGACGCTCGACCGCATCACCGTCGACGACGCCGAACAGCTCCTGCAGCTGCCCCGCTCGCTCGGCCAGGATCCGGCGGACGGCAAGGAGATCGTCGCCAACAACGGCCGGTACGGGCCGTACATCGTGAAGGAGAAGGACTTCCGGTCGCTCGACTCCGAGGAGCAGCTGCTGACGATCACCCTCGACGAGGCATCGCGGATCTTCCAGCTGCCGAAGGTGTACAAGCGCGGCGGGCGCAACATGGCCGCCAAGGGTCCGCTCCGCGAGTTCGGGGTCGACCCGGTGAGCGAGCGGCCCGTCCTGGCCAAGGACGGACGGTTCGGCGTGTACGTGACCGACGGCGAGACCAACGCCTCGATCGGCAAGGGCGACCGCATCGAGGAGATGTCGCCCGCCCGCGCCTTCGAGCTGCTGGCGATCCGCCGCGAGGCGGTGGCGGCCAAGGGCGGGCCGGCCAAGAAGCCGGCCAAGCGAGCCGCCAAGAAGTCCGG
>JBFHJC010000163.1:0-7130 GCA_041596155.1 Ilumatobacter sp. | reverse complement strand
GGTCACGTGAAGGAACGTTTCGCCGCTTACCAGGAGGCGGGCGTGACACATCTGTCGGTCACACCGGTCGGGAACGATCCGGTGCGCACGGTCGAGCAGCTGCGCGAGCTGATCGGCTGACGGCCCGCCCGAGGGCGCCGACCGGTCTGGCGTACGCTGCGGGGGTGGATCCCGACGAGGAACCAGCGGCCGGCGAGCGCGGCGTCCCCGACGCCGCGGCGCGCGCCGGCATCGACCCGCCGATCGACCTGACCGAGCGCCGGGCAGCCGCGCACGCAGCGATGATCGAGGCGTACGAGGAACGGTTGGCCGAGCAGCGGGCCAGCTCGATCGAGGCCGGCCGTCGCAAAGGCGGTGCCGCCGGGGCCGCGATGGCGGGGGCGATGCTCGCCGTCGCCGAAATCTACGAGGGCCCGCCGAAAGACGACGCGCCCGTCACCGTCGAGGCTTCGAGCGACCCCCACGACGTCGACCGCGACGGCATCGACATGACGGTCGAGGGCACCGACGTCGAGTCGCCACCCCTGGACCGGGTCGACCCGATCCGCCCGGGCAAGCGTCGCCGCTGAACGTATCGAAAGGTGCCTGGCACCTTTCGATACGGCGACGGGCTCAGGCGTAGGCGCCGCGGCGGGCGAGGAAACGACGGTGCCAGCGGCGCGGCGTGAGCGCGATCGCTCGGGGCTCATCCTCGAACATCCAGCGGGCGAAGTTGCGACGACCCCACTTGCCGCTGGCGGCCACGATGCACAGTGCTGCTTCGGCGCCACGGCGGTGGGCGAGCACGCGGCCCAGGCGGCGTGACATGCGGTGGTCGGCGAACAGCTCGTGCGCGATCGCGCCCTCGTAGCGTCGACGCGCCTCGTCGGGGCGCAGGGCGCCGGCGGCCACGATCGCCGCGGCCGCGAGGCGACCGGTGAGCAAGGCCTGGCCGATGCCCTCGCCGGTCATCACGTCCGTCGCCGCGGCGGCGTCGCCGACGAACAGCACCCGGCCGTGCGCCAGCGGCATCTCGTCGACGCGGGCGGGGATCGGCCAGGCGGTCACGCGGTCGTCGAGCTCGAACCCGGCGCCGAGGGCCTCGACGACGTGGGGACGCTCGACCAGGTCGCGCCACAGTGCCGCCATGTGCTTGCCGTTCAGGCGGCCGTCGCGGAGCACTCCGAAGCCGACGTTGGCGCGGTTGCCCGGCAGCGGGAACGACCAGGCGTAGCCGGGGAGCAGATCGGCTTCGAACCAGACGATCAGCCGGTCGGCCGCCGGGCCCGTGACGTTCGAGGCGTACTGGCGGAAAGCGTGCCACTCGCCCCGGTAGTCCTGGGGTCCGACGCCGAGCAGCCGACGGACGGGGCTCCACATGCCGTCGGCGGCGATCGCGTAGCGGGCCACGACGGTGCCGAGGCCGTCGACCTCGACCGAGACGCGGTCGTCGCACTGCTCGATCGCGGTGACGGCGTGGCCGTCGCTCACCTCGACGCCGGCGCGCCGCGCCGTCGCCACGAGCTCGGCGTCGAGGTCGCGGCGCGTGGCGACCGCGGCGTACCGTCCGTCGGTGGGCAGCGGTGTGTCGATCTCGCGTCCGTCGGGGGAACGCAACCGGGCCCCGTCCACGCCGAACCAGCTCTCGACGCGACCCGGGTCGAGGCCGAGCGCTTCGAGCTCGCGCAGGGCGAGCGTCGTCAGTCCGTCGCCGCAGCACTTGTCGCGCGGGAACGTCGCCTTGTCGACGACGAGTACGTCGCGCCCGGAGCGTTGCAGCGTGATCGCCGCCGCGACGCCGGCCGGGCCGGCGCCGACGACGAGGACGTCACAGCTGCGCTCCACCCGGCCGAGGCTACGGCTCGCCCGCGCCGGACGCGACCGTCGACAATGCCCAGTCGTGAGCGAAGCAACGGGAGAACGGTGATGCAGCGGCTGTGCGAAGGACGGGTGGCGATCGTGACCGGGGCCGGGCGGGGGATCGGGCGCGAGCACGCACTGAGCCTCGCCCGCCACGGCGCCAAGGTCGTCGTCAACGATCTCGGCGGTGCGGTCGACGGCACCGGCGGCGACCTCAGCCCGGCCGAGCAGGTCGCCCAAGAGGTCCGCGACCTCGGCGCCGAGGCGATCGCGAACGGTGAGGACGTCGCCGACTTCGAGGGCGCCGGCCGCATGGTGCGCGCCGCGATCGACGCCTTCGGCGACGTGCACGCCGTGATCAACAACGCCGGCATCCTGCGCGACCGGATGCTGGTCAACATGACCGAGGCCGAGTGGGACGCGGTCATCAACGTCCACCTCAAGGGCACGTTCGCCCCGAGCCACCACGCGCTCGCCTACTGGCGCGAGCAGTCGAAGGCGGGTCACCCGGTCAGCGGGCGGATCGTCAACACGACGTCGGTGTCGGGCATCTACGGCAACCCCGGCCAGACGAACTACGGCGCTGCCAAGGCCGGCATCGCGGCGTTCACCACGATCGCGGCGCTCGAGGCGGCTCGGTACGGCGTGACGGTCAACGCCGTCGCGCCCGCTGCGCTCACCCGGATGACCGAGAACCTCGGGATGGGCCAGGCGAGCGAGGAGGACCAGGCGGCGATGGCGCCGTCGTGGATCGCGCCGATCGTGACCTGGCTCGCGAGCGAGGAGTCGGCCGCCGTGACCGGCCGGGTGTTCGAGGCGAGCGGCCGGGTGCTCGCCGTCGCCGAGGGCTGGGTCCGCGGGCCGTCGGCCGATCCGGTCGATGACCCGACAGCGATCGGATCGATCGTCGAGGGTCTGCTCGCCCGAGCCCGCCCGAACTCGGGCATGAACGGTGAGCCCGGTGGGCCGCCGCAGCCCGCACGATCCACGAACCAGAACGGAGGCGACTGACATGCCGCTCAACCCCGACGCCGTCGGCAGCACGGGCGACCCGATCGAGGTCGGCTGGACCAGCAAGGACTGTCTGCTCTACGCGGTCGGCATCGGTGCCGGCACCGACGAGCTGGCGTTCACCACCGAGAACACGAACGGCGTCGAGCAGCAGGTGTTCCCGACGTTCCCGGTCGTCATCGGTTGGGGACGCGGCTCCGCGATGGGCAACATCGGCACCTTCAACCCGGCGCTGCTCGTGCATGGCCAGCAGTCGGTCACGCTGCATCGCCCGATCCCGGTCGAGGGAACCGCCACGCTCCAGAGCGAGGTCACCGCGATGTACGACAAGGAGAAGGCCGCCGTCGTCGTGACGGCGACGAGGGCGACGATGGGAGGCGAGCCCCTCTACACGAACACGGCATCGGTCTTCATCCGGGGCGAAGGCGGTTGGGGTGGCGACCGAGGCCCGTCGGGTCCGCAGAACGTGCCGCCCGAGCGAGCGCCCGACCACGAGGTCACGTACCAGACCTCGCCCGACCAGGCGCTCGTCTACCGGCTCTCGGGTGACCGCAACCCGCTGCACAGCGATCCGGCGTTCGCGGCGATGGGCGGGTTCGACCGTCCGATCCTGCACGGCCTGTGCACCTACGGGTTCACTGGTCGGACACTGCTGCACACCCTGTGCGACTCCGACCCGGCACGCTTCCACCATGTCGAAGGCCGGTTCACGTCGCCGGTGTTGCCGGGCGAGGCGCTGACCGTGCGGATGTGGCGCACCGGCGACGGCGAGACCGTGTTCACGACGTCGGCCGGCGACCGCGCGGTGATCGACCAGGGCCTGCTGCGCCACGACTGACGCGGTCTCGGCGGGGATCGCGCTCGTGGTTCACTGAGCGGATGGAATCGCTCGGTGTGCTCCGGCTGCTCCTCGACCGCGAGCGGCTCGGTGTCGCCGGAGCGATCGCAACCCGCTCCCGGACGACGGACGAGATCGTCGAGGTCACCGGACTCGACCGCCGAGCCGTGTTGACCGCGGTCGGCGATCTCCGCGGCGCCGGCCTGGTGACCGCCGACGGTGACCGCTACCTGATCGACGAGGCGGGGTGGCGGGCGGCGGTCGAGGCCTCCGCCGAGGTCGAGGTGCCGATGGACCCGTCGATCGGGTTCGGGATGACCGACGACGAGCGGCGGGTTCTGGAGCGCTACTTCTCCGGGCGGGTGCTCGTCGAGATCCCGACCGGTCGCGCCAAGCGGCTGATCGTGCTGCAGCGTCTCGCCCTGGAGTTCGACGTCGGCCGCCGCTACGTGGAGGCCGAGGTGAACGAGATCCTCGGAGCGTTCCACGCCGACTGGTCGGCCTTGCGCCGCCACCTCGTCGACGAGCGCTTGCTCGATCGCCAACCGCGCGGCGGCGGCAACGAGTACTGGAGATCCGGAGGTCGCGTGACCGATCTCCCGCCGTCCTGACCGGCCGCCTACGCTGCCCACCGTGCAGATGTGGGAGACGTTCCGGTCGGTCGTACGGTTCCGCAAGCCCTCGCTCGATCCCGTCGAGCGCCGGCTGCGGTCGGCGGCCACCGTCGAGGATCTTCGCAGGATCGCCCGCCGCCGACTTCCCCGTGGCGTGTTCGACTACATCGACGGCGGGTCCGAGGACGAACGCACCCTCGCCGCCAACTCGGCCGGGTTCGCCAAGCTGGAGTTCCGCCCGAACGTGCTCCGCGACGTCAGCTGCATCGACACGTCGACGACGTTGCTGGGCAAGCGCATCCCGCTCCCGATGATCCTGGCGCCGACGGGCTACACCCGCCTGACCCACTCGCAGGGCGAGCTGTCGGTCGCCCGCTCGGCCGCTCGCGCGGGCCTTCCGTACTCGCTGTCGACGATGAGCACCCGCTCGATCGAAGAAGTCGCCGCGGTGTCCGACGGGCCGAAGTGGTTCCAGGTCTACACGTGGAAGGACCGCGGTCTGGTCAAGGAGCTCGTCGATCGGGCCAAGGAGGCTGGCTACGAGGCGCTCTGGCTCACGGTCGACACCGCGGTCCTCGGTCGGCGCGAGCGCGACGTCCGGCGGGGGCTGATCATCCCGCCGGAGATCGGCCCGCGCACGATCATCGACGGCATCTTGCACCCGGCCTGGACGTACGACTTCATCACCCACGAGCCGATCGTGTTCGCCAACGTCGCCCATCACGAGGGCCGCCGGGAGAACGACGCGATGGCCCTCGCCGAGCACGTGATGAAGAACTTCGACCAGAAGCTGTCCTGGGACGACGTCGAGTGGTTCCAGTCGATCTGGGATCGGCCGTTGATCCTCAAGGGCATCCAGACGGTCGAGGACGCCAAGCGCGCCGTGGCCGCCGGGGTCGAGGGGATCGCGCTGTCGAACCACGGTGGACGCCAGCTCGACGACGCACCGGCGCCGATCGAGCTCGTCGAGCCGGTGGCCCAAGAGGTGCAGGGGCAGGCGGCGGTCATCTGCGACGGCGGCGTGCGCCGAGGGAGCGACATCGTCAAGGCGATCGCGCTCGGTGCCGACGCCTGCTCGATCGGACGGGCGTACCTGTACGGCGCAGGCGCGGGCGGCGAGCGCGGCGTCGACCACGTACTGCGCTTCTTCCGGGAGGGGGTCGAGCGGACGATGGCGCTGTGCGGCCGGACCTCGATCCCCGAAATCGACCGCGACCTCGTTCGCTGGCGCTGACCGTTTCAGCGCTCTCGCCGAGCGGGTACGTGTCCGGTATGCCCGTCTTCGCCACCTTCAAGAAATTCGCCAAGGAGCTCCGCTCGAAGCGCCCGGTGCCGTCCGATCACGTCGACGAGGTCGTGGATGCCGTCGACGATTCGGTCCACGTCGCACCGACGAGCGGGTCGGGAACCGGCGACGCCGTCGACATGGCCGCCGAGCGAGCCGAGGAGTACGAGCGGTCGCTCGACGACTGACGGCTCGAGACGGCCGCCGCGATTCGGTACCGTGAAGGCGTGTCGGTCGTCTCATCGCTGAAGCGGTTCTTCCGAGCGCTCCGCGGCGGTGGCGGCGTACGGCCGCGTCACGCCGGTGACGCCGTCGCCCGGACGGCGTCTGACGCCCTCGGGGCGCGCGGCTGGCTCGGCAGCGCCCAAGATCGGCGCATCGATCGGCACATCGGCGAGGGCGCGGAGAACTACGACCGGTCGTTCGACGACTGACGAATCACCGCCGCTGGTGCGGCGCCCCACTAGAGTCGAACCTGTGTTCGCCACCTCGCCGCCGTCCGCGTCGCTGCGGGTGCTCGGCATCGACCCCGGGCTGACGCGCTGCGGGTACGCCGTCGTCGACGGGCGCGGGCCGGGGGCGGCGAGTGCGGTGTCGATGGGCGTGATCCGCACCCCGTCGAGCGACGAGTTGCCCTACCGTCTGGCAGCGCTGCGCAACGAGCTCGTCGACCTGCTCACCGAGTACCGCCCCGACGTCGTCGCGGTGGAGCGGGTGTTCTTCCAGATCAACGTCCGCACGGCGATGAGCGTCGGCCAGGCCAGCGGTCTGGCGCTGTGCGAGGCCGCCGCCGCCGGGTGCGAGGTCGCCCAGTACACGCCGAACGAGGTCAAAGACGCCGTCGCCGGCTACGGAGCGGCCGGCAAGGAGCAGGTGCAGAAGATGGTCCAGGTCCGACTCAAGCTGTCGCAGCCGCCCAAGCCGGCCGACGCCGCCGATGCGGCAGCGCTGGCGCTCTGCCATCTCGCGACCGCGCCGCTCGGGCGCCGGATCGCCGCTGCCGGGGGCCGGCGGTGATCGGGTCGCTACGAGGTGAGATCCTCGAGCGCGATCTGACCGGATCGGTGCTGATCGATGTCGGCGGCGTCGGCTACGAGGTCCACGTGTCGCAACGCGCGCTCGCCGAGCTCGAACCCGGCACGCCGGCGTTCCTCCACGTCCATCACCACATCCGCGAGGCCGACCAGGCGCTCTACGGCTTCGTCACGCGGGACGAGCGGGCCACGTTCCAGACCCTGATCGGCACCCACGGCGTGGGGCCGGCGCTCGGTATGGCGATCATCGCCACCCACCCGCCGGCGGCGCTCGTCGACATCGTCGCCAACCAGGACGCCGCTGCGCTCACGCTCGTGCCCGGCGTCGGCAAGAAGACCGCCGAGCGGCTGCTGGTCGAGCTCAAGTCGAGGCTGAGCGTGCCGGTGCTCGACGGCGCCCCGTCCGAGGGCGGTGCCAGCGCGATCGCCGACGTGCGCGAAGCGCTCCTCGGGCTCGGCTATGGCGACTCCGAGATCCGCGACACCCTGCGCGAGCTCGACGCGTCCGG
>JBFHJC010000162.1:0-7267 GCA_041596155.1 Ilumatobacter sp. | reverse complement strand
CCGGTCGGACCCTAGCGACCGGGTGCGACACCGAGACCGGCCACCTCCCGGTGCTGCGTCGCATACCTCAGCCAGATCGCCAGCGCGACGCCGAGGGCGCAGATCACGGCGAGCACCGCCTCGAAGCCGATGACCCGGGCGAGCGACGAAGCCACCAGCGGTGCCGTCATCCCGGCGTAGGCGATCGCGTAGAACGACCCCGTCAACGCTCCACGGTGACGGGGATCCGCCAGCTGATCGACGATCCGGAGACCGGCCGTCATCGAGATGCCCGACGCCGTCCCGAGCAGCATCGAAGCGGGGAACAGCACCCCCCACGCGCCGGTCGCGAACGCGAGGAGACCCAGGCCCGTGCCGGCGGCCCCGAGCGCCAGGCCCACCGGCGCGGCACGTTCGGCTCCGACGCGACCCACCCACGCCTGGGCCGGGATGATCAGCGCCATCGCGAGCACGAAGACGAGACCCGTGACGAAGACGGCGACCGACGACATCGCGGGCCGCAGCAGTACGGGGAACAGCCCGAACGCGAGCGACGGCGGTCCGAACACCCCCAGCGCGGTCGGCGCGACGATCCGCCAGAACGGTGGCCCGGCGCCGGCCGGGATGCCGAGGTTCGGCCGGATGGGCCGGTCGGTGCGGGCGACCGTCTCGGGAACGACCGGCATCGCCAGCAGACCGACGACGACCAGCGCGAGGTGGCTGACGTACGGCCAGACGAGCGGCCGGTCGGACCACTGTCCGAGCACGCCACCGACGAACGGTCCGAACCCGAACCCGGTGTACATCAGGAGTCCGAGCAGGCGCGCGTTCCACATCGCGTCCCCACCGAGCTCCTGCATCCAGGCGGACGCCACGACGAGGACGATGCCCGACACGGCGCCCAGCAGGAAACGACCGAGGAACAGCAGCGGCAGCGAGTCCTCGCCGATCATCATGACGAGCGACGCGATGCCCGACAGGACGAGCCCCGGTACCAGGACCCTCCTGCGGCCGAGTACGTCGGACGCCGGACCGGCGTAGGCCAGCGCCGGCGCCAACCCGACCGGGTAGATGGCGAACAGCGCCGTCACCGTCCAGGGCGACAGATCGAGGCGTTGCTCGTAGACGAGCAAGAGCGGGGTCGCCACGTTCGTCCCGTACGCGACGGCGAACAATCCGAGCGCCAGTGCGGCGCGACCGCGGGTCACCGCCGGCACGGTAGGGCGTCACCGAATCCTGTGACGATCTTGACGGTCGACGGACTCAAGCCCGGTCCCGGACGAGCCGACACCCATCCTGAACGCACGACCGCGACGCGTCCACGTCGCGGCCGCGCGTCGAGGGAGTCATGTTTCGTTCGCTGATCGTCGCCGGGAGCACCATCGCCACCACGGTGCTGTTCGCGCTCGCGAGCCCGACCTCGGCCACGACGCTCGACAACACGCCCTGGCGCCTGCCCGAGACGCCGCCGCGCTGCACGGTCGCCCAGGCCGAGTCGGGCGATGTCGGCGGCTGCCTGCTCGCGTTCTACTACGACCCGGCCTCCACCGGTTGGGGGAGCCCGCCGGCGCCCGGTGTCGGCGACGGCTGGAACTGGATCGGCTGGACGTACAACGGCTCGCCGGCCCTCGCCGACTGGGAGGCGACCTACATCGCCCGCAACCAGCAACCCGTCGCCGGGCTTCGCAAGCTGGAGACCCACATCGCCGCCCAGCAACTGTTCGAGGGCTTCTTGAGCGAGATCGCGGCCAAGGGCTACCGCGTGCGCGACGCCAGCGGCTACTCGTTCCGCTGCACGTCGGGTAACGGCGGCTGGAGTTGCCCGTCAGGCGATCCGCGCGACCTCTCGAACCACGCCTGGGGGCTGGCGGTCGACATGAACTCCGGCACCAACCCGATCCGGTCGTACGAGCGGATCGACGGGGTGACGGCCTGCCAGACGCCGATGGAGACCGACCTACCGAGGTGGGTCATCCAGACCGCGGAGCGGTGGGGCCTCTACTGGGGCGGATACGGCTGGAACAGCGGCTGCAGCAGCACCTCGACCGAGCGTGATCGCGTCTATCGCGACCCGCCCCACTTCGAGTTCCGTGGCACCCCTCGCCAGGCCCGCGCGATCGCTGACTTCAACCTCCGCAACGATCCGCTCGCGAACTGCTGGACGGTCGTCGACGACGCCGGCGCCGAGGTCGAGCGCTGCATCCGGTCGACGGTGCCCAGTGCCGGCTGGCGACTTCCGATCGACACCGCCGCTCCCACGGGCGCGACGGCGGCGCTCGTCAACGTCGTCGTGACCCAACCGGCATCGGCGGGCTACTTCACGGTCGAGGACTGCTCGCCCCGTAGCGGCGAACGAACGGTGTCGGCGCTCACCTACGGAGCGGGCGAGACCGTGGCGGGCATGGCCGTCGCGCGCCTGTCGCCGACCGGGCGGTTCTGCCTGTTCCAGAAGTCGGCCGCCCACAGCGTCGTCGACGTCGTGGCCTTTCTCGGCCCGGACGGCACACCGATGGGCGCACCCCAGTGGTTCACGCCCACGACCGGGGTGCGGCTCAGCGACACCAGGGTCGTCGGCGCCTGCGCGCCGGGGTCGGGCTGCGTCCCGGGCCGGTTGCCGAGCGGTGGGCGCCACGTCGCCGCGAACGATGGCGATGCCGCGCGCTTCACCCAGCTCGCGGTGATCGACGGCAGGGCGCCGGGCTACCTCCAGGCGTCGACGTGCACCGGCGTCGGCGAATCGGCGCTGTTCTCGAGCATCAACTACGCCGCCACCAACGTTCGCAGCAACCTGTCGCTGATCGGCGAGGGAGACGGCTCGGGGATCTGCGTCTACGCGCAGAGCGAGGTGCACGTCATCGTCGACGAGGTCGGGCGCCTGTCTCGCTCCGACGGCCTCGGATGGCGCCTCGGTGCAGGTACCCGACTGATCGACTCCCGCACCTGCGCCCCCGCCTACTGCCGGGCGAAGCCCGGCGATCAGATGCTCGTCAGGGTGCCGGTGCCGTCGTCGGCCCCCGCCGTCGCCATCGCCCTCACCGCCACCGAGGCGACGCAGGCCGGCTATCTCTGGGCCGGTCCGTGCCGGGTGATGGAGGGGCGCGCCGAAGCGCCGGTCTCGCACCTCAACTTCGTCCGGGGGCAGACGGCCTCGAACCTCGCGCTCGTGGAGGTTCAAGGCGGCGAGATGTGCGTGTTCGTCCGGGGTGGCGCCCACGTCATCGTCGACCTGCAAGCCGAGCTGGTGCCCGACCGGTCGCTCGGCGTCCTCCCGATCACGCCGACCCGCGTCCACGACAGCCGCGGGTAGCTCGCAGCCCGGTCGGCGGACGGTCAGCTGATCGCGCGCTTCTCGGCGAAGTACTCCTCGAGCCGGCGCTCGGCCTCGTCGCCGAACAGGATCTCGGCGACTTCCTTCAGGCCCGGCGCGCTGCGGATCTCGTCGTCGTGGACGACGAGGTCGATCTTCGAACGACGTCGCATGAAGTCGTCCAGCTTGACGATCATCTCGTGCTCGGCCGCGTTGTGGAGCTCGGCGCGGAGGTAGTCGGCCGACCCCATGATGTCCTCCCCCATCGAGGGGTCGGCGCGGATCGCCTCGAGCAGGTCGAAGGCCCGCCGGCCGTACCGACGCCACAGCCGGTCGGTGAGCGGCTCGGTGTCGGGCTTCGAGCGCAGTCGGTCGAGCTTCATCAACCGGGCCTGGCGGTAGAACTCGCTCCGCGTCGCGGCGGCCGGCTCGCCGTACCAGTTCTCGAGATCGCGCTCCAGGGGAACGCCCAGCTCCTCGATCTCGGTGGCCACCTCCTCACCGACGTTGAGGCAGTCGGTGAGCTTGCCTCCGAACACGGTGACGATCGCACGATCGTCGTCGCGCTCGATCTCGTGCTTGCGGCTCAGCGATGTCCAGTCGACCTCGTCGAGGTTCCGCCGGCTCGACTGGCTTCGCTTGACGACGAGCGGTCGCACGCCGGACCGCTCCGCGATGATGTCACCGACGGTCAGCGGTTCGTCGCGATCGAGTCGGGCGTTGATCTGCTCGAGCAGGAACGCGCGATCGTCGTCGTTCACCTCCGTGAACGGACTGTCGACGCGGGTGTCGGTGGTGCCGATCACCGACCGGCGCCCCATCGGGATGACGTAGAAGAGCCGCTCGGTGTCATCGAAGAAGGCCAGCACCCGGTCGGGTCGGCCGAGCGTGAGCCGCGGCACGATCAGGTGGATGCCCTTCGAGTACACGATCCGGTGCTCGGTCTCGAGGCCCCACTCGGCGTTGAGCTGATCGACGAACGGGCCGGCGGCATTGACGATCGCACGGGCCGAGACCATGAGCTCGTCGCCACGATCGACGTCGCGGAGCCGGGCCACCCACCGGTCGGCGACCCGCTCGGCCGCGACCAGCTCGACATAGTTGGCGACGGCGGCACCCGCCTCGATCGCCGATCGCACGAACGAGAACACGAACCGTGAGTCGTTGTCGATCAGATAGGCGTCCTGGTACTGCACCGCGCCGCGCAGCGTCGTCGTGTCGATGGCCGGCTCCTCGGACCGCACCCGGTCGGCGTCGTACAGCTTCGGTGGCTTCGTGCCGAACAAACCGATGCCCCAGTAGGCCAGAGCGCCGACGTACGCGAACCACGGCCGGTACGGCGCGCTGCGGTCGAGCGCGGCGAGGAAGCCGATCTCCTTGATGTTGTCCGGGTAGGCCTCCATCAGGCGGTTGCGCGACCGGCACAGTCCGAACACGAGCGGCAGCTCGTAGTTCTCGAGGTACTTGAACCCGCCCCACACGAGATTGGACGACTCCTGGCTCGTGAACCCGCCGAAGTCACCGCGGTCGATGAGCGCCACCGAGGCGCCGCGCCCGGCCAGCGCCGCCGCCGAGACGGCTCCATTGATGCCGGCGCCGACCACCAACACGTCGAACAGGCCGTCGCGCATCCGATCGATGTTCGCCCCGCGCAACGCCATGGGTCGTAGCGTCGCAGACCACCGGCGCCGGTGCCAACCGAGTCGTCCTCCGACGGAACGAGGCGCGATCGTCCCTGCGGGCGACGATCGCCCCGCCGCCGATCGGTACCGTTGGGCCGGTGAGGACGGGCTCGCGACCGCTGATCGCGTCCGCGCGATGGCTCGGCGCCCACCCGGTCGCGTTCGACGTCGCGTTCGCCGCGCTGGTGGGTGCGCTCACCCTGCTCGGGTACGTGACAGCGACACCGGCCGGGAGCGAGCTCGGCCAGGATGTCCTCGGCGGCGCGCTGATCGTGGTGCAGGCCGTGTCGTTCGCGTTCCGACGCGTCAGGCCGCTGATGAGCTTCGCCGTCACCATCGCCGCATCCATGACCTTCTGGGTGGCCGACTACCCGACGAACTTCGAAGCGTTCTCATTGCTCGCGGTCTACTCCGCCGTCGTGCACGGTGGCTCCGACCGGCGCCGCGTCTGGCGCGTCGTCGGGAGCGGTGTGGTCGTCATCACCGCGGTCGTGGTCGCCGGCGTCATCTCGCCCACCGAGGACCTCTCGCTCGCGGCGCTCGTCGGCATCACGACGATCCACGTGACCGCCGCCGTGATCGGCGAGGTCGTCCACGATCGCCGTCGCCGACTCGCTGAGCTCGAGCTGCGTGCCGAGCGTGCCGAGGCCGAGCGTGAGCTGCTCGCCCGCCAGGCGGTGCTCGACGAACGGACCCGCATCGCCCGCGACCTGCACGACGCCGTCGCGCACGGGGTCAGCGTGATGGTCGTGCAGGCCGGTGCGGCCGAGCGTCTCGTCGGCAACGATGACGACCGCGCCCGCCAGGCGCTTCGAAACGTGCAGGCGGCGGGTCGTGAGGCGCTGTCGGAGATGCGCCGGATGCTCGGCGTGCTGCGCGACGACGGGACCGAGGCGGTGCTGGCGCCGCAGCCCACGCTCGACGACCTGGCGGGCATCGTCCAGCACTGCATCGACGCCGGCGTTCCGACCGAGCTGATCGTCGAGGGCGAGCGATCACGTGTGACGCCGGGTGCCGACACGACCGGCTTTCGGGTCGTTCAGGAGGCGCTCACGAACGTCATCAAGCACGCCGGCCGGCCGGTGAGATCGGCGGTGCACGTCACGTACCTGCCCGAGGCGATCTCGGTCGAGGTCGTCGACGACGGCGCCGGAGCGACCACCGCCCAGCTGGCGGCGACCACGGGCCACGGCCTGATCGGCATGCGCGAGCGCGTCGAGCTGTACGGCGGCCGATTGCGCGTCGGACCGCGCCCGGGCGGCGGCTTCCGCGTCGCCGCCACGATCCCGGTTGCGGCCGATGCCGCGGAGGTCCGGTGATGCTCCGCGTCGGCATCGCCGACGACCAGGCGCTGGTTCGCAGCGGCCTCGCGATGATCCTCGACTCCGAGGACGACATCGAGGTGGTGTGCGAGGCGTCGAACGGGCGCCACGCCGTCGAGCAGTTTCGGCGCCATCGCCCGGACGTGGCCCTGATGGACATCCGCATGCCCGAGCTCGACGGCATCGAAGCCACCAGGGAGCTGTGTGCCATCCCGGCTCATCCGACGCGTGTCATCATCCTGACGACCTTCGACCTCGACGAGTACGTGTTCGCGGCGATGCGAGCGGGTGCGAGTGGGTTCCTGCTCAAGGACACTCCGCCGGAGGATCTCGTCGCCGCCATCCGCGTGGTGGCGGCCGGCGACGCGCTCCTGGCGCCATCGGTCACCCGCCAGCTCATCGAGGGCTACGTCGCCGGCACGGCGGAGCTCGCCCCCGCCCCGGGCCTGGCCGACCTGACCGACCGCGAGACCGAGGTGCTCCGCGCGCTCGCGCGGGGTCTCTCCAACGTCGAGATCGCCGGCGAGCTGCTCCTCGGCGAGACGACCGTCAAGACCCACGTCAGCCGGATCCTGATGAAGCTCGACGTGCGCGATCGGGTCCAGGCGGTGATCGCCGCCTACGAGTCGGGCCTCGTGCGCCCCGGCCGGCCGGACTGACGGCCGCCCCGGGCTTCCTGTTCGCGCGGCCGGCGCCGACGCTCAGCTGCAGCCGCTGGTGCTGCCGCAGCTCGGGCAGGCGTGGCAGCTGCCGGCGCGCACCATGTGGACGCCGCACTGCATGCACATCGGCGCGTCGGCCGGGCGGGCCGCCGTCGGGGCGGTCACGCCGCGGGCCGGCGTGTTGTCCTCGACCGTCGGCGCGATCGCGCCGGTCTCGAGCGCGATCGCCAGCTCGTCGGCCGACGGAACGCTCTTGGGGTCGGCGACGATCTCGCTGCCCGTCGACGTCTCGATGACCGCTTCCTCGACACCCGG
>JBFHJC010000161.1:0-7309 GCA_041596155.1 Ilumatobacter sp. | reverse complement strand
CGAGGGAGGTCAGGACCGGCCCGACGGCGACGCGGAACCGACCGCCGCCGATCGGCTCGACCCGCACCGGCACCTCGGCGACGTCCGCCGCAACCGCGATCTCGATCGGCGCGCTCGCAACACCGTCGACGTGCACCTCCACGGTCAGCACCCCGGACCGGACGGGCGCTTCGACGACGAACTCGGCCCGCCCGTCGACCGTGACCGACCGCACCGTGCCGAGACCGGACGGTCCGGCGAGGCGAGCGATCGCCACCGTGCCGTCCAGCAGCTCGTTGCCGTGCCGGTCGACGAGCCGCTCCGTCGCGACGACAGCGAGCGACCGCCCGTCCGCGCGCAGCGCCGCCGACGGTTCGGCGAGCACCACCTCGACCGGCGGGCCGGGCACCTCGAGCACCTCGACCTCGGCGCCCGTCGACCCCGCCGCATCGACGCGCAACACGGTCCGCCCCGCCAGCGTCCCGCTGGCGACGCGCATCGCTGCGAGCAATCCCTCCATCTCCGAACCGATGCGGTCGATCGTTCCATCGGGCCGCCGGGCCAGGACGTCGACCGGGGCGCCGTCGGGGAGCGCGTTGCCGAACTCGTCGCGGGCGATGGCGGTCACCATCGTCCAGTGGTCGCCGTCGGCGGTCATCGAACGGGGGCCGGCCAGCGGCGTCACACCGTCGACCGCCGGACCCGCGACGACGTCCACGCCGACCGCGGCCGACGACTCGCCAGCGGAGACGATCGCGACCAGGCGCCCGCTGCGCTGCGTCAGTTCGCCGGACACGGTCACGACCCCCCGGGTGACGTCGGCAGGTGCGAGCCTGCGGGTTCCCCACGGACCGACCACGACCACCTCGAGCGCGCCACCGGTCGCACCGGAGACGGCGATCCGCCAGCTGTCGCCGGCCGGCACGTTCGCCGGGGCGTCGAGCGTCAGATCGACATCGGTCGACGGCTCGACCCGTTCGTTGCCGTCGTGACGCAGCAGGAAGACGATCGACGCGACACCGATCGCAACGGCGACGCCGAGCGCGAGGCGATGGAATCGCTTCACGATGCCGGCCTCGTGAACCCGACGACCATCACGTCGGCGCCCGGCCAACCGCCGAGACCGTCGATCAGCGGCGCGGCGGCGACCCCGAGCTCGACCGACAGGCTGTTGGCGAAGGTTCGCACGGGCACGTCGATGGGCTCGACCTCGTCCGGCGCCGGTACCCGCAGCTCGAACGGCTGGCTGCGCTGGGGTCGGATCGCCTCGCTCACGAAGCCGTCGGCCACCCAGGCGACCTCGCCCCTTGCATCTCTGAGCGTCGCGAACACGTGTGGCACGGTGACCTCGTCGACGCCGTCGTTGCGGAGCTCACCGCCGAGGACGTCGCCGTCGACCACCAGCCGCTGGGCGGTCACGGTCCGGTCGAGATCGAGCGCCGTGACGACCGCCTTCGCCGACACCCGCACCTCGGCGACGCGCTCGGGGTCGAGCGCCAGCGGAGTGCGGGCCGCCGGCTCGAACTCGACCGGCACGGGCTCGAGCGCGCGACCGTCGGCACCCTCGGCGAGCCCGGCGACACCCTCGAAGTCGACCCGGAACGGGACGATCTCGCCCGGGATCGCGGTGTGGACCGCGCCGGTCGCCGCGGTGTACTGCGACAGCACCCCGCCGGCGTCGTCGACCAGCTCGGCCGACACGGTCACGTAGCCGGGGTCGACATCGTCGTTGCGGATCTCGCCGACCACGGCGAGCTGGCCGCGATGACGGACGAGCCGCGCCGACAGGATGCGAATCTCTGGCCGGTCGATCACGTCCTGGTACGCGGTCGGCCCGTCGGTCACCTGGCGGCGTCCCTGCGAGAGGTAGTCGACCGAGCGTCGCGACACCAGTTGGTCGGGCGGAATCGCGACGTCGATGCGGGTTGGCTCGAGTCGCCAACGTCCGTCGACCCGCCGCAGCCGGTCGGTCGAGGCCACGACGTGCTCGTCGAGCGCCGTCACGTAGACGAGGCGCGAGGAGATCGTGGCGCTGTCGCCCTGCAGGTCGACATCGACGATGTCGAGACGGTCGAGCCGGGCATACGAGGCGACGAGCCCGTTCACGACCGAACGCTCGGTCAGGTACTGCGTCCAGCTGGGACGCGCCGCCGGATCGAGGAGCTCGTAGGCGTCGTCGAGGCGCCGCAGGTCCAGGGCGTCGTAGTAGGCGTACACGGTCTCGGCCGGCGTCGGCTGCGTGCGACCATCCCACACCGCGGCGCCGAGGACGGCCCCGGTGACCGCCACGACCGATGCCAGCTGGACCCGGCGGCGGGACGGGCTCACCGAGCCGGTGACGGTGTCGACCACCCGCCGCCGGCGCTCGCGCCACAGGTGCCAGACCGGCTGCCGACCGGTGGCGGGCAGACGGGCTGCGGCGCTGCGCAGCCGGTCGTCGAACAGCGCAATCAGTGGCGCCATCGCGGCCGGCGCACGCCGGCGGCGCGATCCGAACTCGACGCCGATCGAGTGGGCGATCAAGACGCCCCATGCCGCGACCATCGCGGTCATCGGCAGCGTCCCCCACATGAGCCGCTGCCACAGCGGGAGCTCGGGACGAAGGCGCCCCGCCGGCAGCGGCGAGACGTCGTCGCGCTGCCACACGGCGACGCCGTTCTCGAGCGGCTCCAACCGCTGCCAGCCGCTCGCCGACAGCAGCGGGTCGTAGAACCGGTCGTTCGAGAAGACGAACTTGAGGTGGTACTTCTCCGGGACGGCGAGGAACTGCTGCAGGGAGCCGAGGCCCGGCACACCGCTGTACTTCGCTCCCTCGAGACGCTCGACCGGCGTCGACGTCAGCTCCGGCAGGCGGCGCGCCGAGTGGTAGTTGCCGTCGACGCTCTCGGCGGTCGTCTGGGCGGAGAGCCACGCCATCTGATCGCCGAAGCCGAGGGTGAGGTAACGCCAGCGGTCGTGATCGTCCTTCTCGAGGAAGGCGACGATCGGGTCCATGTCGATGGCCGCCGGCTGGAACGGCCGGAACGCGGTCAGGTTGGCGGCGTACACCGCGAAGGCGACGACGGCGATCGCCAGTGCAGCGGTGACAGCGCTGGTGGCGCGCCGCCCGACCTGCTCGCCCACCACGGCTCGGATCCGGCCGTGGACGAGGCTCTCGGTGAAGCTGCCGGCGAACGGCAGGACGACGATCGTCGCCCAGAACGTGAAGCGGTCGAGCGTGAGGATCTCGAAGGCGCCGCCGAGCATCAGCCGCGGGATCGGGGTCGTCCCACCCGTGCCGAGCAGGGTGAGCAGCGCGAGCGAAGCGGCGAGCGGCCACGCTCGGCTCGACCCGCCCCGGACGAGGGCGTACGGCAGGACGAGCAGCATCAGCCCCCAGGACACGAGCCAGAACACCAGCCCGGCGTTCACGTTCTCGATGAAGCTGTCGCGGCTCGCGTGCGGGATCGGGATCTGCGTGATCGGATCGGACGAGCTCCACAACCAGTACGGCAGGACGACGGTCACCAACCCGACGATGACCGCGCCGCCGTAGATCGCCGCGCGGGCCAGTGGGGCCAGCACGCGGCGCAGGCGGCGGGCGACGAGCGGCCACCAGGTCGCGCCGTCGACGCGGACGACGTGGCCGGCGGGCTCGTCGTCGAGCGGGGTTCGGAACCGCTCGAGCAGAGCCAGCGCGATCACCGGCCCGAGGAAGAACACCGAACCGAACAGGGTCGTCACGTGGTGCGCGGCGGTGGTGCCGGCCGAACACGCGATCGCCGCCAGGAGGGCCCCGAGGCCGCCATCGGCGATCCACCGGTGGGCGAACGGCAGGCCGTTGAGGAGCATCGCCAGGGACAGCACCGTCGGCAGCTGCCCGAACACGTGCAGGGTCTCGGCGATCGACGACGACAATGCGAGCAGGACCGCGGCGTAACCGGCCGCGCGATCGCTCACCCAGAGGCGGGCGAAGCGGTAGACGCCGACGACCACCAGCAGCGTGGCCCCCAGAGCGACGGGAACGAACGCCATGCCGTCCGACACGAGCCGCGAGCCGACCGCGAGCAGCTGGTGGGCACCCGGCGGGTAGCTCACCGTCGTGAAGCCGGTGTACCACCGCGGCTCCCACGACGAGAACCACGACCGTCGGTAGTGATCCGCGAAGAAGAGATGGACGTAGGCGTCGTAGGTCCGGCGGAACGAGCCCGCCATCAACAGCCCGCCGTGGAAGACCGTTGCAGTCAGCAGCGCGACCGCGAGGCGCTTGTCGAGTCGCGGTCGGGCAGTGGTCATGGCGGTCAACGTACGGACGCCGGCTGAACGCCGGTTCTGTCCCGGATCAAGCGCAGATCAAGCCGTGCCGTCCGGCGGGCCGACGACGGCGCGCCACGCGAACGGCATGATCAAGATTGGCTCAAGATCGATCAGGCACCGATCAAGATCTCGCGCCGATCCGTGCCCGTCGCCGCTCGACCGGCCAAGATCTCTGACATGGGCACAGGGGATGTCGCAGCGGCGGTGGCCCTCCGGCTGGCCGGTGCGACCGACGACGAGCTCGATGGCGTCGTCGCGGACACGCTCGCGATGCTCGGCCGGAAGGCGGTGGCCGACCGCACGTACATCACGCTGTACCACGACGACCGGACGTTCGAGAACAGCCACGAGTGGACCGCGCCCGGCGTCGTCCCGCAGCTCCCCGCCATCCAACGATTGCGAGCCGACGACTTCTCGTACAGCTACGAGCTGGCGCGCCGCGGCGAGGTCCTGGCGGTTCCGGACCTCAACGACCTGCCGCCGGCGGCCGCCGCCGAGCACCGCTCGTTCAGCTCCTTCGGCATCCGCGCCGTGCTCCAGGTGCCGATCGTCGTGAACCGGGAGGGGGTGGCGCTGATCGGTTTCAACTACTTCCACACCGACGTCGCCTGGTCCGACGAGCTGATCGAGTTCATCCGAGGTGTCGGCCAGGCGATCGTCGTCGCGGTGATCAGGCAGCGGTCGGCGCGCAGCATCAGTCGCGTCAACGAGGAGCTCGCGCGTGCGAAGCGGGCCAAGGACGACCTCCTCGCCCACTTCAGCCACGAGCTGCGCACACCGCTCCACGCCATGCTCGGGTATGCCGAGCTGCTCGAACTCGACGGTCGCAGCGACCGCGATCGCAACGCCCTGATGGAGATCCAGTTCCACGGGCGGCACCTGCTGGCGATGGTCGACGATCTGATCTCGCTGGCCGCCGATCCCGGCGATCGCCGCGTCGAGCTCGTCGACGTCGGCCCGCTCGTCGCCACGACGCTCGAGTCGCTGGCGCCAGTGGCCGCGCTCCGCCGCATCGCCTACGCGGTTCGGCCCGGCGTCCAATCAGCGGTCGTCCGGCTCGAGCTCGGACGCGTTCGCCAGGTGCTCCACTGCGTGCTCTCCGGCGCCGTCCAGTCGCTGCCTGCCGGAGCGACCATCGCCGTCGACATCGCGCCGCCCTCGACCCCTCCCGGCGAGCCCCACCCCGGGGCTCCGATCCTGCTCGAGCTCTCGGCTCCGGCGCCCATCAAGGCCGAGGACGTCGTGATGCCGCTCGCCGAGGCGCTCATCGACGGCCACGGCTCGATCTCGGTGATGACCCATGCGGCCGATCGGCTCGACGTGATCATCTCCTTCGGAGCCGGCACCGCTCAGGTCGCGAGCCCGTAGCCGACCCCGCGCACGGTGCGGATGTAGGTACGGTCGTCCCCGCGGCGCAGCTTCTTGCGGAGGTTCGCGATGTGGACGTCGACGACGTGGTCGTCCCCGTACCAATCCCGACCCCACACCTGTTCGAGCAACTGGGTTCGTGACAGCACCTGCTGAGCATTGGCCGTCAATGCGTCGAGCAGGTCGAACTCGATGCGCGTGAGCTCGACCGGCGTGCCGGCGACCTCGACCTCACGGGCGAGCGGCCGGATCACCAGATCGTCGAACCGGCGCTCGGGCGATTCGTCCTCGACGACGAGCGGGCGCCGGGCGAGCGCCTCGATGCGCGCCGCGAGCTCGCGCGGCGAGAACGGCTTGGTGACGTAGTCGTCGGCGCCCATCTTGAGGCCGAGCACCTTGTCGAGCTCGTCATCGCGACCGGTCAGCATCAGGATGTAGGCGTTCGACGTCTCGCGGATCGTGCGGCACAGGTCGAGACCGTCGCCGTCCGGCAGCGTCAGATCGAGGATGACGAGCTGCGGCGAGGTCGCTCGCAGCGCCTCCTCGGCCGCTGCGAGCGTCGATGCGGTGCGTACCGTGTGGGACGCGTTGCGCAACACCGAGACGACGATCTGGGTGTACTCGGGTGAGTCCTCCACCACGAGAACGTCGAGAGGCTTCATGAGGCCATCATCGCGTGCCGCCGGACGGCTGGCGTGACATCCAACCCGTCGTCGAGTCGGGCTCGACCGGCTCGGTAGGGTGCGCGCCGGATGGCCGACAGCTTCTTCACCTCCGACGACGGCGAGTGGTTCCGGCCGACCGACGTGTGCCGCGGACCATGGGATCCCGCCGCCTGCCACGCCGGCCCGCCGACCGGCCTGCTCGCGCGCGCGTCGGAACGATTGCTCCCCGGGCAGCGTCTGGCCCGGCTGACCGTCGAGCTGACCCGCCCGATTCCGATGGCCGGATTCCGGATCGCTGGCGAGATCGTCCGGTCCGGCAAGACCGTGGGGACGTCGGCGATGGCGATCCTCGACGCCGACGACCGACCGGTCGCATCGGCGCGCGGCATGCACCTCGGCGCGGCCGGGCCGACCGACCTTCCTTCGACGCCGTACGACGCACCGCTCCTCGCCGACGCTCGGCCGGACCGGTTCCCGGTGACCGAGGCGAGTCACGGCCTCCCGATGTTCGCGCTCGGCGTCGAGACCCGGTACCCGCCCGGCCACGGGCCAGATCCCGGCCCGACGGTGATGTGGATGCGAACCGTGCCGCTCCTCCCCACCGAGGACCCGTCGGGCTTCCAGCGGCTGTGTCCACTCGCCGACTGCGGCAACGCTGTCTCCCGGAACGCCGAGTTCGGCGAGTTCGCGTTCATGAACACCGATCTCACATTGGCCGTCCACCGCGAGCCGGTCGGTGAGTGGGTCGGCACCAACTCGGTCTCGCGGTGGGAACCCGACGGGACCGGGCTCTCCGACTCCGTTCTGTTCGACGAGCACGGCGCCTGCGGGCGCGCACTCCAGACGCTCGTCGTCCGGCCGTTCGCATGACCCGCTACGAGCATCCGTACCCGGCGCCCGAGCTCGCGGCCCGGCACCCCTTCGTCGAGCTGCCGTTCGTGCGTCGGCCTGCCGACGAGATGGCGCAGCGCGCCGCCGACTACCTCGAGCTGATGTCGCGG
>JBFHJC010000160.1:0-7509 GCA_041596155.1 Ilumatobacter sp. | reverse complement strand
GGCGCGGCATGGTGTGGGTCAACTCGGGCGGCAACAACGCCGACGGCGGGTACTACCGGCACGCCGCCCGCGTCATCGGCGACCGGGTCGCCTTCGGCCCCGACGGCGACAGCACGTTCCTGAAGTTCAAGGGGTGCGTCGCGCTCGCCGGGGTGCGCTGGGCCAACGACTGGGACCTCCCGGCGGGCCAGCGCACCGACTACGACGCCTACCTCTGGGAGTCCCCCGACGGCAACCCGGCGGGCGGATCGGTCGTCCAGAGCTCGGAGCGGCGTCAGCGCCTCGGCGCGTCGCCGATCGAGCACCTGCCCGACGAGCGCTGTCCGGCCGCCGACAATTCCCTCTACCTCGAGTTGAGGGTTCGGGCGGGGAGCCCGGATGGCGACGTCATCGAGATCCTCGACTACAGGAACGGGATGGCGAGCTTCACCCAGGCGCCCTACTCGTCGGCGGTGTCGCTCGTCGACTCGAAGGAGCCCGGGGTGATCGCCGTCGGAGCGATCGACCCGCCCGCCGGCGGCACGATCGCGAGGTACAGCGGGCAGGGGCCGACCAACGACGGCCGGATCGTCCCCGACCTCGTCGCGCCGGCCGGGTTCGTGAGCGTGGCCTCGAAGTTCTTCGCCGGGACGAGTGCCTCGGCCGCCGTGGTCAGCGGCGCGATCGCGCTCGTGCTCGCCGCACCGCTCGCCGTCGAACCGCTCGCCGCCGGCGACTTCGTCCGCCAGTCGGTGATCGACCGCGGCGCGCCGGGCCCCGACAACGTCTACGGCAACGGCGAGCTCCGCCTCCCGCCACCGCCGACGGCGATCGCGCCGACCCCGGCCCGCTTCCGAGCCCTCGACGTCCCGCGCCGGCTGCTCGACAGCCGCGCCGGTGGGGCACCGCCCGTCCAGCGCGGCGACATCACCAAGCTGCCGGTGGTCGGACGCGACGGTATCCCGAGCGTGGGGGTGACCGCCGTCGCCGTCAACCTGATCACGATCGCCCCCGACCGTGCGAGCTGGATGCAGGCGCTGCCGACGAATCGCGCCGCGCTCGGCGCCTTCTCGAACGTGAACGTCGACACGGCGGGTCAGATCCGATCGAACTTCGCGATCGTGCCGGTGGGCGACGGGGGGACGATCTCGCTCTACTCGACCGGCACCGGCCACGTCGTCGTCGACGCGCTCGGATGGTTCGAAGCGGCACCCGGCGCGACGGCCGGTGGCCGGTTCGTGCCGCTCGCCACGGCCCAGCGCGTGCTCGACACGCGTGGCGATCCTCCGGTCGCGCCGATCAGCAGCGGGACGACCCGCGCCATTCCCATGCCCGCAGGCGTGCCGGCGGCGGAGGTCGCCGCACTCGTGCTCACGATCACGGCCGCCTCGCCCTCCGGGCACGGGTGGCTGCAGGCCTACCCCGCGGACCGCCCCGACGTGATCGCGACCACGTCCAACCTCAACACCGCTCCCCTGGCCGCCGTCGCCAACACGGTGATCGTCCCCGTCGGCTCGACCGGCGCCGCCGTCACGGGCGCCTTCGACGGCGGTGGGTCGAGCCACGTCGTCGTCGACGTCGTCGGGTACATCACCTCGTCGACCGCCGCAGCGAGCGGCAGCGGACGGATGGTGGCCGTGCGACCGGGCCGCGCCCTCGACACACGGTCGTCGATCGGCACGCTCGTCAACAACCAGACGGTCGACGTCGACCCGTCGAGCGCGCCCGGCGTCGTCGTGCCGGCGACGGCGACGGGAGTGATCTGGAACCTCACCATGGCGAACGCCCATCGGCCCGGTTGGGCGAGAGCCTGGGCGGCCGGCACGACGGAACCGACGACTTCGTCGCTCAACTGGACGTTCGTCGGCGAGATCAGGGCCGCCTCGACCGTGTCCTCGATCGCCGGCGGGCGGGTGCGGGTGCGCGTGGTCGGCGGCACCCAGAGCCAGCCGGTCGGCGACCTCGTCGCCGACGTGTTCGGCTACTTCACCTGACGTCGACCTCGGCGGTCCACGCGTCGATCAGCTTGCGGGCGATCGAGATCCCCGGCGGAATCATCGGCAGCGCGTCGCGGCGGTACCAGCCGGCGTCGGCGATCTCGGTCGGGTCGGGGGTGAGCTCGCCGGAAGCGAACTCGGCACGGAAGCCGACCATGAGGCTGTTCGGGAACGGCCAGGGCTGGCTCCCGAAGTACGCCGGTCGGGCGACCTCGATGCCGACCTCCTCGCGCACCTCGCGGACGACGGCCGCCTCGAGCGACTCGCCGGGCTCGACGAAGCCGGCGAGACACGAGTACATCGGCACATCCCACTGAACGCCGCGCGCGAGCAACACCTCCTGGTCGGATCCGGGCGCACCGCGGGTGACCAGCGTGATCATGGCCGGCGACAGCCGCGGGAACGCCAGCAACCCACACGCCGAACAGCGCATCGCTCGTTCCCCGTCGGCGAGCGCCGTCGCCCCGCCGCAGCGACCGCAGAAGCGGTGGGTGCGCGCCCACTCGACGATCTGCACGGCGCGCCCAGCGGCGAGCCACTGGTGCTCCGAAGCCACGCCGTGGTACCGACGCAGGTCGACCGACGCCCCGAAGCTCGGATCCTCGCCTGCGGGCACGTCGATCGCCCACCACGCCTGCCCGTCGACCAGGCCGACGAAGTGCGCGGTCCACGCCTCGTCCGCGCATCGATCGTCGACGAAGACCGAACCGCCGACGACATGCACGTAGCGCTGCGTTCCGCCCAGCCCCGATGGCGGCACGTTGAGGGGCCGGAAGCTCATGATCCGTTGCGTACCACAACGCCGCACAGGGACGGTTCACGGGAGCGTCAACCGCCGTGCGGGGACTTGACGCAGATTTCATTCCAGTGCAGGTCGTGAGCAGTCGATGGCCCAACAACCCGTGCTCGCGGTGCACACGACCCATGCCGACACCTCGCCTCGCCCCGACCCCCGGTCAGAAGATCGGAGCCGCGCTCTCCGGGGCCCTCGCCGTCTCCGGCGTGGTGCTCGGCGTCGTGATGTGGCTGGAGCTGGCCGTCGATCCACCCGGGATCCGTTGGCCGGTGTTCGCCGTCACGGCGACGCTCCTCGTCGTGTGCCAGCGGACCCGCCGGACGTGGATCCAACTCGGTCACGGCGACTCGATCACGCCGCTGCCGATGCTGGCCTACGCGCTCGTGCTGCTCGGCTCCCCGACCCTGGCGGTCACGGCCGGGCTGGCGGGAGGCCTGGTGCAGACGTCGGCGCGCGCCCAGCCGTCATGGCAGCGCGGGTTCACCGCCACACGCACCGCCATCTCGGTGGCGGCCGCCGGCCTCGTGCTGTTCTCGTTCGGGGTGGTCGGTCCGATCACGCGGTTCCAGGGGATCCCGTGGCAGTGGGCGATCGCGACCGTGCTCGCCGGCGTGATGATGCTGATGCTCGACACGACGATGGTTGCCGCCGAGGAATCCCTTCGGCGTGGCACCGGGTTCATGCCCAGTCTGCGTCGCGGGTTCGCACTGCGGGTCACCGCGGTCGGTTCGCTGCTGTCGCTCGCGCCGATCTGGGTGATCGGCATCGACTCGAGCCTCGTCGTCGTGCCGCTCCTCGCGATCACCACGATGCTCGTGCACGAGTCGACGCGGCGCGCCCTCGAACGGTCGCACGAGGCGCATCACGACTCGCTCACGGGCCTCGCCAACCGACGGTCGTTCAGCGATCTGGTCGCCGCCAACTCGGGCGGCGCAGCTGCGGGCGCCATGCTGCTGATGGACCTCGACGGCTTCAAGGAGGTCAACGACCAGCTCGGTCACGAGATCGGCGATGCGGTGCTCGTCGCCTTCTCCCAACGCCTCGTGGACATCCTCCCGCCCGGAGCGGGCGCGGCCCGGCTCGGCGGCGACGAGTTCGCCGCCCTGCTCGTCGGCCGCGCTGCCCACGACGAGATCGAGTCGGTCGTCGCCGCGCTGCATGGCCAGCTCACCGAGCCGCTGGACATCCGTGGGTTCCCGGTGTCGATCGGCGTCAGCATCGGCGTCGCCCGCTATCCCGACGACGGACGGTCGGCCGACGAGCTGCTGCGGGCGGCCGACGTCGCCATGTACCGATCGAAGCGCCTCGGCACGAACGTCGAGCGGTACGAGCACGACGAGGGCGGCATCCAGACCGGGCGGGTCGGCCTGCTGAGCGAGCTCAGCAGTGCGGTCCGAGACAACCAGCTGCGCGTCGACTACCAGCCGCAGTTGCGGATGTCGGACGGCAAGGTGATCGCCGTCGAGGCGCTGGTGAGATGGCAGCACCCGACGTACGGGACGATTGCGCCGATGGACTTCATCGGTCTCGCCGAGCAGACCGACCTGATCGGCCCGATCACCGACACGGTGCTGCGGGTCGCGGCCGGCGGCGTCGTGTTCGTCGGGATCGACGACATGCGCCTCGTCCTCAACGCCTCGGTCCGCAACCTCCACGACGGGCGCTTCGCCAAGCGCACCCTCGCCGCGCTCGCGCAGACCGGGCTGCGTCCGCGCAACCTCGAGATCGAGGTGACCGAGCGCGCCCTGCTCACCCACGCCGACCGGTCGCGTGACACCATCGCCGAGCTGCGGGCGGCCGGGGTGCGCATCACGATCGACGGCTTCGGCACCGGCTACGCCTCGTACCAGTCGCTGCGCGCCCTGCAGGTCGACCGGATCAAGATCGATCGCGACTTCGTGCTGCGCATCATGCAGGATCGCCGCGACCGGATGATCGTCGAGTCGGTCGTCGGCCTCGCCCACGCGCTCGACCTCGAGGTGATCGCCGAGGGTGTCGAGGCCGACGAGACGTGGGACCTGTTGGCCGAGATGGGCTGCGACGCGGCGCAGGGGTTCGGGATCGCGATGCCGATGCCGCTGCCGCAGCTGCGCGCCTGGATCAGCCAGTGGCAGCGGGCTGCCGAGCTGCCCGCGTCCTGAACGGCCCGACCGTCGCCCTGCCGAGCGGCGTCGACCGTCAGGGCGCGAGCGGGAGGCCGCCCGCCCGGTACGCGAGCACACCGCCGTCGAGGTCGGCGACGTCGGTGGAGCCGAGCTCGGCCACCAGCGCCACCGCCCGCCCCGAGCGGTTGCCAGCGCGGCGGTCGACCAGGTACTCGCCGGTGCGGTCGAGCTCACCGAGCCGGTCGGCGAAGTCGGGCTCGTCGACGTCGATGAGGGTCGCGCCGGCGAGTTGACCGGTCGCGAACTCCTCGGGCGTGCGCACGTCGATCACGGTGACGCCGGCAGCGACGAGCGGCGCCACGTCGGCGGGCTGCACCCGGCGAACCCCGGCTGCGGCGGCCGGTGAGGCCGCAGCGGCCGCCTGGTCGGCCGGTCCGTCGTCGTTCGCGCAACCGGCGAGCGCGAACGCGCCGGCGGCGACGACGAACGTCAACGATGTCCACCGCCGCCCGTGTCAGATGTCACGGACTGTTCGCCCCGGTGCAGCGTCCCGAGCGATCGTCATCGTACGTACGATGCCGCGCACTCCCCGATCTTCCTCGCGCGACAGGATGGTGCGATGCCGAACGCCGTGATCACCGCCGCCGAGCAGCTCACGGCGGCCCGCTACCAGATGGCGCTGTCGCTCGGCTTCCACATCGTGCTCGCCTGCTTCGGGGTCGCACTGCCGGCGATGATCTACGTCCTCCACCGACGCGGCCTGCGCCACGGGGACGCCGACGCGCTGGCGCTCGCGAAGAAGTGGGCGAAGGCGTCCGCCGTGCTGTTCGCCGTCGGCGCAGTGTCGGGCACGATCCTCAGCTTCGAGATGGGGCTCCTGTGGCCGGGGCTGATGTCGAGGTACGGCGACGTGATCGGCCTGCCGTTCGCGCTCGAGGGCATCGCGTTCTTCGTCGAGGCGATCTTCCTCGGCATCTACCTGTACGGCTGGAAGCGACTTCCACCCGAGGTGCACCTGCGAACCCTGATCCCGATGATGCTCGCCGGCGTGGTGGGCACGTTCTGCATCCTCTCGGTCAACGCATGGATGAACGCGCCCGCCGGGTTCACGCTCCGACCGGACGGCACGGTGACCGACGTCGATCCGCTCGCGGCGATGTTCAACGACGCGCTGTGGCCGCAGTTCCTCCACATGTTCGTCGCCGCCTACGTCGTGACCGGGTTCCTCGTCGCCGCCGTGTACGCGACCGGCATGTTGCGCGGCCGCCGCGACCGCGCCCACCGACTCGGGTTCACCGTGGCGTTCGCCTTCGCCTTCGCCGGTGCGCTGCTCCAGCCACTGCTCGGCCACGTGGCCGGCGCGCGGCTCGACACCGACCAGCCGTCGAAGCTCGCGGCGATGGAGCTCGCCCTCGAGACCGAGGACCGCGCTCCGGTCGTGATCGGCGGCGTGCTGGTCGACGGCGAGGTCCGAGGCGGGATCGAGATCCCGGCGATCGCGTCGTTGCTCGCCGGCAACTCGTTCGACACCGTGATCACCGGCCTGAACGACATCCCCGCCGACGAGCGCCCCCCGGTGAACGTCGTGCACTGGTCGTTCCAGACGATGATCGCGGCGGGCGTGACGATGATCGCGATCGGCGGCTGGTGGCTCTGGCGCCGCCGCCGATTCGGCGACGACGGTGCGCTCGACTCGCCCCGGTTCCTCCGTGCGGCGGTGGCCGCCGGCGTACTGTCGGTCGTCGCACTGGAGGCAGGCTGGGTGACGACGGAGGTCGGGCGCCAACCCTGGATCGTCTACGGCGTCATGCGCGTCGAGGAGGCGGTGACGACCAACTCGGGGATCTGGATCAGCCTCGCCGCCATGATCGTCATCTACAGCAGCATGACGGTCCTCGGCGCTCGGGTCCTGCTCGGCATGGCGCGCCGGTGGCGCGACGACCCGACGTCCGATCTACCGACGCCGTACGGGCCCGACAGCGAGCTCGTCGAGGTGACGCCGTGAACGTCGCCGACGTCTCGGCCGCACTGATGTTCCTCGGCGTCGTGGCGTACGCGATCCTCGGCGGCGCCGACTTCGGCAGCGGCGTCTGGGACCTCCTCGCGGGCGACGCCCGACGGGGAGCGCACCTCCGCTCCCAGATCGACCGCTCGATCGGCCCCGTGTGGGAGGCCAACCACGTCTGGCTGATCTACGTGCTCGTCTTCTTGTGGACCGCCTTCCCGACCGCGTTCGGAGCGATCATGTCGACGCTGTTCGTGCCGTGGCTGCTCGTCGGGCTCGGCATCGTGCTGCGGGGCGGCGCGTTCGCCTTCCGCAAGTTCTCGTCCTCGCTCCGCGAGGCGCGTCTGCACGGCATCGTGTTCGCGACGTCGTCGGTGCTCACCCCGTTCGTCCTCGGGATGATCGCCGGCGCGATCGCGAGCGGCCGCGTGCCCGCCGAGGGCACGGGCGACCTCTGGCGGTCGTGGACCGGCCCGACCTCATGGGTCGGTGGCGTCCTGGCGGTGTTGACGGTCGCGTTCCTCGCAGCGACGTTCCTCGCCGCCGACGCCGAGCGCGGCGGCCGACCCGAGCTCGCCGACCAGCTCGGCGAGCGAGCGCTGTGGTGCGGGGTCGTCACCGGCGGTG
>JBFHJC010000159.1:0-7605 GCA_041596155.1 Ilumatobacter sp. | reverse complement strand
TCGGCGAGTCCCCGAGGAGCTGCCGCTCGACCTCGCCGACGAACACGACCTCTGCACCGACCGCGGCGAGCGACTCGACCGGCGCGTAGATGTCGTCGGCCTCACGGCCGCTGATCTCGCTCTCACGGCCGTCGGCGTAGTCCGCCCGCTCCCGGTACTTCATCAGGTTGACCATCCACACCGGGCCGTCCTCGTCGGGCGGCGTGGTGGCGAGCCGGATCGCGTAGTCGCGGTCGATCCTGCCGTAGCGAGGCGCGCGTGTGTCGGTCGGCGGGCGGCTGGTGTCGTCGCTCATGTCGTCTCCTCGATGAGATCGGTGGGGTCGGCGTCGGGTGGGCCGAGGCGGCGGAGGCGGGCGGTGAAGCCGACGTACTGCCAGCGCATGTCGTCGCCGTCGCGCCAGCGGCGGACCTCGATCGGCATCCCCTGCGGTCGCAGCACGTGGACGCGGTCCTCGTATGTGGCGACGACGTGGATCTCGGTCTGCTTGTCGAACTCGGCGACGTCGCGCACGCCACCATCGAGCGTGCCGTCGCAGCGCATGTCGTGGATCACGCCACCGCCGGTGACGACGACGCGGTCGCCGGCCTGCTCGACTCGCTGCACGTGGCCGAGCGCCGGATGGTCGGGCTGGACGACACCGTCGACCTCGACCTCGACGGTCTGCCACACGCCGCGCAGGTCGGGCGCCCTGTCGGGAAGCGGTTCGTCGCATCCGGCGAGGATCGGCGCCGGCCACTCGGTCCAGCCGCCGGCCGGCGTGTGGGCGACCGGGATCGTGTCGATCGTGCTCATGAGGTGACTCCCTCGGTGATGTCGTCGGACGCGCGCTGCGCCGCCACGAGCTGGAGCATCTCGCGGGCGACCATCGGGGCGGCGTTCTGGTTCTGGCCGGTGACGAGGTTGCCGTCGACGACCCAGTGGTTGGCGAGCGGGTCGCGGAACCGGTGGACGCACTCGAACGCGGCGCCGGCCCGGCGCAGCTCGGTCTCGGGGTGCTGCGGGGTGTGGCCGATGCCGAGCTCGCGGACCTGCTTGTCGGTGACCGCGGTGACCCGGCGGCCGGCGACGAGCGGTTCGCCATCGGGCGCGGTCGCCTTCAGCAAACCGAGCGGGCCGTGGCACACGCCGCCGATGATGCGCCCGAGCGCGTTCGCCTCGGTGATCTGCTCGCCGAGGGCGTCGGACGTGCCGAGGTCCCATGCCGCGCCCCAGCCGCCAGCGAGGTAGACGAGGTCGTAGTCGGCCATGTCGAGCTCGCCGACGGGCAGCGACTCGGTGACCTGGTCGCGCAGGCGGTCGTCGGCGAGGAAGCGGTCGTCGGCTGGCGTGCGCACGACCGGCTTGAGCGATTGCGGATCGACGGGGATCACCCCACCGAGCGGGCTGGCGACGTCGACGTCCATGCCGGCGTCGAGGAAGGCGTAGTACGGGACCGTCAGCTCGCTCGCGAACACACCGGTCGGCTTGCCGATGTCGAGCACGCCGTGGTTGGTGGCGATCACGAGCGCCCGCCGGCCGTGGAGGTCGGGTGCCGTCTGCGCCGCCTCGTCGTCGGGGTGGAGGCCGATCCGCTGCACGAGCTTGCGCAGCAGGCGGGCCGGCGGCGGCGGTTGCAGTCCTTTCCTCGACGTCGGGCGGCACGTCTCGTACGGCCACGGCGCGTTGCGCTCGGGGACGCTGCGGGTCCGCTCGTCGGCGAGGCGGGCGACCATCAGGTCGAACACGGCGGCCGCCGTGGGGTCGTTCCACCGGTTGACGATCTCGATCGGGTCGGCGTCGAGGTCGTACAGCTCCCACTGGTCGGGCAGCGGCTCGGTGCGGTGGCGCGGCCCGGCCGGTCCGGTGTCGGCGAGGTGGCGGACGTTGGGCTCGGTCCACGTCGCCGGGTCGTCGAAGCTGCGCGTCAGCTTCCAGACATGTCCCGCTCCCCCGGCGGCGTCGGCATCCGAGACCCGCGTGACGATGCCCTCGAAGTTGGCGGCGACGTGTGCGGGCACCCGGATCCGGAGCGGAGCCGGCGGGTCGTCGGCACGATCGAACCGGCGCGCCATGCCGCTCGCCCCCGAGTCGCCTTCGGGCATGTTGTCGCGGGTGAGCAGGTAGACGGTGCGGTCGCGGTCGGCGTCGTCACCGTCGACGACCGGCATCAGGTTCCGGCCGGGCAGCGGGTGGACCTCGCTGAAGTCGCGGCGCAGCTCGGCGGCGACCTCGCCCTCGTCGATGCCGGCCGCGGCCAGCAGGGTCGGCACGAGGTCGACATGGCTGGTGGGCGCATCGTCGACGCGGCGACCGGTCGTCGTGCGCTCCCCCACCCGGGCGATCGCGAACGGCACGCGGGTCGACTCGTCGTAGAGCTGGAACCACTTCTGGTGCAGCCCGCCGTGCGAGCCGAGCAGCTCGCCGTGGTCGGAGGTGCGCACGATCACGGCGTCGGCCGACCCGCCGTCGGTGACCGCCCGGCGGACTCGGTCGAGCGGCCCGTCGACGGTCGCGTGCAGGCGGTGGTACAGGTCGCGGTACGCCTGGCGGTTGCGGTCGTACGCGCGCTGGACGACCGGCGCGAGGCCGTAGCACGACGGGTACGACGCCCGGTAGGCGATCTGGGCCGCCGGCTTGGTGCGCAGGTCCTCGTCGTCGGTCGGCGACGGCGGCACCTCGGGGTTCTCGACCGCCTCGACGGCGGACGGCATGCCGCGCCTCATCCACAGCGGGAACAGCACGATGTCGTGGGGGTTGACGAAGCTGGCGACGAGCAGGAACGGCCGCTGCGCGTCGGCGTCGCCGGCGCGGCGGCGGGCGTAGCGGTCATCCAGCCACGCGACGACGCGGTTCGCGATCAGCGGATCGCGGGCCAGACCGCAGTCGGCGAACAGCCCGCCGTGCGGCTCGGGGCCGACCCAGCCGGAGAACCCGAACGGGTCGAGCGGGTCGGCGGCGAGGTACTTCTGGACGTTCGCGTCGAGCACCTCGCCGCCGGCGGTGTTCGTGGGCAACGGCCGCCCGGTCTCGGAGTCGATCAGGTCGGCGTGGGTGATGTGCCACTTGCCGTCGTAGTGGGTGTCGTAGCCCGCGGCGCGGAACCAATTGCCGAGCGTCGGCACCTCGCCGGGTCGCATCCAGCGCATGCGGGTGTCGTCGGCCATCTTGCCGAGCCCGTCGGTCTGGGTGACCCCGTGCACGTCGGGAAACTGCCCGGTGAACAGCGTCGGCCGCGACGGCACGCACGCCAACGAGCCGGTGTAGTGGCGGCCGAACGTGACGGCGTGCTCGTCGAACCACCCGGCACCGGGCGTGTTGCGCTGCCGCCACGCCCGGAGCGCGTCGGATTCGTACGGGGGCGCGGCCCGCTCCTCGTCGGTCATGAGGACGATCAGATCGGGACGTGTGCTCACGATTCCCCTTCCCCGTATCGAACGGTGCCTGGCACCTTTCGATACACGTGGTGCTCGAGGCCCGCCAGCAGCTCGTCGGACGCACCGGCGAGCTTGCGGGCGACCAGCTTGGCGGCGAGGCGATGCGGCGGTCGGGGGCCGGGCTCGACTCGGGTGGTGAGGGTGACCGTCGAGCCACCGGCGGCCGGTTCGATGGTCCACGTGTTCGTCGCGCCGCTCACGACCGGCGGGAGCCCCTCGAGCTCGTAGGCAAGCGATGTCGGCGGCTCCCACGCGACGACCCGCTCGACCAGCGTGAGTCGGCCGACCTGGACCCGGCGGGCGGCACCGACCCCGGTGGACGGGTCGGTCATCGGGCTGGAGTGGTCGACGTTGGGCGCCCACTCGGCGATCGCGCCGAAGTCGGCGAGCACCGTCCACACGGCGTCGGGCGGGGCGTCGATCGTGATCGCACGGGTCACCGAGCTCATGTCACGATCCCCGGGTGGGCGCGGCCGGCGGGCATCCACTTCTCACCAGCGGTCTGGTCGATGCGCTCGATCAACCGGTCGTCGACCGAGCCGACGAGCTCGACGAATCGCTCCGTGCGGTCGGCACCGAGGTGCTGCCAGGCGGACGCGGTGAGGTCGTCGAGGCGGTCTTCGAGCGCCTGGCGGTGGGCGATCCCCGAGTCGGTGACCTCGCCGCCGTGGGCGAAGCCGCGCGCCGCGAGACGCGCGTAACCGGCGGCCAGCAACACGTCGTCGGCACCGCGGCTGCGCGGCAACCAGTCGTCGGTGTAGCTGCGCCACGCACCGTCGAGGATCCCGGCTTCGACGCCGGTCAGGTCGTCGGCGATCTGGATCGCCCAGTGGGTGTCGCCGCGCCACTCGCGGATGCAGTTGACGGCGAGCCACGCCGACAGCAGCGGCTCGTCAGTGCGGCGGTGGCCGAGCTGGGCGGCGTACAGCACCCGCCCCGAGTTCGGCAGGCTGTCGGCGGCGTCCCACAGCGGCTCGGCGAGGGAGGCCAGCTCGTCGCAGATCTCGGGCACGTGGGTTCGCAGGCCCGAGACGACCGCCTCGTCGCGCACCCTGACGGCGTCGGCCGAGGTCGCGTGCTCGTGGAGCAGGTCGATGCTCATCCGGACGAAGTCGGGGTGGATCGAGTAGTACGCCGACGTCACCACGTCGGCGCCGGCGTCGCACAGGCGGCCGGCGCGCGTGCAGACGTAGTAGCCGAGCCCGTCGGGGACGCCGAGCGCGGCATAGCCATCGATGCCGACCGGATCCCAGTAGATCCAGCCGATCAGCCGGTGCGACGTGAACGACGCCCGACGGCTCAGCACCCGCCAGTCGGTCACGTCGAGCCGATCCAGTCGATCAACACGTGGGCCAGCTCCGCGCCCTTGTCCTCCTGGACGAAGTGGCCGCCGCCCTCGATGGTGACGTGGGGCTGGCCGGCGGCGCCGGGCACGCGCTCGCGGAACGGCTTGTCGCCGCCCTTGGTGACCGGGTCGCTGTCGCTGAAGCAGCACAGCAGCGGCTTGTCCCACTGCGCGAGCACCTTCCACGCCTCCTGGTTGGCAGGGGCCTCGGGGTCGTCGGTCGACGTCGGAACGAGCGACGGCCAGATGCGGGCGCCGGCCTTGTACGCGTCGTCGGGGAACGGCGCGTCGTAGGCCGCCTTCACCTCCGGCGTCAGCTCGGTGACGGTCGCCCCGTTGATCAGGTCACCGATCGGGAACACCGGCGTCTCTTGGCTGAACTTCTGCCAGCGCATGAACGCCTCGCTCGGGCGGGTGTACCCGTTCGGCAGGCCGGTGTTGCTGACGGCGACGCGGGCGAAGCGCTCGGGCTGGGCGGTGACGAGGCGCAGGCCGATCAGGCCGCCCCAGTCCTGCCCGAAGAAGGTGACGTCGGTCAGGTCGAGCACGTCGAACACGAGGCTCGACATCCACGCCACGTGCCGGGCGTAGGTGTAGTCGGACTGCTCGGTCGGCTTGTCGCTGCGGCCGAACCCGACCTGGTCGGGCACGACGATGCGGTGGCCGGCGGCGACGAGCGGCGGGATCATGTGACGGTAGAGGTACGCCCACGACGGCTCACCGTGCAGCAGCAGGATCGGCGCTGCGTCGGCGGGCCCCTCGTCGAGGTAGTGCACCCGCAAGGTGCCACCGTCCTGGTCGGGGATGTCGGCGTAGTGCGGCTGGAAGTCGTAGTCGGGCAGCTCGGCGAACCGCTCGTCGGGAGTGCGCAGGGTCTGCATGTCGGGAACCTTTCGTGGGGGTCAGGCGATCTCGACGCGGTGGAGGTCGTCGCCGAGCTCGATCGGGCCGTCGAAGTGGGCGGCGGCGAGGGCGCGCCACTCGTCGCCGGGATCGCCGGGCGGGATCGGCGGCACGTAGTGGGTGAGGATCAGGGTGCCGACGCCGTTGCGGGCGGCGGTCTGGGCGGCCTCCTCGGGCGAGGAGTGGTAGTCGAGGGTGTCGCGGATGCGCTGCATCGGCAGCCGGGCGATGATGTCCTTGCGGATCACGGTGTGTACGAGTGCGCCGGCTCCGGCGCACAGCCGGTCGAGGCCGTCGCACGGCACGGTGTCGCCGGCCGTCACCACCGATGCACCGTCGTGGTCGAACCGGTAGCCGACGCTCGGCTCGACCGGCTTGTGGTCGGTCTGGTCGCAGGTGATCGTGACGGCACCGGCACCGGGCAACTGGACCGGCTCGGCGGTCACCTCGATCACGTCGACCGGCGGCGGGTGGTCGAGGTCGTCGTGGTGGGCGATCCGGTACGCGATGTCGGGCCCGAGCGCAGCGAGCAGGGCATCGACGACTGCCTTCGTGCCGACCGGGCCCACGATCGTGAGCGGGTCCGGCGCCAACGTCATCACCCAGCGGCTGGTGATCACGTCGTTGAGGTCGGTGATGTGGTCACTGTGCAGATGGGTCAACAGCACCGCCCGCAGGTTCGGCGCGCCGACGCCGAGCGCGGCCAGCCGCATCAGCACGCCGCGGCCGGCGTCGACGAGGTAGTGCTCGTCGCCGGCGCTGACGAGCGTCGCCGGACCGGCCCGGTTGGGGTCGGGAATCGGGCTGCCGGTGCCGAGCAGCGTGACGGTCAGGCTCACTGGCGCGACATCTCGGCTCGGGCCTCGGCGCGCTGGGCCTCGACGTCCTGGCGCGACAGGAGCTGGATCTCCACCTCGTGCAGCGTGCCGGTGAACGGGAACGGCGCCTGGTAGCGGTTCGAGACCGCCGAGCCGTGGTCTTCGCCGAGGCTCGGCCCGACCGACGACATCATGCGCATGAACAGCGGCAGCTCGGCCGAGCCGCACGGTCGCCCGTCGATCTCGAGCTCGACCGTGCCGCTGAGACCGTCGCCGCGCCGCACCTTGGCGACCAGCGTCGACTCGCCGACCGGCACCTCGACGTCGGACTCGACGATCGTGTGGTCGTCGAACGCGTTGTAGTCGAACACCAGCCGGTCGCCCTGGACGAAGATCGACAGGCCGGCGTTCTGGGTGCCCGTCGCGTAGAGCACGCCCTCGTCACCGGCGGCGCGTGTCATGCGGGCGGTCAGGTCGAACGAACGGCCGCCGATCGCGGCCGACGCCTGGCCCGGCATCGGCGACATCGGCGGGCGGTACACGTAACGCCGATCGGGCGGGTGCGGCGAGTGCTCGCGGAAGCGCACCCCGAACAGGGCGACCATCCGATCGTCGAGCGGCAGAACACCATGGCGCTCGGCCTCCTGCCACCACAGGTCGACCAGCTGGGCGAGCCGGTCGCGCTCGACGGCGGCAAGGTCGTCGCACTCCGACCAGTCGTCGTCGAGCCGGTACAGCTCCCACGGCTCGGTGTCGTAGTCGGCGCCGGCATCGTGCTTGCAGACCGCTTTCCACCACTGTCCGTCGAGCTCGGCGACGAGCGCCCGGCTGCCCCCCATCTCGAAGTACTGGAGCGTGTTCGTCGCGGGCGCATCGGCGTCGGAGAGCGCTGGAGCGAACGAGTGACCGGTGACCGGCAGCTGCTCGCGACCCCGATACACGTCGGGCGGGGCGACGCCGACGAGCTCGTAGACGGTCGGCACGATGTCGGACACGTTCACGAACTGGCGCCGCATCGTGCCCCGCTCGCTCTCGGCGATGCCATTCGGCCAGTGCACCACCAACGGCACGTGCACCCCACCCTCGTGGGTGTTCTGCTTGTACCACTTGAACGGCGAGTTGC
>JBFHJC010000158.1:0-7614 GCA_041596155.1 Ilumatobacter sp. | reverse complement strand
GTCAGGCACACTCCGTGACGCGTCACGGAGTGTGCCTGACCCCTTCTGTGATCGGCGGAGGCGCCAGGCCTTCCAGCGTTCGCGCAGGGTGGGGTCGTCCCGGCGCTCGCCGAGGCGGATCGCGCTGGCGTCGCTGAGGCGCAGCAGGATCGCGAGCAGCACGTAGTTCGAGAGCAGTGACGAGCCGCCGTAGCTCACGAACGGCAGGGTGATGCCGGTGAGCGGGATCACCTTGACGACGCCACCGATGATGATGAACGCCTGCACCCCGACGATGGTCGTGAGACCGACGGCGAGCAGCTTCTCGAACGTACGGTCGGTTCGCAGCGCAACGCGCAGACCGGCGCCCACGAGCAGGAGGTACGCCATCAGCACCGTCGTGGCGCCGAGCAGGCCGAGCTCCTCGCCGATCGCCGCCAGGATGAAGTCGTTGTGGGCGGCGGGCACCTTGTCGGGGCTGCCGCGGCCGAGACCCGTCCCCGTGATGCCGCCGTCGCCGAGCCCGTAGATCGCCTGCACGATCTGGAAGCCGCTGCCGTACTCGTCCTCCCACGGGTCGAGCCAGATGTCGACCCGCGTCTGCACGTGGCCGAACATGCGCCACGCGACATAGGCGGCCCCGGCGAAGAGGGCGAAGCCGAGCAGGAGGTAGCTGATCCGCTCGGTCGCGACCCACATCATCACGACGAACAAGGTGAAGAACAGCAGCGACGAACCGAGGTCGCGCTCGCCGACCATCACCATCACGGCGAAGCCCCACGCCACGAGGATCGGTGCGGCGTACTGCGGTTCGGGCAGCCGGATCGGGCCGAGCCGCCACGTCGAGGCGGCGATCAGCTCACGGCGCTCGGCCAGGTAGGCGGCGAAGAAGATCGCGAACGCAAGCTTGGCGAACTCGCCGGGCTGGAAGTTGAGCGGGCCGACGCTGACCCAGATCCGGGCGCCGCCGAACGTGACGCCGATGCCGGGCACCATCGGAAGCAGGAGCAGCACGACGCCGGCCAGGAACATCGTCCACATGTACCGGGCGAGGTCGGTGGCGCGTTGGACGAACAGGAGAGTCGCGACGAAGGCGCCGACCGACACCAGGCTCCACATCGACTGCAGCCCGGCGAGCTCGTCGTCGAGACGGCTGATCATCACGAACCCGATGCCGTGCAGCAGCACGGCGAGCGGGAGCAGTGTGCCGTCGGCGCCGCGCGCCAGCAGCCGCACCGCCAAGTGAGCGATCAGGATGAGCGCGAGCACGAGACCGAGGAACGGACCGATGCGGGCGGGGATCACGGCGTTGGCGCCGAGGCTGGCGAGCACGTAGGCGACGACGGTGATCGTGGCCGCCATGACCACGAGCACCAGCTCGGTCGAGCGCCGGTCGCGCACCACCCGGCTCGCGCCCGGTGTCGCGAGCGCGCTCATGGGGACGTCGTGGTCGGTGCGACCGTCGTCGGGGTCGTCGTGGTCGTGGTCGTCGTGGTGGTCGTGGTGGTGGTCGTCGGGGTGAGGCGGCTGGCGACGAAGCGCTCGGCGCTGGCCTGCGATTCGAAGTGGACCCGGTCCTGGACGAGGGCGATCGACGCTTCGTCGAGTTGGTCTCGGGAGTACTGGCCGACCGCCTCGCGCGTCGGGTCGAACCAGAGCACGCCGTTCTCGCGGCCCTGGTAGATGACGACCTCGCCGTCGTCGTCGAAGGCGACGAAGTAGCCGCTACGGGCCCACGCGGCGAGGATCGCGAACCCGAGGATGAGGACGGCGGCGACGCCGATCGCCAGCACGAAGCGGGCGAAGCGACCGCCCCGCCTGCGCGTCGGCTCGGTGTCGGCTGCGGCGGCGCCTGGTACCGCCTCGACGTCCACGTCGCCGTCGTACAGTCCGGCGGACTCCGGCCGCGCGGTGGCGCCGGCCTGGTCGGCCTCGATCGCCTCGCTCGCCGCGAGTCCGGTGCCGGTGGCGACGCCGGCGCCGACACCTGCCGCGATGTCCTCGGGAAGCGGGTCGGCGACGATCTCGAACTCGCCGGTGCGCTCGCCGTCGCCGTCGCTCCACAACGGGATGACGTCGAACTCCTCGGTCGGGTCCGGCGGGTCGTCGCCCTCCAGCACGTCGACCACGACGACGGTGATGTTGTCGCGTCCGCCCGCCGCGTTGGCGGCGTCCACCAGCGCCCGGGCGGCCGCCTCGGGGTCGCCGGGATGCTGGCGCAGAACGTCGGTGATGACGTCGTCGGTGACCTCGTCGACGAGCCCGTCGGAGCAGAGGACGAAGCGGTCGCCGCGGATGATCGGCATCGTCCAGGAGTCGACCCGCACGTGCGGTTCGATGCCGAGGGCGCGGGTCACGATGTTGCGGCGCGGGTGGTACCGGGCCTCCTCGCGGGTGATCGCGCCCTCGTTGACGAGCTCCTGGACGAAGTTGTGGTCGATCGTGATCTGACGGAGGCGGCCGTGGCGCAGCACGTAGGCGCGCGAGTCGCCGACGTTGGCGATCGCCAGCACCTCGCCGTCGATCGGGTCGTGGACGACGGCCAGCGCGGTGACGGTCGTGCCCATGCCGGCCTGGTCGGGGTTGTGGACCGACCCGTCGTAGATCTCGGCGTTGGCCTCGCCGATCGCGCGGACGAGGTCCTCGAGCGTGCTGTCGCGGTCGGCCGGCAAGCGGGTGTCGAGCCGACTGACCGCCATCTCGCTGGCCACCTCTCCCGCCAGGTGGCCCCCCATCCCGTCGGCGACGACATACAGGCCGTCGCCGGCGTGGGCGTGGTCCTCGTTCTGGGAGCGGAGCTGGCCCTCGTCGGTCGCGCTGCCCCAGCGGAGCTCGGCCATCAGACCGCTCCCCTCGTCACGTCGGGTGTGGGGGCGGCGGTCACTGGGCCTCCAGGACGGTGTAGCCGATCTGGATGCGGTCGCCGGTCTGGACGGTGCGGGGCTGGGCGACCCGGTTGCCGTTCAGGTAGGTGCCGTTGCGCGATGCCAGGTCGTGGAGCACGACGTGGCCGTCGGCGACGGCGATCTTGGCGTGGTGACCCGACACGTAGGCGTCGCCGCCGATGACCACGGTGTTGTCGGTGTCGCGGCCGATGCCGACGCCGACTGGCGTGATCGCGAACGCGGTGCCCCGTCGCTCCTTGGGCTCGAGGATGACGAGCCGGGCGGGCACCCCGGCGCGACCCTTCGGTGGCTTGGTGGCGCGACGGCCGTCGACGGGCGCCGGCGCCGGCGGCTGATAGTCGCTGCGGCCGCGGGCGTTGGCGGGCTGGCGGACCTCGCTCCACACGGCCCACAGCACGCGCGCGAAGAACAAGTACAGCAGTGCGAGCAGCACCAGCTTCAGGATGTCGAGGACTTGGTCGGTCATGGGCGGGAGTCGGGCGGTGGGCCGCCTCAGCTGGCTTCGAAGCGAAGGCTGACGGATCCGACGGTGACGATGTCGCCGTCGGCGAGGCGGTGGTCGGCGATCAGGCGCTGGCCGTTGACGAACGTGCCGTTGGTCGATCCGAGATCGGCGATGACGTAGCCGCTGCCGGCCCGGTGGATCTGGGCGTGCTGGCGGCTCGTGTTGCCGTCGTTGATGACGATCGCGCAGTCGGCGAGGCGACCGATGACGTGGCGCCCCTCGCCGAGCTCGATCCGGTCGCCCGACGGCATGACGATCGAGCCGGGCCGGGCGCCGGGTTCGGACTGCTTGAGCACCGACGAGATGCCGAAACGGCCGGGGCGCAGCTGGTTGTCGACCTGGAGATGGACGGCGACGGGCCCCATGAAGTGGTAGCCCTCCTCGCGGGCGTACTCGCGGCATGCCTCGATCAGCTCGGTGCGCAGGGCGTCCTCGATGTCGGCGAAGGCGCTGTGGTCGCTCGCCGACAGGTACACGGTGAAGTCGTTGGGGACGATCCGCTGGCCCTTGACGTCGACCGAACGGTGGTCGTCCATCTCGCGGATGAGCCGGCGCCCGAGCTCGATCGGGCGGATGGAGTGGCGCGAGCGGCGGAACACGCCATCGACCATACGCTCCAGGCGCCGCTCGAGTGACTGCATCCCCATGGCCGGAGCAAGGCTAGTGGTCGCCCGCGGCCGCTCGGCGTGCGGGTCGTCAACCGAAAATCGCTGACGTCGCCGTGGCGTTCGGCGATCATGGGTGCGGACGTCTCCGAGCGGAGGAGGTGGACATGAGCGAGCAAGGGGCAGCGGCGGAGGTGCGGTGGGCATCCGCCGGCGTCGGTGTCGCCGCCGCGATCCTCGGGCTCGCGCAGCTGGCCTCCGATCCGACCGGGCGCGGCTGGTGGGTGGTCGTGGTGTCGTTCCTGCTCGCGACGGTGTGCCTCGTCGTGGCTCGGGCGGAGCTGGTGCGCCATCCGGCCTGGGCGGTCGCGATCGCGATCGTGTACATCGTGGCCGCGGGGACGGCGCTGCTCGTCGCCACCCGTCAGCACCTGCTGTGGGAGTCGTTGATCGCCCTGGTGGTGGCGGCCGTGGTGGGGGTCGTCGCGATGATGGTGCTGATCGACCTCGGCAGGAAGGTCGACCTCGCTCGCCGGATCACCGGTGCCTGGGTCGGCATCCTCGTCGGTGTCGGCGTCGGGATGATCGTGTGGGGGATGCTCGACGGCAACCGACTGCTCGCGTTCGAGGGCTTCGCGGTCGCCGGTCTCGGGTTGGTGGCGGCGACGGTGTGGCTGCGTGGTCGCGGCGATGCCCACGCAACGCTGCTCCTCGGCGGTGGCGCTGCGCTGCTGCAGGCGGTCGTGCTCCTGCAGGGCACCCGCAGTCTCAACCTGGCACTCGGGACCGGGTTGGTCCTGTGGGTCGCGGGGATCTCGGTGGTCAAGCTGGCGCTGCGCCCGTGGATCCGCGAGGCCACGAGCCGCGCGGCATGGGCGACCGCTGCCTCCGTCGCCGCGACGGTCGCCGGCGGCGTGGTCGCATTCGTGGGAACGCGGGTCTCCAATGCCTTCGCCCTGGTCGGTGGTGTCACGCTGCTGATCGTCGGGCTGTCGGCCTTCGGCATCGCGGTGGTGTGGGTGGGGCTCCCCCGCCCGGTCGCCTTCACGGCCACCGGGGCGGGCATCGTCCTCATCGCGGTCGGCGTCGTCGACATGGCCCAGGCCGCGCGGGTCTGGGGGATCGCGCTCCTCGTCGGGTTGGTGCTGGTGCTGATCGGCGCCTGGTTCGTGTTGCGGGGCGAGGGGCTGATGGCGATGGTTCTGGCTGCGCTGCTGGTGCTGTGGGGGATGGGTGACCGCACCGAGCCGTTGGAGAGCGACCCCAACCCGACCGCCGCCAGCCGTCTGCTCGCGCTCGGCGACTCGTTCATCTCCGGCGAAGGCGCCCAGGAGTACTTCGCCGGGACGAACCAGGTCGGCGGTGACCGCAACGAATGCCGGCGCGCCCGGACGGCCTACCCGTACCTGGTGGCCGCGGCGCTCCGGATGGGCCTCGATTCCTTCGCGTGTTCCGGAGCGCGCACCGTCCACCTGCTGAGCGAGGGGCAGATGCCCGACAGCGCGGACGGGGTTGCCGGCGCGCTCCCGCAGCTCGCCAACCTCGACCGGTTCACGACGAGCCAGATCGAGTCGATCGACGTCGTGCTCGTCAGCATCGGGGGCAACGACGTCGGGTTCTCGACCATCGTCAAGGCGTGCCTGTTGCCGCGCGACTGCGACGAGCGTCGGCAGGACTGGTTCGCGAACGTGAAGCAGCTGCGCCCCCAGCTCGTCACGACGTACGAGGCGATCAAGGCGAAGGTGCCGAACACGCCGATCATCGCCATGCCGTACCCGGAGGTCACGGGTTCCACGGCGTGCGGGCTCGGGTTGCAGGACGCCGAGCACCGCTTCGTCGTCGAGTTCATCCGGCGACTGAACAACCAGATCCGGTCGGCCACGCAGGAGGCCGGGATCCACTTCTTCGACGAGGGGATCTACGTCTTCGGCGAGAACGGCCTGTGCGCATCCGAGCCGGCGACGAACCATCTCGACCTGAGCCCGCCCGAGGGACACTGGCTGGCGCGGTATTCACCGGGGAGCTGGGTGCACGGCTCGATGCACCCGAACCCCCTCGGACATTCGCTGACCGCGGAGGCGGTCGTCGACGACGTGCGACGGGTGACCGCGGCGGCCGCGGAGGTCGTGGTCGCCGGTCGCGCCGAGCTCGCGGCGCGGCTCGCGGCGGGCGAGGTGCTGGTGCTCCCGCCCGACGTCGACCCCGGCGCGGACCCGGCGGTCGTCGCCGGGTTGCTGACGGTGGGCGAGCTGTCGGTCGCACTGGGTCGGGACCTGAGTGGCAATCCCGAGCCGAGGGCGCCAGAGGATCTGATCGTCGACGAGCCGACCGCGCAGGAAGTTCGCGACGCCAACCAGGCGCAGGAGGCGCTGACCGACAACGAGTGGATCCATCGGGAGCTGTTCCGGACAGCAGGCGCGTTCCTGTTGCCGTCGATCGCACTCGTGATCGGCGCGATCCTGGCGACCGCCGGGTTGGTGATGCTGCGACCGCAGTTCTCGACGGCACTGTCGCCGAAGGTCGTCCGTGCCTCGGTCGCAGCGGGGCCACCGCCGCCGACCGGCGCAGACGACTGACCGCGACCTGCGGCGAGGATCAGTCGCGGTCGGGTTCGCCGTCGGCGTCGCCGTCGGCGTCGTCGACGGTGTCGGTCTCGATGAAGTCGGCCGGGGTGATCTCGTCGAGGAAGGTTCGGAACGAGGTGACCGCGGCATCGATCTGGGCGTCGTCGAGCTCGGGCGCAGTGGATTCGTCGGCGTCGTCGGCCGGCGGCAGGCTGCCGGCCTCGTCGAGGACCGCTTCGCTGACGAACACCGGGGCGCCGGTGCGCACGGCGAGGGCGAGCGCGTCGGACGGGCGGCTGCCGACGCGGCGATTGCCGCCGGGGCCGGCGACGGTGATCGTGGCGAAGTAGGTGCCGTCATGGAGGTCGTCGACCTCGACGGTGTCGACGCGACCGTCGAGACACTGGACGAGCGCCGCCATGACGTCGTGCACCAGCGGCCGCGGCGGACGTTCGCCCGCCGCGGCGATCGCGATGGCGGACGCTTCGGGGCCACCGATGAAGATCGGCAGCAGCCGGTGCGGCTCGTCCTGTTCGCGGAGCACGACGAGCGGCGCGCCGGTGTTCGCCTCGAGGGCGATGCCGGTGATGTCAACACGACGCATGGCTGCAGGGTATCGACGGCCACGGCGGAAGTTGATATGACGTTTGTCAACCTCCGATCGGGAATACGGTGCTCGGAGCGGCGCGTTTCGGCGATCGGGCCGTGGGATGGCGGCGCACATCTGCGTTGTCGCCCTTTCCCTCTGGCGGTTAGCCTTCGTCGGTCCCACTCGGGCGAGTGGCGGAATTGGCAGACGCGCTGGCTTCAGGTGCCAGTGATCGCAAGATCGTGGGGGTTCAAGTCCCCCCTCGCCCACCACGAAACCCCTGCTCAGCGGGGGTTTCGCCGCGTCGGCGAGCGATCGTGCCCGACGGTCGGTCGGTCCGGTGCCCGGCAGCGTCTGTGTGCTGTCCCGGTTCATAGTGGACATGTCGGCTCCGGTTGCTGTGTTCCGGTTCGGGGACTGGCTCCGGTAGCTGGGCGACACTGGCTCCGGTAGCTGTGTGACGCGC
>JBFHJC010000157.1:0-7628 GCA_041596155.1 Ilumatobacter sp. | reverse complement strand
GTCGGCACCGTTGCCGCCGGCGTCGCCAAGGCGAAGGCGGACGTCGTCCTGATCTCCGGTCATGACGGCGGCACCGGCGCCAGCCCGCTGACGTCGGTGAAGCACGCCGGCGGCCCGTGGGAGCTCGGCCTCGCCGAGACCCAGCAGACGCTGGTGCTCAACGGACTGCGCGACCGGATCGTCGTGCAGACCGACGGTCAGCTCAAGACCGGCCGCGACGTCGTGATCGCGGCCCTGCTCGGCGCCGAGGAGTTCGGCTTCGCCACCGCCCCGCTCGTCGTGTCCGGCTGTGTGATGATGCGGGTTTGCCACCTCGACACGTGCCCGGTCGGCGTCGCCACCCAGAACCCCGAGCTGCGCAAGCGCTTCACGGGCGAGCCGGAGTTCGTCGTGAACTTCTTCGAGTACATCGCACAGGAGGTGCGCGAGCTGATGGCGACGCTCGGCTTCCGCACGGTCGGGGAGATGGTCGGCCACGTGGAGGCGCTCGACGTCCAGCCGGCCGTCGACCACTGGAAGGCGAGCGGGCTCGACATCTCACCGATCCTGATGCAGCCGTCCAACCCCTATGGGCAGACGCTGCACTGCTCGCGTGGCCAGGACCACGGGCTCGACGAGGCGCTCGATCAAGAGCTCATCCGCCTCGCCCAGCCGGCGATCCAGGACGCGCAGCACGTGTCGATCGAGCTGCCGATCCGCAACGTGAACCGCACCGTCGGCACCCTCCTCGGGCACGAGGTGACCAAGCGCTGGAAGGGCGCCGGCCTGCCCGACGGCACGATCGACATCCACCTGCGCGGGTCGGCCGGTCAGAGCTTCGGCGCGTTCGTGCCGCGCGGGATCACGATGCGGCTCGAGGGCGACGCCAACGACTACCTGGGCAAGGGGCTGTCGGGTGGCCGGTTGATCGTGCACCCGCCAGTCGAGTCGCCCTTCGAAGCCGAGGATCAGATCATTGCCGGCAACGTGATCGCCTACGGCGCCACCGGCGGCGAGATCTACCTGCGCGGCGTCGTCGGCGAGCGCTTCTGCGTGCGCAACTCCGGGGCGACCGCGGTGGTCGAAGGCGTCGGCGACCACGGGTGCGAATACATGACCGGTGGTCGCGTCGTCGTGCTCGGCCCTACCGGCCGCAACTTCGGTGCCGGCATGTCGGGCGGCATCGCTTACGTGTACGACCGGTCGGGGCACTTCGACCGTCGCGTCAACTACGAGATGGTCGAGGTCGAGCATCTCGACGAGCACGACCGTGAGTTCCTCCGAACGACCATCGAGGACCACCTCCGCTTCACCGACTCGGCGGTCGCCCGTCGGATGCTGGCCTCGTGGAGCGTCGAGGTCAGCCGGTTCCGCAAAGTGATGCCGACCGACTACAAGCGGGTGCTCGACGTCATGAAGGAGTCGGAGGCCGCCGGCCTGAGCGACGACGAGACGGTCGCCAAGATCATGGAAGCAGCGAAGGGCTGACGATGGGAGAGCAAACAGGGTTTCTCCAGTGGGACAGGGAGACACCGGCGTACCGGCCCGTGCCGGTGCGGATCAAGGACTGGCGCGAGGTCTACGAGGACTTCCCCGAGGACAAGCTGCGCACCCAGGCCGGACGGTGCATGGACTGCGGCATCCCGTTCTGCAACAACGGGTGCCCGCTCGGCAACCTGATCCCGGACTGGAACGACCTCGTGTACCGCGACCACTGGCGCGACGCGATCGACCGCCTCCACGCGACGAACAACTTCCCGGAGTTCACCGGGCGCCTGTGTCCCGCGCCGTGCGAGTCGGCGTGCGTCCTCGGCATCAACCAGCCGCCGGTCGCGATCAAGCAGGTCGAGGTCGAGATCATCGACAAGGCGTTCGAGATGGGGTGGGTCCAGCCGCAGCGACCCTCGATGCGAACCGGCAAGCGGGTTGCCGTGATCGGCTCCGGTCCGGCCGGCCTCGCCGCCGCCCAGCAGCTGACGCGCGCCGGACACGACGTCGTCGTGCTCGAGCGGGCCGACCGCATCGGTGGCCTGCTGCGCTACGGCATCCCCGAGTTCAAGATGGAGAAGCGCCACGTCGACCGCCGGCTCGAGCAGATGGAGGCGGAAGGTACCGAGTTCCGTACCAACGCCGTCGTCGGCGGGAACATCGACATCGGCGTGCTCCAGGCGTCGTACGACGCGATCGTGCTGGCGTGCGGCGCCACCCAATGGCGCGACCTGCCGGTGCCCGGGCGCGAGCTCGGCAACATCCACCAGGCGATGGAGTACCTGCCGTACGCCAACCGCGTGCAGCTCGGCGACATCGAGCGTTCCCCGATCGACGTCCGCGACAGGCATGTGGTCATCATCGGCGGCGGCGACACCGGCGCCGACTGCCTCGGCACCGCGCATCGCCAGGGGGCGGCGTCGATCACCCAGCTCGAGATCATGGCGCGCCCACCCGAGGAACGGGCGTCGACGAACCCGTGGCCGCAGTTCGCCTTCACGTTCAAGGTCACGTCGGCCCACGACGAGGGCTGCGAACGCATCTACTCGGTCAACACCGAGCGCTTCCTCGGCGACGGCGACGGCAACGTGCGGGCGCTGGCGATCCACGAGGTCGAGATGGTCGACGGCCGGTTCCAGAAGGTCGAGGGCACCGACCGCGAGCTGCCGGCCGACTTCGTGTTCCTGGCCCTCGGCTTCGTCGGCCCCGAGACCGGGTCGTGGCTCGACGAGATCGGCGTGGCACTCGATGCGCGCGGCAACGTCGCCCGCGACGACGACTACATGACCAATGTCGACGGCGTCTTCGTCGCCGGCGACATGGGCCGCGGCCAGAGCCTGATCGTGTGGGCGATCGCCGAGGGCCGTTCCGCTGCGGCCGGCGTCGATCGCTACCTCATGGGCGAGACCAGCCTGCCGGCACCGATCGAGCCGACGGCGCGTCCCCTGATGTGATCGTGCCACCGCTCGGCCGCGATCTCGTCGTACGCTGGGCGTCCATGCAGATCTCGCCGCGCGCTCTCGCCGTCGCCGCTCTCGGCTGTGGCCCGCTGCTGCTCGCCGCCGGGTGCGGCACTGCGGACACGTCGGGTTCCCGGTCGTCGCTGGCGCCGATCGAGCCGTCGAGCTACGTGACGATCGCGCCCGCGACCACCACGACCACCACCACGCTGGCGCCCGAGGAGATCGCGGCATCCGGCGTGTCGCCGACCGAGCAGACCTACACCGTCGTCGCCGGCGACTCGCTCTCGAAGATCGCCTCGCTCTACGGGATCACCCTCGATCAGCTGATCAACTACAACCAGTGGTCCGACGGCGTGAACCACTTTATCTTCCCGGGCGACACGGTGCTGATCCCGCCCGAGAGCAAGATCCCCGGTGCCGGCACCCCGACGACGACGCCGCCGGCGGGCTCGACGCCGACGGCCGACTCGCAGCCGGCGAGCAGCGACGGTGAGTGTCCGTCCACGTACGTGATCCAGTCGGGCGACACGACGCGCATCAAGGTCGCCGAGCGCTTCGGCATCACGTACCAGGAGATGGACGCCGCCAACGCCAGCACGCCTGGCTACGCGAACTTCGTGGTCGGCACACCGATCACGATCCCCTGCCCGAGCTGACGAGCGTGTCGCTCGAGTTCGTCCCGCTCGCGCTGCCGAGCGATCGCGATCGGCTCGTCGCGTTCCTGTGCGACGACGAGTGGCCGTTCCACGGCTGCCGGCGTCCGACCCCCCACGACGTCGCCGGCATGGAGTTCGCGACCGCCGACACGGCGAGCCACTGGATCGTCGAACGAGGGCACGGGGAGGTGGGGCTGATCCGCTTGCTCGAGCTCGGGGACATCGGCGACGGCGCGCCACGGTTCGATGTCCGCGTCGCCAGCGGACACCGTGGTCGCGGCATCGGCACTGCCGCGACCCGGTGGGTCGCCGATCACCTCTTCGCCACGTACCCCGAACTGCACCGCATCGAGGCGACGACGCGCAGCGACAATGTCGCGATGCAGCGCGCGCTGACGCGCGTCGGCTTCACCCACGAGGGCACGCTGCGCCAGGCGTGGCGGAGCGACGACCGGTGGTTCGACGCGTTGGTGTTCGCAATCCTCCGAACCGACTGACGTATCGAAAGGTGCCAGGCACCTCTCGATACGTCAGGTCGAAGCGCGTTCGGTGAGACCGCTGATGTCGTCGGGGACCGTGCTGTCCTCGCTGAGGACCCCGCGGTCGCGCATCTTGCTGACCACCTTGTCGGCGATCTGCTCGCGCTTGTCGGCCGGGATCTTGCCGGGCAGCTTCTCGTCGAGCTTCGCTCGCGCCTCGCGCTCGGTGAGCCCGTGCCACTCGGACTCGCGCTTCGACACGGTCTTCTTGACGCACGCGACCGCCAGCGCGATGACGGCGACCACGACCGCCGACCAGATCAATCGTTGCTTCGACATGACTGCCTCCTTCACGATCGCCCGCTGATCCTGACGGTATCGCGGCTCGGCCCACGGAGCACCCGCGTCCGGACCGAGATCAGCCGAGGTCGGGCCAGCGCCGCTTCTGGCGGCGACGGAGGCCGGCCGCGCCGAGCTTGCGCTGTTCGCCGAGCGCCCACTGGCGGCGCCAGCCGTTGTACTCGGGGCCGGTGAGCCTGGGGTTCGTGGCGGTCGCGGCGCGGCGGGCTGCGGTCCACCAGTCGGTCAGCGCTTCGTCGCCGAGGCGGGTGACCGCCGCCTCGATGCGGGCGTTGTAGCGGCGGGTGCTCTCGTCGTCGCGGGGGAACAGCGGAGCGCCGAACACGACCTTCGTCTTGCCGGGCTTCGGTCGCTTCATCCCCTTGCCGAAGATGGCGCCCGTGCCGTCGATGAAGACGGGTACGACGGGCGCCCCGGTGCGCGACGACAGGTAGGCGGCGCCGCCTTTGAACTCCTGCCCCCACCCGTCCGGGGAGCGCCCGCCCTCGGGGTAGATCAACAGGCTGTGGCCGTCTGCGACGAGGTCGCGGAACATGTCGCTCGATCTGCGGCTGGTGACCTCGCGGTCGATCGGGATCGCGTTCAGCGCCAGCGCCGAGAGCACGGCCTTCCAGCGCTGGTCGAAGAAGTAGTCGGCGGCGGCGGCGACGACCAGCTCGCGCCGCCAGATCGCCGGGATCGACTGGATCATGAGCCCGGTGTCCAGGTGGCTGTGGTGGTTCGGCGCGAAGATCACGGGCGGCGGCTCGTCGAGGCGCGTCAGGTCGTCGAGTCGGTCGAGCCCGGTCACCTCGGGATCGGTGACGCTGCGCACGAGCAGCGCCAGGGGTCCGCTGGTGATCACCTCCCGGGCGACTCGCGCCGGCAGGCTGCGCGCCCACTCGGTCTCGTAGTTGGCCCCGAGCTTCGAGGGCTCCTTCGGGACCTCGACGCCCTTGGGCACCGTGGGCGCCCGGTAGGGGAAGCCGTACGACCGCAGCGGCCGAGCGGCGCGCCGCACGACCGCCTCGGCGCGCCCGGACATCCGCTGCGCCGACCTGAGGTACCGGTTCGCCATCAGCCCACCTCCGCTACTTCACGTCGGCGACCAGCACGCCGGGCACGTGAAGGTGGGAGATGGTGGGGGAGCGGCCGACGACGTCGGTGGCGATCTCGAGCGCGTCGTCCATCGTGCTGGCGGGCGTGAACCCGAGCCGGCGGACGGTCGGCGGGTCGCCGCCGACGACGATCACGCGGCCGGCGTGCTGCTGGCCGTGGGCGCCCCAGTACCAGGCGTAGAACGGGTGCACGCCGTGATAGGCGTTGCCGGTGCGATACAGGTGCCGATACCACTCGTCCTCGGCGTACTTCTTCTCCCAGCGCTGCGACATCTCGGCCGGGTCGGTCGTGTCGGCGAGCACCTCGTCGAAGAAGTCGATGTAGCTCGGATGGTGCACCGGGTTGAACTCGCGGTACGTCGGGTGGGTCATGATCACGACGCCGCCCTCGCGCACGAGCGGCTTACCGCGGTACATGTTGAAGAGGTACCCGAGCCCCATGCACATCACGAGGACCGGGTTCATGATGCCCTCGGGGTTGTACGGACAGATGAACGGGATGCCCATCGTGAGGATGTCGGTCTGACCCTCGACGTCGACGAGGTGCTGGCGGTACACGTTCGTGAGCGTGACCTCGTGCACCGACTCGGTGAAGCCGGCCTGGACGCTCGTGGTGGCGTAGGGCGCTTCGATCGAGTGGAAGATCTTGCGCTTGGCGCGGTTCGGCAGCCGGCCGAGCGACTTGGCGGTCGCCAGGTAGGTCGCGCGGTCCTTCATCGTCCATTCCCACTCGCGCTTGCGGAGGAAGTCGAACGGCGGCGGGAAGGCATCGGTGTTGATCGTCGTCTCGACCTGGAAGATCTTCGGGCCGTGGTCGCGTAGCACCTTGCCCATCCGCCAGATGCTGGTGTGCAGCGCGCTGTGCTCGCGGTGGCCCATCAGGCTGCGGGTGTTCTGGAGTGCCTCGGGGTTGTGGTGGTGGCTGAGGCAGCGGTAGCTCGCCAGCCCGGTCGTGATCGACTTCCATCCCCCGTCCATCGCGACCTGGTTCACGTTGGCGTACACGATCAGGTCGCTGTCGGCGGCGCGCTTGTTGATCTCGACGATCTCACCGTGGTCGGTCGTGCCGATCACGGTCAGGTTGTCGTGGTCCTCGGCGTCGTGCTGGTAGAGCATCCCGCGCGGATGGAAGGCGTCGAAGATCCGGTCGCCGAGCACGTGGCGCAGCTCGTAGTCGTGCATCCGTCGGTGCAGCCCGAGGGCGGCGATGATGTGGATGTCGTCGACGCCCGCCGCGGCGGCGAGGTCGAGCACCGCCTCGACGATCCGCTGGCGGTTGTCGGGCCGGCGCATCTTGGGCAGCGACAGGCTGGCGTCGTCGAACACGATCGTGAGCGTCATGTCGGGCGCCAGCAGGGCGGGCAGTGGCTCCATGTCGATCGGGTTCAGCAGCGCATTGCGGATCTCGCCGTCGAGGTCGTCGAGGCCATCGAGCGGCTCGGGTGGGTAGATGATGCGCGACCGGTCGGCCGGCAGCTTCTCGAGGCTGAAGCCCTCGCCGCGCCAGAACAGGATCGGCGGGGTCGAGCGATCGACGTCGAGGACGAATCCGGGGCGTGGCATGGCAGCCTCAGCGTTCCCCGGCCACGCCACACGCAGCCCGCGCAGCTCGTGGACGCTCGCTCGCTGGCGCTCCGCTCGCTCGCATCGGTGGACGGGTTGTCATCATGTTGCGTCTGCTCTCATGGCCGGAAGGCGATCTTGACGGCGCCGCGGCGGCCGGCGGCCGCGGCGTGGGCGATGGCGTCGACGTGATCGTCGAGGCGGTAGGTGGCCGACAGGAAGCGCTCGGCCTCGTAGTGGTTGGCGGTGTCGACGGCGAGGTCGAACGTGCGGACCTGGCTGCCGTCGGGGAGCGTCTCGGTGCCGTAGGTGTAGGCCCCCTTCAGCTCGGTCTCGCGGTGCCAGAGCCCGGTCAGGTCGACCGTGACCTCGGCCGGCATCCCGAGCAGGACGACCCGGCCGCGGGGCCGTGTGACGCGGAGGCAATCGACGATCGAGTCCTGCGAGCCGACCGCGTCGATGGTGACGTGGGCGCCCGACGAGAGCTGGTCGCCGATCAGGTGGCAGCCGACCTCGCGGCGGACGGCGCGATCGAGGTCCGTG
>JBFHJC010000156.1:0-7746 GCA_041596155.1 Ilumatobacter sp. | reverse complement strand
CCGACCCGCAGGAAGCGGTCCCGACGATCGCCGTCGACATCTGGTCCGACGTCGTGTGCCCGTGGTGCTACATCGGCAAGCGGCGCTTCGAGCGTGCCGTCGAGCAGCTCACCGGCGAGATCGACGTCGTCGTGCGCTACCGGCCCTATCAGCTCGACCCGCGAGCGGCACCCGGGGTCTCCGAGCCGGTGTTCGACGCGTACGTCCGCAAGTTCGGCGGCCCGGCCCAGGCCCAGATGATCATCGACCGCGTCACAGAAGCCGCAGCCGGCGACGGCATCGAGTTCCGCCTCGACCGCGCCCGCCGGGCGAACACCCTGCTCGCCCACCGCCTCCTCTGGTACGCGGAGCAACCCGGATCGCCCGTCGCACAACCCGACCTGAAGGAGCGGCTGTTGCGCGCCTACTTCGTCGAGGGTGTCGACATCGGCGATCCCGACGCGCTGGCCGACCTCGCCGCGGACATCGGGTTCGATCGCGATCAGGTCGGTGAGTTCCTCGCCGGCGATGGCGGACGCGACGAGGTCGCCGACGATCTTCTCGCCGCGGCCGACGCCGGCATCTCTGCCGTGCCGACGTTCGTGGTCGACGGCCGCTGGGCGATCCCCGGCGCCCAGGATCCGGACACCTTCGTGGTCGTGCTCCGAAAGCTCGCCGAGCGGTTGCAGCCGGCGGTCGCCGACGGGCCGGGCTGCACCGACGATGCCTGCGACGTCTGACTGCCCCCATCGGCTCGTCTTCCTGCACGGGTTCACCCAGACCCACCACCACTGGCACGACGGCGCCGACCGGATCGCGCGAGGACTCGTCGCCCACGGATGTGCTCGGCCGTCGCTCGCGTTCGTCGACCTGCCCGGTCACGGCACCGCCGCCGCCGACACCACGCCGATCGCCGAGGCGGGGGGACCGCTGGCCGATCTGGCCGGACCGGGGGTCTACGTCGGGTACTCGATGGGCGGGCGCTTCGCGCTGCACGCCGCGCTCGCGCGCCCGGAGGCGGTGACCGCGATGGTGCTGCTCGGTGCCACGCCGGGCATCGTCGACGCCGACGAGCGGGCGGAGCGACGCCGCTCCGACGCGGCGCTCGCCGACCGCATCGAGACGATCGGCGTCGACCGGTTCCTCTCCGAGTGGATGGCCCTGCCGCTGTTCGCCGGCCTGCCGGACCACCCCGCCGGCTTCGAACATCGCCGCCGGAACACCGCTGCGGGTCTGGCCTCGAGCCTGCGCACCGCGGGCACGGGGGCGCAGGAGCCGCTGTGGGAGCGTCTCGGCGAGATCGGTGTGCCGGTGCTCGCGCTCGCCGGCGGGCGCGACGAGAAGTTCACCGCGATCGCGCAGGAGATGTGCGAGCGCCTTCCGTCGGCCACGTTCGCTACGGTCGCCGAAGCCGGCCACGCAGCCCATGCCGAGCGCCCGGGGGAGACCGCAGACGCGATCGCGGTCTGGCTCGCCCGACTCAGCTGACGGCCAGCCCGATCGCGAGCAGCGCCCCGACCGCCAGCTGGCTGCGCGCCGTCCCCTCGAGCACGCGGATCAGGTCCCGACCGGCGGCGCCTCCGAGCACGGCTCGCGCCGGCACGGCGGAGACGGGAAGCGCCGCCAGAGCCACCAGTGACCAGGGCCGCGAGGCGGCGGCGATCGCGACGCCGACGAACGCGGCGGCGAGCAGTGCTGCGTACAGCCACCGGGTCATCCGGTCGCCCAGACGAACGGCAAGGGTGCGCTTGCCGGCGACGCTGTCGGTCGGGATGTCGCGGAGGTTGTTGACCACGAGGAGGGCGCAGGCGAGCGACCCGACCGCGATCGCAGCCGGCCAGGTGACCCCCGGCACCGACTCGATCGCCACATACGCCGTCCCGACGGTGGCAACCAGGCCGAAGTAGACGAACACGAACAGCTCACCCAGCCCCGCGTAGCCGTACGGCCGGGGCCCGCCCGTGTACCCCCAGGCCGCCAGCAGCGCCGTGGCGCCGATCGCCAGCAGCCACCACGACGTCGTCGCCGCCAGGACGAGCCCGGCCACCGCCGCGGCGGCGAGCGCTCCGAGCGCCGCCCGCTTGACCGCGCCCGGTGCGGCGCGTCCGGTGGCGACGAGGCGCAACGGGCCCACCCGGCCGTCGTCGGTGCCGCGCACGCCGTCGCTGTAGTCGTTGGCGAAGTTGACGCCGATCTGGAGGAGCAGCGACACGGCCAACGCAAGGGTCACCCGCCACCAGACGACATCGGCCGAGTCAGTTCCGAGCGCGGCACCGGCGCCGACGGCCACGGGCACGACTGCAGCGGGCAGGGTCTTGGGGCGGGCGCCGGCCAGCCAGTCGGCCGGTGTCGTCTTCGGAACGGTCGTCATCGGTGCGACATGATGGAACGGTGAGCACCGTTCGGCAACCGGAGCGCCGCGTCGTCGCGAACTCGGGGTCCGGCTGATGCCGACGATCGTCGCCCTCGACCTGCCGGGCGGACCCGCCTTCGTCGAAGCGCTCCAGCGGGTCTGGGACGCCGGCGACGTCGCCTTCCCAGTCGATCAGCGGCTGCCGACGCCGCTGCGAACTGCGCTCCTCGACGACTTCGGTGTCGGGGCGATCGTCGATCGGACCGGTCAGCGCGTCGGACGTCGAGGTGGCGCGGCCGAATCGGTCGACCCGCCGCCGGTCGAGTCCGACGACGCACTCGTCGTCGCGACCAGCGGCTCGACGGGTCGGGCCAAGGGTGTCGTGCTCACCCACGACGCCGTCCGGGCCTCGGCGGAGGCCACCTCGCGGCGACTCGCGGTGACGCACGACGACCACTGGCTCGCCTGCCTCCCGCTCTCACACGTCGGCGGTCTGTCGGTCGTCACCCGCGCCCTGCACAGCGGCACGCGACTCACCGTGCACCCGTCGTTCGACGCGAGCGCCGTCGAGCGCGCCGGAGCCACGCTCGTGTCGCTGGTCGCGACGGCGCTCCGACGCATCGACCCGGCCCTGTTCCGTCGGATCGTGCTCGGCGGGGCCCACCCCCCGGCCGATCTTCCACCGAACGTGTCGACCACCTACGGCATGACCGAGACCGGCAGCGGCGTCGTCTACGACGGGGTGCCGCTCGACGGGGTCGAGGTGCGGATCGTCGACGGTGAGATCCATGTGCGCGGGCCGATGCTCCTGCGGCGCTACCTGCACACCGCGGACGTCTTCGACGCCGAGGGATGGTTCGCGACCGGCGACCTCGGCGACGTGGCCGACGGCCTCCTGACCGTTCACGGTCGCCGCGGGGACCTGATCATCACCGGCGGCGAGAACGTATGGCCGGAGCCCGTGGAGCGCGTGCTCGCGACCCATCCCGGGATCGCCGACGTCGGCATCGTCGGCACCCCGGACCCCGAGTGGGGCGAGCTCGTCACGGCGGTCCTCGTGCCCATCGACGCGACGCGCCCGGTCGGTCTCGACGAGGTGCGCGACTGGGTCAAGGCGTCATTGCCTGCGGTCTGCGCGCCACGCCGAGTGGTGTATCGGTCGGAGTTGCCACGCAGCACGCTCGGGAAGTTGATCCGATCGGAGCTCGATCCGGTCGCGCAGTAAGTTCGCCGCCGTGCCACGACGCGACCTCCTCCCCGCGGGCGGCCCATCGCCCGAGTGGCGTCGGTGAGCGCGACCGTGTCGCGGCCGCCGGTCGCGGCACCGCTGTCGCCGTCACTGCCGGCCAACTACTGGCGGCAGTGGTTCGCCAGCGCGATCAGCAACCTCGGCGACGGCATCAACTTCGTCGCCATGCCCCTCCTGGCACTGACGCTGACCGGCGACGAGCGGCTCATCGCGGCGGTGACCCTGGCGACGCTCCTGCCCTGGCTGCTCCTCGCGCTGCCGGTCGGTGTCGTCGTCGACCGGCTCCAGCGCCAGAGCCTGATGATCGCCGCCAACGTGGTCCGAGTGCTGCTGTTCGGGCTGATCGCCGCAGGTGCGATCGTCGAGCGGCTCGAGGTCTGGCACCTCCTCGTGCTGTTGCTCGTGATCGGGGCCTGCGAGGTGTTCTTCGACAGCAGTGCGCAGGCCTTCGTCCCGATGCTCGTCGAACGGCACCAGCTCGAGCGCGCCAACGGCTACCTGTTCGCGGCCGAGGTCGCCGCCGGCAGCATCGCCGGCCTCTCGATCGGCGCGCTGCTGTTCGACCGGTCGGTCGGCCTGCCGTTCGCGGCGAACGCGGCGTCGTTCACGGTCGCCGCCGCGCTGATCGCGTCGATCCGACTCGCACGCACCGCCGTGGCGAACCCGCAGCCGAACACCGACCGGCGGCTGCGCGCCGGCGTGCGGTGGCTGCTCGATCATCCGATGCTGCGGACGCTGGCGGTGATGTTCGCGGTCACCAACCTGGGGCTCATGTTCGGACAGGGCATCTTCGTGAAGTACGCCGTCGAGGAGCTCGGCCTCAACAGCGTCGAGTTCGGCATCCTGCTGACGGTCACCGCGATGGGTGCCGCGTCGGGTGGCATCGTGGGGCCGCGCCTCATCGGGGTGATCGGTCTGCGCAACTCGGTCGTCGTGCCGTACGCCGCCTTCGGTACCGGGCAGATCGTGATCGGGCTGGCGCCGGCGGCCTCGATCGTCGCGGCGACCGGGTTCGTCGTCGGATTCGGCATCACCGTCTGGAACGTGGCCACCGTCACGGTTCGTCAGCGGGTCATCCCCGCCGACCGGTTCGGCCGGGTCAACGGCGTCTATCGCTGGCTCGGAGCGGCGGCCGGCGCGCTCGGGGTCGCGGCCGGAGGGTTCGTCGCCTACGCCACGAACCTGCGCGCGCCGTTCCTCACGGGCGGAGCGATCACGCTGATCGCTCTCGTCGTCTTCGCGAGGCCGGTGCTGCGCGGACTCGCGGACGAGGGCGCCGCCGAACCCGCACGCGAGTCAGGCGCCCGCTGACCGCACCCCGGCACCGCCATCGATCACGAACGTGTCGCCGGTGATCCAGGCCGCGAGGTCGGAGGCCAGGAACAACGCGAGGTTGGCGACGTCGGCCGGCTGGCCGAGCCGGCGCAACGGCATCTCGGCGGCCAACTGGTCGCCGAACCGCTCGACGAGCAGGGAGGAGAAGTCGGTCTCGATCAGACCCGGTGCGATGCCGATGACCCGGGTCGGGCCGAGCTCGCCGGCGAGCTGCCGGGTCAGGTGGATGAGCGCCGCCTTCGACACGTTGTAGACACCGAGACCGACCTCGGCCCGCATCCCGCCGACCGAGGCGATGTTCATGATCACGCCCGGATCGTCGCGGAGGGCCTGCTCGTAGGCGGCGCGCGCCCAGAACAGCGGGCCGCGCAGGTTGACCTGGAACGTCTTGTCGAACTGGCTCTCCTCGACGCCGAGCGTCGGGCCGAAGTACGGGTTCGTCGCGGCGTTGTTCACGAGCACGTCGAGGCGACCGAACCGGCCGATCGTGGCGGCCACGCACGCGTTCGCCGCTTCGACGTCGCCGGCGTTGGCCGCGAACGTGGCGACGTCTCCACCGATCTCGGCGGCGGCCGCATCGAGCTGATCCTGCTTGCGCGACGTCAACATCACCGAGCCGCCGGCGTCAGCCATCGCCTGGCCGATCGCCTTGCCGATGCCCTTCGAACCGCCCGTCACGAGCGCGACCTTGCCCTCCATCGAGATCTGCATGGTGCGGGACCGTAGCGGCGTGGCCGCGCCCGGTCCGAGCCGATCGGTCAGCCCGTCGGCAGGGTGCTGTCGCCGTCGACCTCGACGCCGTCGGGTACGCGCGGGCGAACCCGGACCAGCCGCACGCGGCGGCCCTCGACCTGGACCGCGGTGAAGTGCCAGCCGTCGATCTCGAGCTGCTCGCCGGGGCTCGGCACGTGACCCAGCTTGTTGAACACGAGGCCGCCCAGCGTGTCCCAGTCGTCATTGGGCAGGTCGCCATCGAGCAGTTCGTTGAGCTCGTCCACCGACATCGCTCCGTCGACGAGGTAGTCGCCATCGGGCAGCCGCTCGAGGCCGTGCTCCTCGGTGTCGTACTCGTCGACGATCTCGCCGACCAGCTCCTCGAGGCAGTCCTCGAGCGTGATCAGACCGGCGACGTCGCCGTACTCGTCGGCGACGATCGCGAGATGGAACTTCCCGGTCTGCATCTCGCGCATCAACCGGCTGACCGGCTTGTTCTCCGGGATGAAGCGCACGGGTCGAGCGAGCTCGAGAATCGACAGTTCACCGCTGCCTCCACGCTCAGCGCGAATCATGTCCTTCGTGTACGCGAGTCCGATCACGTCGGTGTCGCCCGCACCGAACACCGGCAGCCGGCTGAACCCGTTCTCGATCGCGAGGTCCAGCGCCGCGGTGACGGACGCGTCGTTCGGGATGATCACCATGTCGGGCCGCGGCACCATGACCTCGCGAGCGACCGTGTCGCCGAACTCGATGATGCTCTCGATCAGCTCGCGCTCCTCGTGTTCGATCACGTCGTCCTCGGCGGCCGCCTCGACGATGCCGAGCAGCTCCTGCTCACTCACGAAGGGACCCTGCTTCAGGCCCTTTCCCGGGATCAGGATGTTGGTGAGACCGATGAGCGCCCGGCTCACCAGCCTGAGCGGCGGGAAGGACACGAGCGCCTGCGTGAAGCGCGCGGTCAGGAGACCCGCTCGCTCGGTGTGGAGCACGGCCCAAGTCTTCGGCATCGACTCCGCGACGACGAAGAACACGACCAGGTTGATGACGAAGACGACCACGAGGCCCCACCAGCCGGAGAACAGGCGGTCGGCCAGCATGCTGGCGAGGAACGCCTGCGCCAACTGCAGCACGGTGACCGTCACCAGCAGCGGGTTGATGAACCGTTCCGGGTGCTCGACGAGGTTGACCAGCGCGTGTGCCGAGCGCTTCGTGTCGTCCTCCGCGATCGCTCTCGCCTTCACGATCGAGATCCGATTCAGACCGGTCTCCGCGATGGCGAGCAGCACGAGCAGCAGGAGGATCACGAAGATCGCGATGAGCAGCCCGAGTTCGGTGCCGGTCATGGGTCAGTCCTGCTCCTGTCTGAACGCGTCGGGTGCGGGGCCCCGCCAGTGGTGGCGGGTGAGATGATCGAGCTCGGCGCTGCGCATCCGACGTGCCTGGTCGGGCTCTGCGTGGTCGTGGCCGAGCACGTGGAGGACGCCGTGCACGGTGAGCAGCGCCAGCTCGTCGTCGAGTGTCCCGGCGTGTGACGGCGCAGCCTCGGCGGCGACCGCGGGACAGATGACCACGTCGCCGAGCAGCACCGGTCCGGCCGTGGGTCCGGCCGCTTCCCCGGGTTGCGCGTCGAGCGGGAACGACAGCACGTCGGTCGGACCGTCGCCGCCCATGTGCTCGGCGTTGAGCGCCGTCATCTCGGCGCGGTCGACGAACGTCAGCGTGAGCTCGCCCTGACGACCCTCGGCACGCAGCACTGCGATCGCGAGCCGCGCCCACCGGTCGGCGTCGATCGCGACGTCCGCTTGCTCGTCGCTGACCACGACGACGGGCGGCGCATCGACGCCGGTGGGACTGGAAGGTTCGCTCATCGTCGCTTGGCCGCGTTCGCGTGCGCGTTCGCCTCGGCGTCACGCTCGTAGGCGGCGACGATGTCGGCGACGATCTGGTGGCGCACCACGTCGGCGGCGGTGAGGTGCACGAACGCGAGCTGGTCGATGCCGGTGAGCACCGGTTCGAGACCGCGGACCCCCGAACGGCCGTCGGGGACGTCGACCTGGGTGGCGTCACCGGTGACGACCACCTTGGAACCGAAACCGATGCGGGTCAGGAACAT
>JBFHJC010000155.1:0-7789 GCA_041596155.1 Ilumatobacter sp. | reverse complement strand
GGCTACTCCGAGACGCTGCCGGACGCCGTCGACACGACCGCCCCGTTCGCCCGCGACATCGAGCTCACGATCCCGTTGGTGTCGGCGGCGATGGACAAGGTCACGGAGGCTCGCATGGCGATCGCGATGGCGCGCCAAGGCGGAATCGGCGTGATCCACCGCAACATGTCGATCGCCGAGCAGGCGGCCGAGGTCCAGAAGGTCAAGCGCAGCCAGAGCGGCATGATCTCGGATCCCGTGACCCTCCCCAAGGAGGCGAAGCTGTTCGAGGCCGAAGAGCTGATGAACCGCTTCAAGTTCTCGGGCGTGCCGATCACGAACGCGGCCGGCGAGCTCGTCGGGATCCTCACGAACCGCGACATCCGGTTCTGCGAGGGCGACGACTTCGAGCGTCCGATCAGCGAGTTCATGACGAGTGACGGGCTCGTCACAGCGAAGGTCGGTACGTCGCTCGACGAGGCCAAGCTGCTGCTCCAGAAGTACCGCATCGAGAAGCTGCCGCTCGTCGACGACGGCGGTCGCCTCGCCGGGCTGATCACCGTCAAGGACATCCAGAAGCGCCTCGACTACCCCAACGCGAGCCGAGACGACCTCGGTCGGCTCCGGTGTGCAGCCGCCGTCGGCGTCGGCGACGACGTCGAAACGCGCGTCGATGCGCTCGTGCAGATGGGCGTCGACGCCGTGGCGATCGACACCGCGCACGGGCACTCGGCCGGGGTCGTGAAGACGATCGAGCGGATCAAGGGCTCGTGGCCGGAGCTGGCCGTCACCGCCGGCAACGTCGTGACCGAGGAAGGCGTCGAGGCGCTGGCCCGGGCGGGCGCCGACGCCGTCAAGGTCGGCGTCGGCGCCGGCTCGATCTGCACGACGCGCATCATCTCGGGCGCCGGCATGCCGCAGCTGTCGGCCGTCTACTTCACCGCTCAGCGCGCCCGGCAGCTCGGCGTGCCCGTCATCGCCGACGGTGGCATCACGTACTCCGGCGACATCGTCAAGGCGATCGCGGCCGGCGCCACCACGGTGATGCTCGGCTCGTTGCTCGCCGGTACCGAGGAGAGCCCCGGCGAGACCGAGCTGTTCGAGGGCCGTCGCTTCAAGAGCTACCGCGGCATGGGGTCGCTCGGCGCGATGCAGGGGCTCGGTGCCGACCGGTACGCGACCTCCCAGACCGAGAGCCGCTCCGACCTCGCCCAGACCAGCCGCAAGCTGGTTCCGGAGGGCATCGAGGGCCGGGTGCCGTACGCGGGTCCGCTCGCCGACACCGTGTACCAGCTCGTCGGCGGGCTGCGGTCCGGGATGGGCTACGCGGGCGCCGCCGATCTCGAGGGACTTCGCACCGGCGCCCGCTTCATGCGGGTGTCGACCGCCGGGCGCGAGGAGAGCCACCCCCACGACGTCACGATCACCAAGGAAGCCCCGAACTACCAGCGCGGCGGCTGACGCCCGCCGGCAACCGGCGGTGGCGGACGAACCGGGCTGACCGAAGCCTGGGCCGGCCTTGAACCGGTCTTGAGGCGCGCCGGTCAACCTGGTGGCCGTGAACCCGACCACCCCGCCCGCTCTTACCACCGCCCGCCCGGTCGTCCTCGTCGCCGACGACTGCACCCTCCACCGCACCGCCACCACTGCGATGCTCGAACGCGCCGGGTTCGACACGGTCGCCGTCGCCGACGGTTCGGCGGCCGTCGAGGCCGTCGCGAGACGCAACCCGGAACTGATGGTGCTCGACGCCGTCATGCCGACGATGAGTGGGTTCGAAGCGATCGCCGCCATCCGCTCGCGTCCCGAGTACGCCACCGTGCCGGCCATCGTGGTGAGCGGGCTCGACGACATCCAGTCGCGCCTCGACGCGTTCGCGATCGGCGCCGACGATTTCATCACCAAGCCGGTCGTCGCCGAGGAGTTGGTCGCTCGCGTCCGTGCCCTGCTGCGGGTGGCCGACGTATGGAGCGGCCGCGTCGGCGGTCTGATCGCCCGGTTCGGCGAGATCCGCCAGCGCATCGAGGAGACTCAGCCGAGCTGCGATCCGATCGAGACGGCGCGCGCGATCCAACGGCTGTTTCCCGACGAGGTGGGTTGCTCCACCTTCCGGATCGTCGCACCCGACGGCGTCGAGGCATGGACCGACGCACCGCCCGCAGCGGTCGCGAACGCGCTCGCGCGACCCGGCGTCGCCGATGCGTCACGACCGGTGGTCGCCGCCCACGGCCACGCGCGGTGCCCGTTGTGCGGCTCGCGTGGCGATGACCGCGTCGTGCTCGCCGCCGCCGCCGGACGCTGGGAGAACGGCACTGCGCAGCTGCTGATCGGGTGCGTCCGAGTCGGCGACCGGACGGCGTTCGCGCTGGCGGGCGAGATCGCCGCCGCCTGCACGGCCGTGCTCAGCGAGTCGGCCCGGGAGCGGGCCGAGCGGGCGGCGCTGCGCGCGCGGATCGACGACGTGCTGGAGGTCGGCGGGTTCGACGCTCACTTCCAGCCGATCGTGGACATGTGCGACGGGCGGATCCTGGCGTTCGAGGCCCTCGCCCGGTTCGACGACGGGACGCGACCCGACGTGATGTTCGACGCCGCTGCGTCGGTCGATCGCATGGCCGAGCTCGAGATCGCCACCGCTCGGCGCGCCGTCGAACGCGCCCGCGGCTTGCCGCCGGGCATCGAAGTCCACGTCAACGTCTCGCCGACCACGGCGACTCGGCCCGAGCTCGCCGAGATCCTGGCCGCCAGCGATCGCCCGATCACGCTCGAGGTCACCGAGAACGAGCCGCTCTCGCCGAACACCGCCGAACGGATCCGGGCAACGCTGCCGCCCGACAGCTCCCTCGCCGTCGACGACGTCGGTGCCGGCTACGCCGGGCTCAACCTCCTGCTCGCCGTACGGCCCGACATCATCAAGATCGATCGCGCGATCGTCAGCAGCGTTCACCACGATCCGGCCCGCCAGGCGATCGTGGCTGGCCTCGTCCAGTTCGCCCGTTCGATCGGGGCGACGACGGTCGCCGAGGGCATCGAACTCGTGGAGGAGGCGGAGACCCTCCTCCACCTCGGGATCAACCGGGGCCAGGGCTATCTCTTCGCTCGGCCGCAGCCGGTGGGAGAGGCCGCCACCGCGGTTGTGGCCGGTATGAAGGTCGGCCCGGACGTCTGCGGCCAGATCGAGCGGCCCGCCGCTCCGACGACGATGACCGCTTCGTCGACCTGAGCGCGCTCCCGTCGCCCGTCCGACGTCCTCACGCCGAGACGGCGGATCGTCGGTCGGGCACGGTCACGCGGATCGCGCCGTCGGCGACATCGACGGAACCGCCGACGGGCTCGACGAGCCGGCGCACGACGTCCAGCGTCTCGGCGTCGACCCCAGCCACCGCCCCCTGGAACGAGAGCGAGACCACACGGACGTCGATCTCGATACGAACCTCGAGCGTCCCCGAACCGGCGCGTCGGAACGCGACGGGCACGACGGCGTCGATCACGGCGTCGAGCGCCGCCCAGTCGCAGTCCGCTCGCGACGCGCCGGGCCCGACGGCTGCGGACAGCAGGAATCCGTGCTCGGCGGCCGGTCGGAGCCATCGCTCGATCACGCCATCGAGCACGTCGCTCGCCGCGCGCTCGGCCGTGACCGCCGGTGCGTCGACCGGCTCGCCGAGCAGCGCCGCCACCCGGTCGAGCGCGGGGCTGGCGCGACCCTCGGGAGTCGAGTCGCCGACGGCCTCGCGCACGAGCGCCAGCCGGGCCGTCAGCAGACGGATGGTCGACTCGGCCTCGCTCCGCGACGCCGCATGTCCGGCCCGCTCGACCAGCTCCCGGTTGATGTCCCAGAGCTCGCGCATCCCGCGCTCGGCGATCGCCTCGGCCTGCCGGCGGGCGCGGCGCTCACGCTCGAGGCGCGCCCGCAGACGGTCGACTTCGCCGGAGGTCACCGCGTCGGTCACTGAGCCGCGACCTCCAGATGGCAGACGTCGTCGCCGCGCGCGGTACACGACAGGTGGTCGACCACCAACCGGGCGCCGTAGTGATCACCGAGACCGAGCACGAGCCCCTCGGCCAACTTGCAGAGGTTGCGAGCCGAGCGATACTCGAGCAGCACCGTGCCGCCCCGATCGCTGGCATCGAACTCGGGGACGGCAGCATCGGCGTAGATCTTGCGAACCTCGGGATGGATCAACCCGTCGAGCTGGTGGAGGACGTCGCGCCACGTGGCCATCCCGTCGAGCAGCTCGCCGTGGCGGGCGGCGAGATGGCCGAAGCCAGACCGTCCGGTGAGCACGAGGACGTCGCTCTTGGGCACCCCGGCGCGCTCGGAGATCGCGGCCACGAGCGCCACCAACTCGGCATCCGGGTAGCTGCCGAGCGAGGTGTAGGCGCCGTCGACGCCGGCATGGTCGACAACGTCGTCCCAGGCATCGACGCCGAACGCGGTCTCCACGACCTCCTGGACGATGTTGAAGATGATGCCTTTCATGCGGGTTCTCCCATTCAGCCGGTCCCGCCGGAGGTGCGATCGTCGTCCCGACCGCGGTGGTCGAGCAACCAGGTCTCGAGGCTCGTCCGCGCCAATGCTGCGGCACCGGCGACGTCGACGTCCGAATCGACGCCCTGCTCGATCGACGCGCACGCGTCGGCCAGCTGCCGGGCGCCCAGCAGACCGGCGCTCGCCTTCAGGGTGTGGGCGGCGCGGCGGCCGAGGTCGTCGCTGGTCGCGAGCCCCGACTCGATCGCCTCCAATCGCCCGGGCAGCTCGTCGAGGAACATCGTGACGAGGTCGCAGACGATCGCGGACCCACCCAGCTCGTCCGCCAACCGCTCCAGCGTGTCTTCCTCGACGGTCTCGCCGTCGGCGACGAGCGATTCGACCGCTGCGGGCGGCGCCGCCTGTCGCCCGTCTCGCACGGCGTGGCCGATCGCCACACTCAGATCGTCGAGCGACGCCGGCTTGGCGATGAAGTCGTCCATCCCGGCGTCGATGGACGCCGCCCGCTGATCGGGCGTGGCCGACGCCGACAACCCGATGACCGGGACCGTCGCCACCGGGCCGTCGAAGGTGCGCAGCCGACGCGTCGTCTCGGTGCCGCGGAGACCAGGAAGCTGTTCGTCCATCAGCACCACGTCGAACCGCTCGCCCTCCGCCGACAGGAGCTCGAGCCCCTCCTCACCCGAACCGGCGATGACCGCTCGGATGCCGAGCCGCTCGAGCTGACTGCTGGCGAGCTGCTGATTGACCGGGTTGTCCTCGACCACGAGCGCGGTCAGACCGGCGGGCACGCGCCGCTCGGCCGCCGCCGCGGGGGCCTCGGCCCGAGCGAGCGGCAGGCGAACGTCGAACCGGCTGCCCGCCCCGGGTGTGCTGGTCACCGTGAGCATGCCGTCGAGCGCGTGGACCAGACGTTTGACGATCGACAGGCCGAGCCCGGCGCCGCGTTGCTCGCCCGCCGTCGAGCCCACCGAGAACGGCTCGAGGATCGACGTCTGTTCGGCGGGCGGGATCCCCACGCCGGTATCGATCACCGACAGATCGAGCGTCGTCGGATCAGGGGCGCGCGCGACCAGCTCGACCGAGCCCTGCGGTGTGAACTTCACGGCGTTGCCGACGAGGTTGCCGAGGACCTGGCGGAGCCGATCGGGATCGACGCGAATCCAGTCCGGGACGCCTTGGGCGACCCGCAGCGACAACGTCACGGGGCGGTCACCGGTCATGCCGCGGCCCAGCGAGATGACGTCGTCGAGGAGTGCCCGCACGTCGGTCGGCACCGGGTCGAGGTGCACCTGTCCGGCGTCGAGTCGCGCCGCGTCGAGCAGGTCCTCGGTGACCCGCGACAGGCTGGCGAGCTGCCGTACGAGCGATCCGGCGAGCTCGGCGGTCGCCGGTGGAAGCTCCTCGGAGGCGAGCAGTTCGGCGAGGCCGCGGGCGGCATGGAGCGGGTTCCGGAGCTCGTGGCTCACCGTCGCCAGCAGACGCGTCTGGGCGTCGACCAGGCTCTCGGCGGTCTCGCGGCGGCGCCCCAGCTCCTGCACCGTGCGCCGGAACTCGGTCACGTTGCGCGTGACCAGGACCAGCCCGCCGACGTCGGGATCGTCGAGGAGGTTGATCAATCGCAGGTTCAGGATCTGCGGGGATCCGTCGGCGGCGACGACCTCGATCTCCGTCTCGACCTCGCCGCGGGGCTCGGCGAGCACGCGGTCGCGCAGCTCGACCAGCCGGGGCACGTCATCGGGCTGGACGAGGTCGCGGATGTTGCGCTGCTCCCAGAACTCCCGTGGGTAACCCATCACCGCGCTGGCGCGGCCCTTGGCCTCGATCACGTTGCCGTCACGATCGACGATCGTCACGGTGTCGCTGGTGTAGTCGATCAGCTGCACCGGCCGATGTCTCGATTGGTCGGGCCTCGCAGCGAGCGGTTCGATGACGGCGACCAGCGCGACCGGCATACGGTCGTCGTCAAACAGCGCCCGGGCGGACAGGTGGCCCGTGACCTCCGTACCGTCCTTGCGCACGTAGATCTTGTCGCTCTCGAACTCCCCGAGCTCACCGCTCGCCAGCCGCGTCAGGTAGGAGCCGGTCCACTGGACATCCTGCTCGCGCGTGATCCGGCCGATGTCGATCTGGTCGAGCTCGTCGGGTCCGTATCCGAGGAACTCCGCGTAGGCGGCGTTCGCCGCCAACTGGCGACCGTGGAGATCGACGGCGGAGATCGGAACGGGGATGGCGTCGAAGAGTTGTTGCCACCAGGTCGCATCGACCGCCATGCGTACCATCATGCCCGGCGGAGCGCGCCCGACCGCCCATACCGCGAGCGCAACCGACCGACGGCCGGGGCGAGCTCCCGACCGACCAGTGCGCCCGCCGTCGTCCCGAAGAGGCCGGCCATCACCGCGACCTGCGCCCAGACGACCCACGCCACCCCCGCATCCGCTCCCCCGACCAGCACCGCGGTCTGGGCGACGGAGCCCACGGCGACCAGGGCCGGGAGGGCGAGACGGCCGGCGGCGACGTCCGCCACGGCACACAGGTTGGCGCACACGAAGAGCGTCGTGGCCAGCGCATACGGCCACAGGAGGGTCGCCCCGGCCGCGTAGTCGTCACCGACCATCGCGACGATGAGCGCCTCGCCGAACACCGCCGAACCGGCGGTGAGTACCAGACCGAACGCAGCGGTCAGCACCAGCGCGCGACCGAGCAGACGGAGGTCCGCCACGTCCTCCGCGCTGTGACCACCGGCCACCAGGGACGGGAACACCACCGTCACGACCGACCATGCGGCGATGAACACCAGGCGCCCGATGAGCGCCACCGCTGCATAGACGCCGGCGTCGTCGGGCAGGACCGCGGCCACGACCCAGAGGTCGCCGTTGGAGATCACGACCTGACCGGCGAGCAGCAGCACGGTCGCGGCGATCACCGACGTCGAGTTGGGTGCCGTCGGTGGCGCATCCACCGCCGCCGTTCGGATCCGGGCGCAGGGCACCCACGCGGCCGCGAACGATGCGACGAGGGCGATCGCGGCACCGGTCGCGCCGAGACCGACGGCGACGGCGGCCACCGTCACGATCAGGCGTGCCAGCGCCTCGATCGCGATCGAGCCGCCCAAGCGACCGAACGCGTGGGTCGCCTGGGCGACGCCCCGCCCGACCGCCATGGGCAGATAGACGGGGACACCGAGCCCGAGCACCATCAGCGGCACGGGTGACGACATGTTGACCACGCCGGCCAGGACCGGCGCGCCGCCGGCGATGACGACGGCGAGCACGGCACCGACGGCCAGCGCCGCGCGCTGCGCCCGGCCCACGAACGGGTGGT
>JBFHJC010000154.1:0-7889 GCA_041596155.1 Ilumatobacter sp. | reverse complement strand
CTGCCGCGCTCGCCGCCGATCGGGTTGCGCGAGCGATGCTGGTCGACGCCGACGCCTGCACGGACCTCGAGGTCGACGTGCGTTATCCGGCAGTCTCCGGCTCGGCGATCGGCACCAGTTATGGGGTCGTGCGAGTGACGGTCACGTGCTCGGTGTCGGACCGCGGCATCGAGGTGGTGTAGGCCGGTGATCGACGCACGACGGTCGAGGCCTTCGCGACGGTCGACCTGTTCAGGGCGCGGGGTGCGCCGTGAGGCGCCGGGCCGACGTGCGCGAGCGGCGTCTGAGGGGCGAGCGCGGCACGGCGATGGTCACGGCTCTGGTGCTGCTGTTCGCGTTCACGGCCGGCGGAGTGATCTGGTTGGGGCGCGACGTGAACCGGCGGGTCACCAACCAGACGGCCGCCCAGTCGATCGCGTTCCAGGCCGCGCGCGCAGGTGCACAGCAGGTGTCGGTCGACTCGCTGCGCGGCGGCCGGGACGGAGCGGTCGCCGTCGACGGGAGCCGGGCCGACGAACAGGCGAGGCGGGCGGCCGGCGAGCTGTTCGCCGCGTACGGGGTGGACGGCCGCGTGCTGTCGGTCACCGTTGCGGCCGAATCCGTATCGGTGACGATCGAGATCGACGATCCGGTCGGCGCGGTGCAAGGAGTCGGTTCGGCGCGCGCGGAGCGGGGAGGGTGACGGTCGTGCGTCGTTCACCGAATCTCGTTCGTTTCCCCATCCGTCGTCTCGTTCCCGACACTGAGTCGAGGTCACCGGGCTCGCGCCCGCGACCGGTTCAGGAGATCCGATGAGCGGAGGAGCTTCCAGCGCGGCGGCGTTCGCCCGCTCGATCGCGCTCCTCGCGCTGCTCGTCATCGGTCTGCCTTGGCTCCTCGTCGTCGCGACGCGCGAGCGGTTCGGCGGAGCGCTCCCGCTGCACGGCGTGCCGGGCCCGGCGGCGTGGGAGCTCGACCGCATCCGTGGTGCGCTGGCCGACCGCCTCACGGACGACACGATCGCGGACGTGGTGATCCGCATCGCGCTCGTGGTCGCCTGGGTGGCCATCACGGTCGTGGTGGCCACGGTCGTGGCCGAGGTCGCCCACATGGTGCGCCATCACGGCCTGCCGATGCCCGACGTGCGGGGCCTCGGGCCGGCGCAGTCGATCGCACGGGTGATCGCTGCTGGCCTCCTGATCATCGCGCCCATCCTCACGTCGCCGGGGGCGTCTGCTCGCGACGGCACGGTGCTCGTGTCGCTCGACCGGGCGGTGTCGGCCACTACGGCGGACGGTCACGAGGTGGCGCGCCCCGACCAGCTGTGGCCGACGTCCACCACACCCGACGACACAGCGACCGACGCCCCCGTCGCCGGTCAGGACGGTGGCACCAGGGCGGACGTGAGCGCTGCGACGAGCACCTACGTGGTCCAGCCGGGCGACTCCGTGTATGCGATCGCCGCGCGGGTGGCGGGCCCGGACGGGCGCGCCGTCGCCGCCTACGCCGAGGAGCTGCTCGACCTCAACATCGGTCGCCGCATGCCGGATGGCCAGCACTTCACCAACGCGGCCTACATCGAGGTCGGCTGGGAGCTCGAGCTACCAGGCGCCTCGACAGCAGCGGAGGGGATCGCCCGCGACGCACACGTCGTCGAACGCGGCGAATCGCTCTGGTCGATCGCCGACGACCACCTCGGTGACTCGACGCGGTGGCCCGAGATCTACGAGGTCAACGAGGGCCGAACGTTCGGCGACGGCCGAACCCTCGCCGACCCCGACCTGATCCATCCGGGATGGGAGCTCGAGCTGCCCGGCGACGATCGGTTGTCGACGGCGGACGGTCAGTCGGACGACGTCCACGACGTCGCCACGGCCGACGAGGAGGTGGACGTCGGCTCGGTCGTCGCATCGGACGCGGCGATCGACCTCCCCGCCCTCACGCCGCCAACCGAGCGGGCGCCCGCCGACGCCGACCGCGCACCGTCGCGACCTGACCAGGTCTGGGAAGCGCGCCAACTCGGCTCGGCCGAGTCCGGCACGGTCAGCGGTGACCGGACGGTCGACCACGGCGCCGTCGGCGCCGTCGGCGATGCCGGCGGTGACGACGACGATCGAGCGGACGTCACACCCCTGGTCGCGCTCGGTGGTGCGGCAATGCTGTCGTCCGGTGTGCTCACCCTGCTCGCCGTTCGCCGGCGAAGTCTGATGCGTCGCGCCCAGCCACGCGCCAGCCTGCCGACCCCGGCGTCCGGCCCGGCGGCGACCGAGAGGACACTGCGGGCCATCGACATCGGCGACCAGTTCGAGCGAGTCGAGGTCGCGATCGCCGCGTCCGCCGACGCGCTGATCGCGGCGGGGACGCGGGTGGTCGCGGTCGTCGTCGCTGCCGATGGCGCCGTCGAGCTCGTCGCGTCGGGTCCGGCCGACCTCACTGCGCCCTGGTCCCAGGGCGTCGGACCCGATCGGTGGCACCTCCCCGCATCGGCGCCGGCCGAACTTCTCCTCGATCGTGCAGCGGCCGTGCCGCCGCCGTGCCCCACACTCGTCCAGCTCGGTGTCGACGGTGACGGCCGTGACGTGTACGTGGACCTCGAAGCCCTCGGCGCCGTGGAGGTCGGAGGTCCGGCCGACGCCGCCGAATCGATCGTCGCCGCGCTCGCCGTCACCCTCGCTGCGTCCGTACGGGCCGAGGTGGTGACGATGGTCGGTCTCGGCGTTCCCGACATTGCGTTCCTCGGCCACCGGCACCACCGACCGGTGCGCGACGCCCAACGCGCCTTCGAGGCGGCCGCCGACGCGATCGGGTCGACCGTCTCGGCGTCGGGCTCGACGTTCGAACTGCGGGTTCGGGCGACCGGCGGAGAGGCCTGGGAGCCGGCGGTCGTGCTCGTCGGAGCGACCGCGGGCACGATCGTTCTCCCGACCAACCGCATGGGGTTGGCCGTCGTGTCCGCGTCGCCGATCCATGGCCCGTCGAGTCGCCTGGCACCCGATGGTGACGATTGGGTGCTGCGCCCCGTGGGGCTCCGTTGCACGCCGGTCGGCCTGCGGCCGAACGATGTCGCGGCGGTGGCCGCGCTGGTCGACGTGCCCGAGGCGACCGGTGCACCCGAAGGCGCGCCCGGCGGCGCCGACGCGACGATCCTGCGCAGCGATCGAGACGATTTCCTCGGCGATGGCTGCGACGACGAACTCCGGGCGGATGTGGACGACCGACACGGCGCGTCGGACCTCCCGGACTGGGCGCTGCTCGTCCGGTTGCTCGGGCCGGTCGACGTCGTCGACCGGTCCGGCACGCCGGTCGTGTTCGAACGATCGAAGACACGCGAGCTCGTCGCCTGGCTCGCCACCCACCGCGAGCGCTCCACGCGATCGGCCGCCCGCACTGCGCTGTGGGAGCTCGACGTCCGCGACGCCACGTTCAACAACGTGGTCTCCGAGGCGCGCCGCGCGCTCGCCCGGCTCGTCGACCCGCCCGACGACGACGAGTGGGTGGCGCGCACCCTTACCGACGCGCTGCCGCTCCATCCCGGCGTGCGCACCGATGCCGACGTGCTGGCCGCAGCGCTGGCGGCGGCTCGACTCGAGCCCCCCGACCGCGCCACGGCGACGCTCGGACCGGCGGTGGAGCTGCTGCGCGGCATGCCGTTCGAGGGCACGGCCTACCTGTGGCCCGACGCCGAGGGGTTGACGTCGGAGCTGGTGCTGCTGGCCACGTCGGCCGCCGCCGAGCTCGCCGCCCACTGCCTCTCGGTCGGTGACGTCGAGGGCGTCTTCGACGCCACGCGCCGGGGGTTGCAGGTGTTGCCGGGCCACGAGGAGCTGATCGGTCTGCGGATGCGCGCCTGCGCCCGGGCGGGCGACCACGCCGGCGTGCGTCACGAGTGGGAGAGCTACGAGCGAGTGATCACCGCCGACCCGTGGAGCGACGGCGAGCCGTCACCCAAGCTGGTCGAGCTCCGGCGCGACCTACTCGGCTCGGGTCGCTAACGGCCCGATGACGCGGTGTCGAACTGGACCGCCGCGCGGGCGGCGACCCGGCCGGCGATGTGGTCGGCGATGAACCGCTGGTGATCGGGGTGGTCGCGGTAGGTGCGCCAGTCGTCGGCGTCGTCGAAGTCGGCCACGACGGCATAGTCGTAGTTGCCGTCCGACTGACCGGCGTCCGATCCGTGGACGTAGCTGCGGATCACGCCGATCTCGCGGCCGAGCCGGTCGAGGCCGGCGCGGACCGTCTCGACGTGCGCCGCGTCGACGTCGTCGGTCCACTTGAACATCACGACGTGGCGGAAGGGCATGCGAACTCCTGGGGTGCGACTCGCGCGAGCCGTCAGCTGTACTGATCGAGGATGGTGTTCTCGGTGACGCGCTCGAGCGTGTCCTTGACCGTGGTGGCGACGTGGGCGTCGACGCCGTCGACGCGCATCAGGTCGTCGACGGTGGCACGCTGCAGGCGTGCCAACCCACCGAAGTCGTTGGCGATCCGGGCGGCGAGCTCAGGCGGCAGCTGGTGAACGCGGCGCAGCAGCCGGAGACCCTTGGGTGCGATCTCGGCGTCGAGCTCGGTGTCGCCGAGGTGCAGGGTGGTGAGCGCCATCCGGGCGTCGAGCACGTCGTCGTCGCGCAACCGCGACATCTCGGCCAGCGTGTCGTCGACGTTGCGGTGCGGCGGGAGGTAATCGGCGACGACGAGGTCGAGCTCGTCGTCGATCTCGCTGTAGATCTCGTCGAGCTGGAGCCGAAGGAGGCGGGCGTCGACACCGAGCTCGATGATCATCGTCTCGATCTCGTCGGCGATGCGGTGCACCATCTCGCCCCGCTGGACGACCGTGACGACGTCGCGCACCGTGACGACGTCCTCGATCTCGACCGCCGTCAGGTTGCTGATCGCGTCGTCGAGGCGGAGCTTGTACCGCTCGAGCGTCTGCAAGGCCTGGTTGGCGCGGTCGAGCAGGCGGCCGATCTCTTGCAGCTGGCGCTTGGTGCCGCCCGCGTACACGTTGATGACGCCCATCTCCTCGGACGCCGACACGACCGGGACGTCGAGCGACCGTGCCACGCGCTCGGCGGTGCGGTGGCGCGTGCCCGTCTCGCTCGTCGGCACCGTGGGGTCGGGCACGAGGTGGACGTTGGCGCGGGCGACGCGGCCGCCGTCGTTCGAGATGATGATCGCGCCATCCATCTTCGCCAGCTCGGAGAGCCGCTGCGGGCTGAACGGGGCATCGACGAGGAATCCGCCCGAGCAGATCGACAGCACCTCGGGGTCGTCGGAGAGCACCAGCAGCGCGCCGGCCTTGGATCGCACGACACGGTCGATGCCGTCGCGCAGCGGCGTACCGGGTGCGATGCGCGCCAGCGCGTGACGCATCGCTTCGTTGGCCCCGCTGTACCGGCTCAGCATGACGTGATGCTAGTCGACGGGTGTCGGCCGGCGCGGGGTGTCGTCGGTCTCACGTGACCGCCCGCAGCCCGCCGACGGGCTCGCTGAGCAGGCCCGCCGCGGCCAGCGCCTCGCGGAGGGTGGCCACGCGATCGATCTTGACGTCGTGGCCGTCGGCGCTGACCCGGGGCGCGACCACGTGGCGGAACCCGAGCCGGCGCAGCTCGGCGAAACGCCGGGCTGCGTGCGGGACCTGTCGGACCTCGCCGCCGAGCCCGACCTCGCCGAACGCCGCCATCTCGGCGGGCAGGGGGCGACCGGTCACGGCGCTGGCGAGCGCCAGGCAGACCGCCAGGTCGACCCCCGGCTCGCCGAGGCGGACGCCGCCGACCGTCGATGCGTACACATCGTGCTGCTGGACGGGGATGCGGGCGCGCTGCTGGAGCACCGCCAACAGGAGCGCCAACCGGCCGGCGTCGACGCCCTGAGCGGTTCGGCGCGCTGGGACGTTGGGCGGTGCGGCCGTCGTCAGCGCCTGCACCTCGACGACGAGGGGACGCTGCCCCTCGATCGTCGGGACGACCGCCGAGCCGGGCACGCCGGTGCGCCGGTCGCCAAGGAACAGGGAACTCGGGTCGGGGACGCCGACGAGGCCGTGCCCGGCCATCTCGAACAGGCCGAGCTCGCTGGTGGCGCCGTAGCGGTGCTTGGGAGCGCGCAGCAGGCGGAGCGCGTGGTGGCGCTCGCCTTCGAAGGCGAGCACGGTGTCGACGAGGTGCTCGAGGACGCGCGGACCGGCGATCGAACCCTCCTTGGTGACGTGCCCGACCAGGACCACCGGCGTTCCGGTGCGCTTCGCGACGTCGACGAGCTGATGGGCGCAGCCGCGGACCTGGGCGACCGACCCCGCGGCCGAGGCCAATGCAGGATCGTGCACGGTCTGGATCGAGTCCACGACGACGATCGTCGGCGCCACATCGGCGATGGCGGTGACGATGTGGGAGAGCGCGGTCTCGGGCAGGAGCCACAGATCGGACCGGATGGCGTCGAGCCGTTCGGCGCGCAGACGAACCTGTTGGGCGCTCTCTTCGGCGGTGACGTAGAGCGCCGGACCGGGCCACGTCGCCAGCAGCTGGAGCAAGAGGGTGCTCTTGCCGACTCCGGGCTCGCCGCCGAGCAGGGTGACCGAGCCCGGGATGATCCCGCCGCCCATCACACGGTCGAGCTCGCCGATGCCCGTCGGCCGAGGGGTGCCGGCGAGGACGTCGACCTGGTCGATCGGCTGGGCCGTCGCTCGGGCCACGACCGGCGGCGCATCGGGTGGGGGAGCAGCCACCTCCTCGACGAGTGAGTTCCACTCGCCGCACCCGGCACACTGGCCGGCCCATTTGGGGTGGGAGGTGCCGCAGCCGGTGCAGACGTAGTGGGTTCGAGCGCGCGCCATGTCAGCGAGCATGACGGACGGGTGTGACGGTCGTCGGGCGACGGCTACGGCGCCGGCTTGGGGGCGAGGAGCGCGCGGACCGAGTCCGGCCAGGGCGCCGGCCGGCCGCCGTCGTCGGTCAGCACGGCGGTGATCCGGCCCTCGGCGGCGAGCTCGCCGCCGGGACCGGTCAGCTTGATCTCGTAGGTGATCGAGGTCCGGCCCATCGCTTCGACGGCGAAGTCGATCACGACCTCGTCGTCGAAGAAGAGGGGCCGGAAGAACTCGGCCGACAGCGATCGGCGCGGCGTGTGGCCGAACACGACGTCGCTCAGCCCGAGCGACCGCATCAGCTCCGCCTCACCGGCCTCGGCGTAGGTCCAGAACGTGGAGTGATGCCAGTAGCCGGCAGCATCGGTCGCGCCCCAGTCGAGCCGGCGGCGGAGCGTGACGTGCGCGCCCATCGCCGCCGACTCTACGTGGCGACCGATCGGGTCACATGAGCGACTCGTCGACCTCGAACGCGACCTCGACGGTGACCTGCCAGCGATCGACCTTGCCGCCCTCGCCGAGATTGGCCCTGATGTCGGTGATGTGTGCCCACGTCTGGTGCTGCACGGCGCGACCCGACGTGGCCAGCGCGACCCGCACGGCGCTCTCGATGCTGTCGGACGATTCGCCGACCAGCTTGGTCAACTTGAAGGTGGTGTCGCTCATGATGGGTCCTTTCGAATTCGGCGGCGACGGTGAGCATGACCCGTACCCGGACCGGGCGAGCGGAAACACCCCGCGCTCCATCGCGTCGCTCCCCGTGTCGGACACAACTCGCGATGGCGGGTCGGTAGGGTGCCCGGCATGGCTACCCCGTTCCCGCCGTTCGACGGCTCCGCGCCCAAGCAGCAGCAGTTCTCCGAGCCGCCCGAGATGGGCATCGACCCGGCGAAGCGCTACACCGCGACGATGCGCACCTCGATGGGCGACATGGTCATCGCCCTCGACGCCGACCGCGCTCCCAAGACGGTGAACAGTTTCGTCTTCCTCGCGTTGCACCACTACTTCGAAGGCGTCATCTTCCACCGGATCATCACCGGCTTCGTGTGTCAGG
>JBFHJC010000153.1:0-7945 GCA_041596155.1 Ilumatobacter sp. | reverse complement strand
GGCGGCGGCCGGGCCACCCACCGGAGCGGTTGACGAAGTCTTGAGACGCGACCTGTAACGCGGGGGCCGTCCGGAGCGATGTTCTGGTCACCGGGCGACACCCCCACCAGGAGCAATGATGATCCCGAACCTCTCGACCATCCTGAAGACCGTGGCCGGCAAGACGATCGCCGGCCTCGTCGTCGCCACCGTCGGTGTCGGCGCCGCCGCAGCTGCGGGCGCCGATGTCGTGCCGTCGCTCTCCCCCGACGAGCCGACCGAGGACGTGACGGAGACCACCGTCGTCGAGCAGGAGACCACGTCCGCGGACGACGCCAGCGTCGGCGACGACGGCGAGTCCGAGGACGGCACCTCCGAAGACGCCGAGTCGCTCGATGCCGAGTCCGAGGACGCCGAGTCGGCCGAGCTCACCGACGAGGAGAAGGCTGCGCTGGCGGCCGCCCACGAGGAGCTCAAGGCCGAGTGGAAGGAACTGCGCGACGCCAAGCAGGCCGAATGGAAGGCCGCCCGCGACGCCGGTGATCCCGAATGGAAGACCGTTCGCGACCAGGCCAAGGCCGAGTGGATGGCCGCACGCGACGCCGCTCACGCCGAATGGCAGATCCTCAAGCACGGCGAGGATCACCCGGCCGCCGTCAACGCCCAGGAGCGCCTCGAGCGCAAGGCCGCCAAGGCCGAGGAGCGGGCCGAGCGCAAGGCCGCCAAGGCCGAGCAGCGTGCCGCCAAGCAGGCCGGCAGGGGCGACTGAGCCGAACCGAGCCGAACCGAGATCAGCGGACCACAACCACCACACCCCCCAGACCACCCCACAACAGCGACTCCCCACACAGACCCGCTGCGAGCGTCCCCGGCACAACGAAGTGCCGGGGCGCTCGGGGTTTTCGGGCCGATCTCGCGCGGCTCGAGGTCAGACGGCGGTGGGGGCGCGACGGGACTCGGCCCAGGTCTGGCCCTGCTCGACGTTGACGTCGCGTGGGAGGCCGAGCACCTGCTCGGCGACGATGTTGCGCTGGACGGCGAACGTGCCGCCGCCGATCGTGAGCGCCGGCGCGAACAGGTAGCCGTAGTGCCAGACCGGTTCGATGTCGGGGAAGTACCCGTCGCCGCGCGGGAACCGGATCTCGGTGGCACCGGTGCGGGCGCGCTCGGGGAGCTCGCCGCTCGGGCCTGATCCGGCGAGCATGCCGTCGGTGCCGGCGAGGTGCTTGGCGAGATCCATGACGTGCTGGCCGTGCTCGTCGCCCATGATCTTCTGGATCGACGCCTCGGCGCCGGGCGTCTTGCCCTGGAGGCGGGCGCTGAGCGTGCGCAGCCGCCCGAGGCGGAGCACCTCCGACTCGATGTGGAGCCGGGCGGCGCGCTGGCGGTCGAGCGGGTCGGCGAGGCCGCCGTTGGCGCGCACGAGGTCGAGCAGGTCGTCGGCGGACGGGCCGGTGCCCCACATCGAACCCGCCGACGACAGTGAGACCCGCTCGTTGGCGAGGGTGACCTTGGCCAGTCGCCAGCCGTCGCCTTCCTGCCCGACGAGGTACTTCGCCGGGAGACGCACGTTGTCGAAGAACGTCTGGTTGAACGAGTACGCGGTCGTCATGTCGACGATCGGGCTGAGGCTGACGCCGGGACTGTCCATCGGCAGGATGAAGTACGAGATGCCCTTGTGCTTCGGCACATCGGGGTCGGTGCGGGCGATCAGGATGCCGAACTGGGCGTGGTGTGCACCGCTCGACCAGATCTTCGAGCCGTTGATCACGTACTCGTCGCCGTCTCGAGTGGCACGGGTGGCGAGGCTGGCGAGGTCGGAGCCCGAATCGGGCTCGCTGAACAGCTGACACCACGTCTCCTCGCCGCTGAAGATCTTCGGGAGGAATCGCTCCTTCTGCCAGTCGGTGCCGGCGAGGTAGATCGTGGGCGCCGCCCAGCCGACGCCGATCGCATTGGTGGCGACCGAGGTGCGGGTGACGCCGCCGCGCTTGAGCTCGTCGTCGATGATCAGCTGGTGGAGCGGGTCGGCGTCGAGGCCGTACGGCTCGGGCCAGTGAGGCACGATGTAGCCGGCCGCGTGGAGCTCGGCGTTGGTGGGGTTCGGGTGCTCGGCGAGCCACTCGCGCACTGCGAGCCGGCGGGGATCGTCGTCGGCCGGGAGGTCGAAGTCCATCGGAAGCCTTTCGTTGCTCGAGTTCGTCAGCCCGATCGGGTTGCGGCGGGCCCGGTGGTCGGGCCGCCGGCGAAGGCCTGGGCCTTGGTCATCCAGGCGCGGGCGGCCTCGCCGTCGACCGCGAGGTCGGTGTCGTCGACGTGGCGGCGCTGGGTGACGACGAGGCAGAAGTCCTCGGCTGGGCCGATGACGCGGTCGGTCGCGTCGTCGGGGCCCCACGTCCACGTGTCGCCGGACGGTGCGGCGAGCTCGACGCGCACCTCGCTGGTCGGTGGCACCTCGCCCCGCACGACATAGCTCCACCCGCGGGTGATCACCCCGAGCTGGGCGATGTGGCGGAGTCGGTCGGTGGGCTCGCGGGCGGCTCCGACGGCGTCGCACACGTCCTGGCCGTGCGCCCAGGCCTCCATCAGGCGGGCGGTGAGGAACGACTTGGCGCCCATCGACGGGCCGTACCACTCGACGCGGGTCTCGTCGGTCAGGATCGCCGAGGCCGCCTCGAGCTCGTCGCGCCGACGGCGCCACTCGGCGAGCCGGTCGTCGGGGTCGAGCTGCCGGAACCCGCCGAGCGTGAACTCGTCGACGGCGAGGTCGTCGCTGAACCGGCCGAGCAGCTCGTCGCGCTGGGTGGCGAACTTCTCCGGGTTCATGATCGCGATCGCGGCCGCCCGATCGAAGTAGGTGAGGTGCCCGATCTGGTCGGTGACGGTCCATCTCGGGCTCGGGGTGGGGAGGTCCCACTCGGCGGGCCGGAGCCCGGCGACGACCTCGTCGAGCGCCTGCTGCTCGGCCACGAGATCGGCCAACACCCCTTTGACGTCCATCACATCCCTCCGGAACCGGTCCGCGGCCGACGGTACCAGCGCGCCGCCGACGTGGCTCAGGCGCGGAGGTGGCGATCCTTCCGTGGGTGGTAGCGCCCGAGCGGCCGGACGACAATGACGGGATGGGACGCAGTCAGAGCTCGGACGCGGGCGGCCGGCGGCGCGTGGCGCCGGTCGCCGCGCTGTTGCTCGCCACGGCGTTGCTCGCGGCGCCGTTCGTGCTGGGGGCGATCTGGCTCGGCGGGACGTTCGCCTCGGACGGCCCACCGAGCTGCGATCGACCGCCGACGGTGCTGCCGTGGGTGGAGCAGGAGCGCCAGTGGCGGCGGAGTGAGCTGTTCACGCTCGAGCGTCAGGAGACCGTCCAGGTCGACGTCGAACTGCACTCCGACGGCGCCGTGCTCGACTTCGGACGCACCGTGTACGCCGTCCCCGCGGGCGCGACGATGCCCGCGCCGTCGACCGACGACGCGACCGAGTCGGGCTCGCCAGACGGCTGGGTGCGCGTCGGCCACGGCCGGGAGGCGGTCAACGAGCAGGTCGATCTCCGTGCCGGGACGTGGGAGCTGGTCGTCGGCGGCGCCGCCAAGCCGGCGGAGCTGCGGTGGCCGTGTTGACCCGGCGCGTCGACGTCGCGGTGATCGGACTCGGGTTGATCGGCAGCGCGGCACTGCGGCATCTCGCTCACGCCGACCTGACGGTCGCGGGCATCGGACCGCCCGAACCGCGCGACTGGGCGACCCACGTCGGACCCTTCGCAAGCCACTTCGACTCGGGCCGGATCACCCGCCGCCTCGACGCTCGCTTCGAATGGGCCGAACTGGCGTCGCGGTCGATCGAGCAGTACCCGGTCCTCGAGGCCGTCTCCGGCGTCGAGTTCCACCATCCGGTCGGGTTCGTGTTCGCCCGTGACGACGCCGCCGGCGTCGCCAACCTGCGCGCCGTCATCGAGCGGCTCGACCTGCCGGTCGCGATCACGACCACCGACGAGACCGGCTGCGGCTACGCGTTCCCCGGTGGCCACACCCTGTTCGCCGAGCCGGGGCCGGCCGGTTTCGTCGACCCGCGCCGAATGCGCACCGCCCAGGTCGCCGCTGCGGCGTCGGCGGGTGCAGCGATCGTTCCCACCTGGGCGACCGCGCTCGAACGACGCGACGCGACGTTCCGCGTCACGGCGAGCGACGGCACGATCGTCGTCGCCGAACGTGTGCTCCTCGCGACCGGGCCGTACCTCAACGACCTCGTCCCGTTCGGACTGGCCGCCCGAGTCGTGCCGGAGGCGATCGTGCTCGGCCGGGTCGGCGCGGACGATGTCGCCCGGCTCGCCGGGCTGCCGGCTGCGATCTACCTGCCGTCCGATCCGGAGTACGACGACGTCTACGTCGTGCCGCCGGCTCGCTACCCCGACGGCGAGTGGTACGTCAAGATCGGCGGCTCGACGGTGGGCGTCGAGCCGTTCACGACGGCCGAGCAGAAGCGGGCCTGGATGGTCGGGAACGCCGCCGACGCACAACTGCCGCGTCTGCGCCGGATGCTCGAAGCCGTGCTGCCCGACGTCGCGTTCGAGGGCTTCACGGCCAAGCCGTGCCTGATCACCGACACCGCCCACGACCTCCCCTACGTCGACGAGGTCGACGACCGGCTGTTCGTCGCCGTCGGCGGCTGTGGTCACGCCGCCAAGTCGTCGGACGCGATCGGGGCCCTGGCGGCCGGTCTGGTCGCGACCGGTGGGTGGCCGGACGACGTGCTCGTACGCCACGCCTTCCGGGCCGTGCTCGGCGATCTCGCGCCGTCCGGTACGAGTCGACACGGGCACTGACGCAGTCGCGGTGAGCACTACGATCGCGGCGATGTGGTCGACCGACCGGTCTCCCGCCGAGCTGATCGACCACGCGCGTTATCCGGTCGCCGCGCCGGGCGGGCAGCGTGCCGCCGTGGTCGCCCGCGTCCGCGACGAGCTCGCCGACGACGGCTGTGCCGTGCTCCCCGGGTTCCTCAGCGATGTCGGCCTCGGCGTCCTGCTCGACGAGGCGCGCGAGCGGGCGCCGCGCGCCTTCTACGCCGAGAAGAAGCTCGCCAACGTCCACCTCGGCGACGCCGACCCGTCGCTCGGTCCCGACCATCCGCGCAACCGGTTCATGCTCCGCACGAACGGGTTCGTGCGCGCCGACGAGTGGGACGAGACGACGGCGTCGTGGCAGCTCTACCACTGGCCGCCGCTCTCGGACTTCCTCGGCGACTGCCTCGGCAAGGGCGAGCTGCACATCTACGACGACCCGGTGTCGAACATGATCGTCAACGTCCAGCGGACCGGCCAGGAGTTCAACTGGCACTTCGACACCAACGAGTTCACGATCACGATGCTGCTCCAGGCACCCGAGCGCGGCGGGCGCTTCGAGTACGTGGCGAACCTGCGCACGCCGGCCGACGAACGCCTCGACGACGTCAACGCCGTGCTCGACGGCGACCGGAACCGGGTCCGGACCCTCGACTTGTACCCCGGCGACCTCCAGTTCTTCCTCGGTCGGTTCTCACTGCACCGGGTCACCCCGACGGAGGGCCCGACCGAGCGGCTGTTGTTGATCATGTCGTTCGCCGAGGAGGCCGGCATGGTCGGGTCGGTGCAGCGGATCCGGACCCTCTACGGCAAGGTCACCGAGACCCACCTGGCGAGGGCGGGGGCGCGTCGCGACGGTCTGGCCGACTAGACCGACGGCCGTGTCAGATCGTCGGTTCGACGCCGTCCTGTTCGACTTCTCCGGGGTGCTGGCCGCCAGCCCGGCGCCCTTGATGATCGGCCGGATGCGAGAGCACGGACTCACACCCGCCGAGTTCGTCCCGATCGCGCTCGGCGCTCTCACGGAGGACACCGATCACCCGTGGCACCGTGCCGAGCGTGGCGAGCTCGACCGCGCCGGCATGATCGCCGCCGCCGAGCCCCTGTGGCGCAGCGCCGGCCTCGACTCGTTCCCCATGCCGCCGACCGCGGCGGAGATGATCGAGGTCCTCCAGCCGGTGCCCGAGATGGTCGCGGTCGCCCGCGACGCTCGCGCCGCCGGCTACCGGACGGCGATCGTGTCGAACATGCTGCCCGACTGGTCGGCGTGGCGGACGATCGTCGACGCCGACGGTCTCGTCGACGTCGTCATCGACTCGGCCGACGTCGGCCTCCGCAAGCCGAACCCGGCCATCTACGAGCTGGCGTTGGAGCGGCTCGGTGTGCCCGCCGACCGGGCGCTCTACCTGGACGACTTCGAGTGGAACCTCGGTGCCGCTGCCGATCTCGGCATCGAGACGATCCACGTGACCGATCCGGTCGCCACGGCCGGCGAGCTGCGCCGGCTGCTCGGTCTCGATTGACCGGATCGATCAACGGTCAGCGCGGGCCGCCGTACGCTCATCACGTGAGCCTCGAATGGGAACAGGTGGTCATCGACGCGCGTGATCCGGTGGCGCTCGGAGGGTGGTGGGCCGAGGCGCTCGGGTGGGTCGTGGTCAACGACGACCCGGCGGAGTTCGAGCTCCGGCCGGCGGATGGCCGGCCGCCGGGGCTGCTGTTCGAGCCGGTCGGCGAACCCAAGCGCGGCAAGAACCGCGTCCATCTCGACGTCCGACCCGACGATCAGCGCGCCGAGGTCGAGCGCCTCGTCGCGCTGGGGGCAGCCCGGGTCGACATCGGGCAGGGCGACGTCTCGTGGGTGGTGCTGGCCGACCCGGAGGGCAACGAGTTCTGCGTGCTCAGCGACCGTCGTGCAGCCGAGGCGCCGTCGTAGCCGCCAGGACGCCGGCGCACCCTGCTGCGGCGACCCGGGCGGCGCCGGCCAGTTCCTCCGGCGACGCGCCGCTGATCGGATGCGGGCGCGGCGCCGGCTCGAACGGGGTCGACGGTTCTTCGTCGGTCGGGTCGAGCACTTCGATCGACGTGGCGAATCGTCTCGCTCCTCAACCGCCGACATGGCGAATCGTCTCACGTCTCAGCTCACCCCCATCGTCGAGGACCTCGACGACGTGACATGGGTCGCAGGCGACGGGCTCACGTATCAGCGACCGGAGCTCGCGCTCGCCTTCAAGGCCGCGGCGACTCGTCCGAAGGACGACTGCGACCTCGACGCAGTGTGGCCGAAGCTCGGCGCCGATCGTCGGCGATGGTTCGCCGCGACCGTCGCTGGGTTCCAACCCGGACACCCGTGGCTCGAACGGTTGCGCTGAATCGCACCGGCTGTCCCACCGGTTCGACCGCCCTCGTCGCCAGCACATAGCTTGCCCGCCGTGGGGAACGTCCGATGAGCGTGTTGCGGTCTCGGCTCGAGACGCGATCCGACGACTACCGCACCAACCTCGCCGAGATGCAGGCGTTGTGGGACCAGGTCGCCGAGCAGATGGCGCTCGTGCCGTCGATCGGAGGGCAGCGGTACGTCGACCGGCACCGGGCTCGCGGCAAGATGCTCGCTCGCGAGCGGATCGAGCAGCTCGTCGACCACGACACGCCGCTGCTCGAGCTCAGCCCGTTGGCGGGGTGGGGGAGCGAGTTCCCGATCGGCTGCGGATCGGTGAACGCGATCGGCGTCGTCGAGGGCGTCGAGTGCGCCATCACCGCGAGCGACATGACGTACCGCGGCGGGTCGATGAACCCGCGTTCGGTCGACAAGGGCGAGCGGTTCCGCGAGATCATCCGCCAGAACCGGCTGCCCTGGATCAACCTGATCGAGTCGGCCGGCGCCGACCTGCCGCACCAGGCCGACATCTTCATCCGCGGCGGCGCCGGCTTCCGCGACCAGACCCAGTTCTCCAAGCTCGGCATCCCCACGATCACCGCCGCGTTCGGCCCCAACACCGCCGGCGGCGCGTACGTGCCCGGCATGAGCGACTACTCGATCTTCGTCAAGGAGCGCGGCACCGCCTACCTCGGAGGGCCACCGCTCGTGAAGATGGCGATCGACGAGATCGTCGACGAGGAGACGCTCGG
>JBFHJC010000152.1:0-7981 GCA_041596155.1 Ilumatobacter sp. | reverse complement strand
GTAGCTCGACCACAGCGGCGTGAGCACCAGCAAGTAGAGTAGGCTGCGCACCGCCGGCGTTCGCGCCTTGGCCATGCGGTAGGCCAGCGGGAAGGCGATCAGGGCGCTGAAGAGCGTGACCACCGAGGCCATGACCACGGTGCGCGCGATCACGTCGAGATTGGCGGGGGTGAAGAGCTGACGGCCGATGCCGAAGCTCATCACCGCCGACGTGGTCGCGACGCTGCCGAGCACGAGGTACATCACCGCGAGCTGCACCCGGACGGCGTCGGTCGGATCGGTGCCAGCGAGGATGAGACCGACCATCGCGCCCGGCAGTGCGATGATCCCGACCGCCTTGGTCGTCTCGATCTGGGGCACCAGGGCAGTTCGCAGCGCCTCGCGCAGGTAGGGATGGAACGCGTCGCGCGCCGGCAGGCCGAGCGCCAGCCGGGCTTCGATCAGCGTTCGGAAATCGGTCGCCGCGGCGAGCAACCGACGCGAGACGAGGACGGTCGCAGCGAGCGAGTTCCCGATCACGATCCCGGCGAGCGGCACGACGGCGCGCCCCTCGAGCTCGAAGATGCCGAACCCGAACAGCACGCCCAGCGTGACGGCCGCCGACGCCGCGTACGCAGCGATCGACAGCGGCAGCACCGCCGGCACGTCCGACGCCCGCCGCCACGTCGTCCAGCCCGCCACGGCGACCATCACCACCACCCACAGGAACGACCACCAGATCGAATCGCCGTCGTCGACGACGAGGTGCAGCGCCCAGCCGACGACCAGCAGCTGCACCAGCGCTCGCAGCGCAGCCCACAACAGGCTGCGCTCGAGCCCCAGCCGGCGCCACAGCGACACCCCGACGGCGACCGCCACCAGGACGCCCGACGTCGCCATGCCGACGAGCCCGATGTCGGTCGTGGTCACGAGAGCAGCTCCCGAACGGAAGCGCGCGTGTCGGCGTCGATCTCGGCGAGCGTCCCGGCTGCGGCGACGACGCCGTCGACGAGCACGACCACCCGGTCGGCGAGCCGGCGCACCTGGGCGGGGTCGTGGGTCACCCAGACGATGCCCACGCCCTCGGCGGCGATCCGGCGGGCCAGCTCCTCGATCCGGAGCCTGGCAGCACCGTCGAGCGACGCCGTCGGCTCGTCGGCGAGGACCACGTCGGGCGAGGTGAGCAGGGCGCGGGCGAAGCACATCCGCTGCGCCTCGCCGCCGCTCAGGTCGCGGGCGTCGCGTCCGAGCAACTCGGCGTCGAGACCCACTCGCCCCACCACCTCGGCGGCGACGGCGGCGTTCAGGTCCGGTCGGGCGACGCACAGGTTCGCGAGCACGTCACCGTCGAACAGGGGCGGCCGCTGGAACACCATCGCGACACGGCGACGCAGCGCGATCGGGTCGAGCTCGGCGAGCGGTGCCCCATCGAGGCCGATCGACCCGGCGATCGGGTCGTCGAGACGGTCGAGCAGCCGGAGCAGCGTCGTCTTGCCGGAACCCGACCGCCCGAGCAGGCACGTGATCCCCCGGGTCGGGATGTCGACGGTCACGCCCCGCAGGATCGGCGCATCGTCCGGGCCGGCGATCACGCCCTCGAGCCGGAAGCAGGGCGCCGGGTGCACGGGAGGCACGGTACCGGTCGACCTCGCGGTGCGCGACACTGGCCTCATGGCCGACATCCCCTCCACCACGCTGCACTGGGCGAACGGCGACGTCGAGGTCCACCGGGTGGTCGTCGGCGCGTACGACAACAACGTGTTCGTCGTGCGCTGCCGCCGGACCGGCGAGGGCGTGCTGATCGACGCCGCCAACGAGCACGACCTGCTGCTCGAGCTGTGCCGGCGGCTCGGCGTGCGCCGCGTCCTCGAGACCCACGGGCACTTCGACCACATCGGCGCTGTCGCCCAGATCCGCGAGGCCGGCTACGAGGTCGGCGTCACCTCGCAGGACGCGCCGATGCTCAAAGACGTCGGCTACGACGTGTTCCTCGACGACGCCGAGGTGATCGAAGTCGGTCGCCTGCGACTCCACGCGATCCACAACCCCGGGCACACCCCCGGCTCGATCTCGTTCGCTCTCGAAGACACGCCGTTGCTGTTCACCGGCGACACCCTCTTCCCCGGTGGTCCGGGCGCCACGTCGTTCGACGGCGGTGACTTCGCCACGATCATCGACTCGATCGACAACAAGCTGTTCCACTTCCCTGCCACGACCGTCGTGTTGCCCGGCCACGGCGTCGACACGACGATCGGTCGGGAGCGACCGCACCTCCAGGAGTGGGTCGACCGGGGCTGGTGACGTCGGTCCGCCGCCGCCGACCGCCGGATGCGGTCGTCAGTACCCCGACCGGTAGCCGCCCACCAGCGCCAGCTGCACCTCGCCGACGACCTTCGCCATCCGGTCGAAGTCGGGCCGGTTCATGCTCACGAGCGGTGGCACGAGACCGACCGACTCGACGATCGCCGTCTCGCCGCCGATGACGAGCAGCACGTTCGTGAGCTCGTCGGGCGACATCGACGTGCGCAACGTGCCGCCGATCGCCGCGCTCACCGACGGGAACGACGCCAGGACCTCGGTGAGGCTGATCTGCTGCGCCAGCGCGGCGAGCAGTTGCCGCTGCCGCGCCGTGCGCTGGTAGTCGCTGTCACCCTTGCGGCTGCGCACGTAGCCGAGCGCCGTCGAGCCGTCCATGTGGATCACGCCGGGGCCGATCGTGTCGGGGTACTGCGTGGGCGCGCCCGGCACGTTGCCGGGCATCGGGATCGGCTTGCGGACGTCGACCGTCACCCCGCCGACGGCGTCGATCAGCTCGAGGAAGCCCTGCATGTCGACGAGCGCGTAGTCGTGGATCGTGACATCGAGCGAGAAGCCGATCGCCTGCGCGGTCGCGACCACGCCCGGGTGGACGTCCTCGACCCGGTAGGCGTCGCGCAACTCGCGGCGCGAGCTGACGTAGGGGTACACCGCGTTCGCGATGTCGTCGAACCCCCATGCGAATCGCTGCCCGAGCGCAGAGCTCGGTGGGAACCGGATACGACGCAGGTCGCGCGGGATCGAGACGAGCGCGGCGCGGCCCGACGGCAGGTGGAGGCTGAACAGCATCATCGTGTCGGTGCGCAGCCCGGAACGGCCCGGGCCGGCGTCACCGCCGATCAGCAGCACGTTCCACACGTCCACGAGCTGGGCGGGGTCGACGCCGGAGTCGGGGGGCGGCGGCGGCTCGGGCGGCAACGTCGTCGTGGTCGCAGGTGGCGCCGTCACCACCACGACCGACCCGAGCGGCGTCGTGGCGTCCGGTTCAGCGGCGACGGTCGTCTCGGGCGCGACGGTGGCGACCGGCTCGAGCGGCGGCTCCGGCGGCTCGTCCACGGTGGCGTCGAACAGCGGGGCGTCGCCACTCGCCACGAACGCCGGCGCCAGCGCAGCGCGCGAGCGACCGATCTGCACGACCGCGATCCCGGCCGTCAGCGTCACGGCGGCAACGAGCGCTATCGCGACGCGGTCACGCCACGATCGTGCCGGCCGCCACCCGGCGGCGTGCCATGCTTCGGCGACGGCGACGAGTCGCGCGACCATCGCCGCTGACGCGGCGACCATCAGCCACGCCAGGAAGTCGCCGTCGAGCGCCAGTGCCGCCCAGCGCCGCCCCGAGAACAGCACGTAGCCGACGACGGCGAGCGGGGCGCCGAGTCCGGCGAGCGCGACCAGAGCGGCCAACGCCGGCCGACGCCGGTGGGCGTTCCATCCGGGCAGCCCGAGCGCGACGAGCGTCTCGATCAGCACCGGTCGACCGATCGGCGCCGCAGGGGGTTCGCAGCTGGCATTTCTCCTACCGTCGTAGTGTTAATCCCGCACACCGGATCGTAGACTCGACGCCATGACCCGCCCGAGCCCGCTGTTCCACGTCGAGGGGCTCCACGCCCGGCCTGTCGCCGAGCAGGGGGCGCCGGTCGCCGACGAGATCCTTCGAGGGGTCGAGCTCACGGTCGAGAGCGGGGAAGTGCACGCCATCATGGGTCCGAACGGTTCGGGCAAGAGCACCTTGGGCACCACCCTCCTCGGGTCGCCAGAGTACGAGGTGACGGCGGGCTCCGTGCGGTTCCTCGGCGACGACGTCACCGACTGGCCGCCCGACGAGCGCGCCAAGGCCGGCATGTTCCTCGCGTTCCAGTACCCCCAGGAGATCCCCGGCGTCTCGGTGATCCAGTTCCTGCGCCAGGCGCTGTCGGCCCGCAAGGGCATCGACCTGTCGGTGCTCGAGCTGCGCTTGGCCACGATGGAGTGGATGCAGCGACTCGGCATGGACTCGTCGTTCGTCGATCGCTACCTCAACGAGGGCTTCTCCGGCGGCGAGAAGAAGCGCAACGAGATCATGCAGATGGCCATCCTCGAACCGGAGCTCGCGATCCTCGACGAGACCGACTCGGGCCTCGACATCGACGCGCTCCGCATCGTCGCCGACGGCATCCGCGCCGTGCGCGCCGAGCGGACCGAGATGGGCGTCGTGCTGATCACCCACTACCAGCGCCTGCTCGACGAGATCCAGCCCGACCACGTGCACATCCTGATCGACGGCCGGATCGTCGAGTCCGGCGGCATGGACCTCGTCCGTCACCTCGAGCGCGACGGGTACGAGGCGTTCCGAGCGACGGCCTGAGCCATGTCCGTCGATGCCGCTCCCCCGACCCGAGGCACGGCATCGAACGTCGACTGGGCCGCGGTCCGCGCCGACTTCCCGATCCTGCGGCGCGAGATCGACGGCGCCCCGATCGTGTACCTCGACTCCGGCAACACGTCGCAGAAGCCACGCCAGGTGCTCGAGGCGATGGACGAGTTCCAGCGCACCTCCTACGGGCCGATCAACCGCAGCGCCTACCGGCTCGCCGCCGAAGCGACCGACCGCTACGAAGCGGCCCGCGCCGCGGTCGCCCGGTTCGTCAACGCGCCGAGCGCCGACGAGATCGTCTTCACCAAGAACGCCACCGAGGCCCTCAACCTGGTCGCGTCGTCGTGGGGCGGGTGCCGTCTCCGTGCGGGCGACGCGGTCGTGCTCACCCACATGGAGCACCACGCCAACATCGTCCCGTGGCAGATGCTCGCCGCCCAGCGCGATCTCGAACTGCGGTGGATGCCGCTCACGCCCGATGGTCAGCTCGATCTCACCGACCTCGACCGATTGCTCGACGGCGCGGCGGCGTTCGCGTTCTCCGCCATGAGCAACGTGCTCGGCACTCTCACTCCGGTCGCCGAGCTGTGCCGGGCCGCCCACGACGCCGGCGCGCTGGCGATCGTCGACGCCTGCCAATTCGTGCCGCACAACCCGACCGACGTCCAGGCCTGGGACGCCGACTTCGTCGCCTTCTCGAGCCACAAGATGTGCGGCCCGTCCGGCATCGGCGCACTGTGGGGCCGCATGGGGCTGCTCGAGGCGATCCCGCCGTACATCGGTGGCGGCAACATGATCGCCGACGTGCGGCTCGACGGGTTCACGCCGGCCCCGGTGCCGGCCAAGTTCGAGGCCGGCACGCCGCCGATCACCGAAGCGGTCGGGTTCGGCGCGGCCGTCGAGTTCCTCGAAGCGATCGGCATGACCGAGGTCCGCCGCCACGAGATGGAGCTCACTCGGTACGCGATCGACACGCTGACCGAACGGTACGGCGACGACATCACGATCCACGGCCCGGGCAACGTCGAGGTCCGAGGCGGGGTGCTCAGCTTCGCGTTCCGCGACATCCACCCCCACGACATCAGCCAGGTGCTCGACGAGCGCAACGTCTGCGTGCGCGCCGGGCACCACTGCGCGAAGCCGCTGATGCGGATCCTCGGCGCCAACGCCACCGCTCGCGCCAGCCTCTACCTCTACAACGACCGCTCCGACGTCGACGCGCTGGCCGACGCGCTCGACGGCGCGACCGATATCTTCGGCCTCTGACCCTCCGACCGCGCCGACCGACGGGAACGACACATGCCCGGCCTCGAAGACCTCTACCGCGAGATCATCCTCGACCACTACCGCACGCCCCGAAACCGTGGCGAGTTGCCGGTACCGCCGGCCCGACACGCCGAGGGACACAACCCGCTGTGCGGCGACGAGATCACCGTGTACCTCGACGTCGCGGCGGTCGACGGGGTCGACATGGTCAGCGACGTCAAGGTCAGCGGACAGGGGTGCTCGATCTCGCAGTCGTCGGCCTCGATGATGAGCGCTGCGGTGAAGGGCAAGCCGGTCGACGAGGTGCGGGCACTGGTACGACGCTTCAAGTCGATGATGTCGATCGAGACCGACGGCGACGAGGACGCGCCCGACGTGCCGCTCGGCGACCTCGAGGCGCTCCAGGGCGTCGTCAAGTTCCCGGTGCGCATCAAGTGTGCGACCCTCGCCTGGAACACCCTGACCGAAGCGCTCGACCGCCCCGTCTCCTGATCCGGGCCGGGCGCGTGACATCGTCGGCGGCATGAGCGGGGACACCACGATCGATGCGGCGATCGAGGAGGCGCGGGCACGAGCGGGACGCGCGATCCGCGACCTCGGGCACGCGTTCATCGGTCGCCACGCGACGCTCGAGCAGATCGAGCGGCTGAGCGCCGCCGTCGAATCGATCACGGCCGAGCTGTGGCCGGGGGCGGTCCGGACCCGTGGCGAGCACCGGTTCGCCACGCGACAGGACACCGACCTGCCCCAGGGAAGGTTCGAGACGACGTTCGACGACCGGCCGGTCTCGGGCCGCTCGTCGCCGTGGGGGCTCGACCTCGACCTGCACCGCCACGGTGACGAGATCGAGGCGCTGGTGACCCTGCGCGCCGCCCACGAGGGCGCGCCAAACCGCAGCCACGGTGGCATCGTCGCCGCCCTGTTCGACGACGTGTTCGGCTACGTGCTCGGCGTCATCCACCAGCCGGCGTTCACCGGCGACCTGTACGTGCGGTACGCAGCACCGGCGCCGCTCCACCGGTCGCTCTCGTGTCGCGTCCGCCTCGACGAGCGGGTGGGGCGGAAGCTGTTGATGACCGGCGAGCTCACCGATGTCGAGTCCGGCCGCCAGCTCGCCACGGCGCGTGCGACGTTCATCGCCGTCGATCCCGAGGCCTTCGCCCGCCAGACGGCAGAACGGCCGCCACCGCCCGACGAGTCGGTGTGATCAAGTACCTCGGATCGAAGCGCCGGCTCGTGCCGGTCCTGACCGATCTGGTCCGGCGGTCCGGAGCTCGCACGGCGCTCGACCTGTTCACCGGCACCACCCGGGTCGCCCAGGCGTTCAAGACAGCGGGTACGACGGTGACCGCGGTCGACTCGGCGCGGTACTCGGAGATGTTCGCCCGCACGTGGATCGCGACCGACGGTGCGACCGTCGACCGCGACGCGCTGGCGGCCGAGATCGCCCGGCTCGACGCGCTTCCCGGCGTCGACGGCTACGTGACCGAGACGTTCTGCCGCCGCTCGCGCTTCTTCCAGCCGCACAACGGCGCACGGATCGACGCGATCCGCAAGGCGATCGCGCGCGATCACGCCGGGGCGCGCATCGAGCCGCTGCTGCTCACCGCCTTGTTGCTGGCGGCCGACAAGGTCGACTCGACGACCGGAGTGCAGATGGCCTACGTGAAGCAGTGGGCGCCGCGGTCCTCCAAGGATCTCCGGATGCGTGTCCCCGACCTGCTGCCCGGCGCGGGGCGGGCCGTGCGCGGCGACGCCGTCGAACTGGCCGGCGGCCTCGGTCATCACGACCTCGCCTACCTCGACCCGCCGTACAACCAGCACCGCTACTTCACGAACTACCACGTGTGGGAGACGATCGTCGCGGGCGACGAGCCCGACCACTACGGCGTGGCGTGCAAGCGGGTCGACGCCCGCGACGACACGACCAAGAGCGTGTTCAACCGCAAGCGCGAGATGCCGGCGGCGCTGGCGGCGACGATCGCCGCGCTCGACGCCGACGTCGTGGTCGTGTCGTACAACGACGAGTCGTGGGTGAAGCTGGACGAACTGCGCGACATGTGTGCC
>JBFHJC010000151.1:0-7983 GCA_041596155.1 Ilumatobacter sp. | reverse complement strand
CACAGGGGGTCTGCGCGACACGAACGGAGGAACGGGCCGGACACCTCCCGTTCATGTCGCGCTCACCCCGCCACACAGGGGGTCAGCGCGACATGAACGGAGGGGCGGTGGGGCTCCGGTGTGGGGTCGGTGTGTCGGCGGTGCAAGGCTCCGGGGATGACCAGCGAAACCCGGCCGCTCGACACCGGCACCGACCACCTGCTCGCCCACGTCGACGGAGGCGTCGGCGTGATCACGTTCAACCGGCCGGAGCGCCGCAACGCGCTGTCCGACGAGATGTACGCCGCGTTCGGGGCCGTGCTGCCGGCGCTGGCGCTCGACACCGACGTGCGCGTGGTGATGGTCACGGGCGCCGGCGGTGCGTTCTGCGCCGGCGGCGACGTCAAGGGGATGAACGCGGCGCACCAAGCGGGCGGAGGCCGCGCCGGGCGGCCGACCGACCCCGCCGCCCGGCTGCACCAACTGCGCGAGTGGCAACGGGCGACGTCGCTGGCCATCCATCGCTACCCCAAGCCGGTCGTCGCCGCGCTGCCCGGACCGGCCGCGGGCGCCGGCTTGTCCCTGGCGCTCGCCGCCGACATCCGCCTGGCCGCCGAGCGGGCCATCCTGGTGACGGCGTTCGCCGGTGTCGGAGCCTCGGGCGACTTCGGCGGCTCGTGGTTCCTGACCCGGCTCGTCGGGCCGTCCAAGGCGCGCGAGCTCTACTTCACGTCGCCGCGCCTGTCGGCCGCGGAAGCGTGCGAGCTCGGGATCGTCAACCGGGTGCTGCCCGACGACGGGTTCGAGAAGGCCGCGCTCGACTTCTGCCGCACGATCGCCAACCAGGCGCCGATCGCGATCCGGCTGATGAAGGAGAACCTCAACCGTGCGATCGACTGCGACCTGGCGACGGCCCTCGATGCCGAGGCGACCAACATGATCGCGTCGATGTCGACAGCCGATCACCGCGAGGCGGCCGCCGCCTTCGTCGACAAGCGCGACCCGGTCTTCCGGGGCGAGTGACCCTCAGACCGACCGGAAGCGGCAGCCGGCGATCTCGGTGTCGATCGGGTCTGCGCCGGGCGCAGCCTGCAGTACGAAGCCGCTGACGCCCTCGCCCCGGGCCCCGGCCGGCACGAACCGGATCTCCCCGTCGTCGAGCGCCACCGTGGTGCCCTCGTCGCCGGTCAGTCGAGCGCCGAGCACGCTGGCCCAGCGCGACGCCATCGCCACGGGGTCGTCGGCGTCGACCTCGACCGCCAGGATCGCGCTCACCACGCTCGTCCGGATGTGGCCGCGCCACCGGGGGCCGGCCCACGGCCACTCGCCCCACGTGTCGGTGCCGTCGACCGAGAGGATGGCGCCGCCGACGTCGGCCGGGTGCAGGTGCAGCCCGGTCACGCCGTCGGCCACTGCCTCGTACACGATCCGGGCTGCCGCCGCCTCGATGTCGGCGCGAGCGCGCGCGAGATCGTTGGTCTCGACGATCACCATGTAGCCGCCGTCGCCGCCGCGCTTGTCGAGCAGCCGGCCGGCGGTGGTGCCGGGCCGGGTCGGCGACACCACCTCGAGGAACTGGTCGCCGATGGGGAACAGCGCGTTGCACAGCCCGAACGTCGCGACGCCGGGATCGCGGAAGCACAACTCGACCCCGAGTTGCTCCTCGATCACCGGCTCGACGGCGTCGAGGTCGGCGGCAACCATCACGATCTGTCTCAAGCGGAGGCGCACCGGCCCAGTGTCGCGGCACCGGCGGGTCGTGAGCGCACCGGACCGCGTCGACGGACACGGCGAGATGTCGGGTGTTTCGGCGACGACGCAGCGGGTAGGCCTCGGATCACGACCTGCCACGCGACATGACGACTGCGAGACATCCCATGAGCGACGTCCACACGACCCGACGGCCAACGACTCACGTGGCCGACGAGCACGACGACGCCGGCGAAGTCCACGGCGGCGAGCGTGGTCACGACCGCGGTCACGACCGCGGGCACGACACGGCCAACTACTGGCGGTTCGGGTCGATGATTCTCACCTCGATGGTGGCGATGTTCACCCTGACGTACGTCAACACGTACGCCTGGGGGCATGTCCGGTTCAGCGAGACCCGCTTCTACATGACGTTCGTCATGGGCGCCGCGATGGCGGTGATCATGCTCGGCTTCATGCTCGGCATGTACCGCAACCGGCGCGCCAACCTGCTGATCTTCGTCGGCAGCGCCGTCGTCGTCGCGCTCGCCGTGTGGCTCGTGCGAAGCCAGGCGACGATCGACGATCGGTCGTACATGCGGGCGATGATCCCCCACCACTCGATCGCGATCCTCACGAGCGAGCGGGCCGACATCGACGACCAGCGCGTGCGTGAGCTGGCCGACGCGATCATCGAGGCGCAGCGGCGCGAGATCGAGGAGATGGACTGGCTGATCGACGACATCGCCCGGAACGGCCCGGCCACGACGAAGGAGGAGGCCGAGGCCCGCCCCGTCCCCGAGTTCGAGGTCGACGACACCACCGGCGCCGACTGAAATCTCTTGCACCCGGTGCGAGTTTCCTCCCTACTGGAATCGACACCGTGAGGAGATCACCATGAGCGATGAGCACGAGCCGGCCGTGGACGTCGAGGTCGACGCCGTCGTCGTCGGCATGGGACCGGGCGGCGAGGACGTCGCCGGCCGACTGGCGGAGGCGGGCCTGTCGGTCGTCGGGATCGAAGCCGGACTGCTCGGTGGCGAGTGTCCCTACTGGGGCTGCATCCCGTCGAAGATGATGATCCGGGCCGCCAACCTGCTCGCCGAGACGCGGCGGGTCGGCGGGGTCGCCGGATCGTCGAGCGTCACTCCCGACTGGACACCGGTCGCGACCCGCATCCGCGAGCAGGCCACCGACGACTGGGACGATCAGGTCGCCGTCGATCGATTCGTCGGCAAGGGCGGCACGTTCGTGCGCGGCCACGGTCGACTGACGGGCCGCGACACCGTCGCCGTCGGCGACCGCACGTTCCGGGCCCGGCGGGCGGTGGTGGTCGCGACGGGAACCAAGGCCTCGATTCCCCCGATCCCCGGGCTCGCCGCGACGCCGTACTGGACCAACCGGGACGCCGTCGAGGCCAAGGAGCTCCCGAACTCGATCGTCGTGCTCGGCGGCGGCGCGATCGGCGCCGAGCTCGCCCAGGTGTTCCAGCGCTTCGGGGTGCCAACCACCATCGTGGAGGCGCTCGACCGACTGCTGCCGCTCGAGGAGCCGGAGGCCGGTGCGATCCTCGCCGCGACGTTCGAGGCCGAGGGGATGACGGTGCGCACCGGGGTGTCGGCGACGCAGGTCGACTTCGACGGCTCCTTCACCGTGTCGCTCGACGACGGCACGAGGATCGACGCCGAGCAGCTCCTCGTCGCGACGGGTCGCCGGGTCGACCTCGACGCGATCGGGGCCGATGCGATCGGCGTCGACACGGACCTGCGGGCGATGCCGGTCGACGACCACCTCCGGGTGACCGACGGCGTCTGGGCCGTCGGCGACGTGACCGGCAAGGGCGCCTTCACCCATGTCGCGATGTACCAGTCCCGGATCGCCGCCGCCGACATCCTGGGCGAGCCGCACGGTCCCGCCGATTACGCTGCGCTTCCGCGGGTCACGTTCACCGATCCCGAGGTCGGGTCGGTCGGCATGACGGCCCAGCAGGCGCGCGACGCCGGCGTCGACGTCGCGATCGGTCACACCGCCGTCCCCTCGACCGCTCGCGGCTGGCTGCACGCGACCGGCAACGCGGGGTTCATCCAGCTCGTCGCCGACCGCGGGCGGGGCGTGCTGGTGGGTGCCACGTCGATGGGCCCGGTCGGTGGCGAGGTGCTCGGGCTGCTCACGCTCGCCGTGCACGCCCGCACGCCGCTCGACCAGCTGCGCACGATGATCTACGCCTATCCGACGTTCCATCGCGGCGTCGAGGACGCGCTGCGCGATCTCGCCTGACCGACGTTCCATCGCGGCGTCGAGGATGCCCTGCGCGATCTCGCCTGACCGACGTTCCATCGCGTCATCGAGGACGCGCTGTGCGATCTCGCCCGACCGACGTTCCATCGCGGCGTCGAGGACGCGCGGCGCGATCTCGAGTGACCGACGTCGTCGCCGGGGCTCGGCCGGCCCCGACGGCGACGTTCCGCTCCGGGAGGTTCCCCCTCGGTTGGCGAACCGTTGCGGCTCGAAACCTTACGGCTGGTGAACGGTGCGCCCCTTGCCCAGGCACACCGAGAAGCCCCCGTGCGTGCCGGGTACGTGATCGCCCTTGGCGGTCGCCGGGATGATGTGGTGCTTCGCGTAATCGGAGTTGCCCGGTTCGCCTGAGTCGTTGCAGGGTGGTGCGGCGTGTGCGGATGCGATCGGTGCGGCGACCAGGAATGGCGTCGCCACGACCGCCAGCACGGCGATGGTCTTCTTCATGTGAACCCCTCTCTCGTGTCGGGGCGCGCCGCCATGGTCGGCCCCGCCCCTCCATACGGGGCGGGACACCGATCCGGTTCAACGTTCGACGGCGGGTTCGGACACCGCAGTGACGCGAACGGCCTCGATGATGCGCTGGTATCCGGTGCAGCGGCAGAGGTTGCCCGACAACCCGATGCGGATCTCCTCGTCGCTCGGCGCGGGGGTGTGGGCGAGCAGCGCCGTCGCGGAGATGAGCATCCCGGGCGTGCAGAAGCCGCACTGCACGCCACCGACCTCGAGCAGGTTGCGTTGCAGGTCGGCGAGCCGATCGCCGTCGGCGAGTCCCTCGACGGTGGTGATCTCCCGCCCCTGGGCCTGGACGGCGAGGTACGAGCACGAGTTCAGCGGACGGCCGTCGAGGAGCACCATGCAGGCGCCGCACTCGCAGTCGTCGCATCCCTCCTTCGTGCCGGTGAGGCCGATCTCGCCGCGGATGACGCCGAGCAGGTTGCGCCCCTGGCCGATGTCGACCGGATAGTCGACGCCGTTGACGGTGAGGACGATGCTGACACGGTCGGCGCTCACGACGCCGCTCCGATCCCGACCGCCCGGTTGACCGGGACGCCGATTCGTTCGCCGGCGGCACGACGGGCGGCGGCGTCGACGGCGCGCCGGGCCATCACGCCGACCATGTGCCGCCGATACCGGTCGGACGCCCGGAGGTCAGCGATCGGCGCCGCCCGCTCCGACGCTGCGTTGGCGACGGCGGCGAGCAGGTCGTCGTCGATCGCCCGACCGACGAGACCGTCGACGTCGACCGCCACGATCGTCGGCGCGACGGCGGCCAGGGCGACCGAGACGGCGACGATCGAGCCGTCGTCGCCGAGCGCGAGCCAAGCTGCGGCGCCCACGACGGCGATCTCCATCGCCCGGCGGTATTCGAGGCGCACGTAGGCGCTCCCCGACCGTTCCGGTCGGCCCGGCAGGACGAGCGCCGTGCAGAGCTCGCCGGCCGCCGCGGTCGATTCGCCCGGTCCCGACCACAGCTCGCGGATCGGGAGGTGCCGTGTCGCGGACGATGAGCGCAGCTCGACGGTCGCATCGAGCACGACGAGCGGCGCACCGGTGTCCATCGCTGGAGAGGCGTTCATCACGTTGCCGCCGATGGTGCCGACATGGCGCGTCGCCGGCGAGCCGACGAGCGCGCTGGCGTCGGCGATCGCCGTGTAGTCGGCGATGATCGTCGCATCGGTCATCAGTTCGGCGTGCGCCGTGAGCGCCCCGACGCGCACGGCGCCGTCGTCGCCGACCTCGACTCCCCGCAGCTCGACGAGCCGGTCGATGGCGACGAGATCGGCCGGCAACGGGTCCTTGCCGTGGCGAGCGGCTACGACGAGGTCGGTGCCGCCGGCGATCGGTCGGGCGCCCGCGGCCAGCGCGGCCAGCGCGTCGTCGACCGTGGTGGCGACCGTGAAGCTCATCGCGGCATCGCCTCCCACACCCGCTCGGCTGTCATCGGGAGCTGGCGGACCGGACCACCGACGAGCTTGGCGATCGCGTTCGAGATCGCCGCCGCCGTCGCCACGTTGGGCGCCTCGGCGATGCCCTTGGCACCGCGCGGCCCGGCGTTCGGCGTGTCGATCTGCACGAACTCGGTCGTCACGGTCGGCACGTCTGCGCAGGTCTGGAGCTTGTACTCGAGCAGGCCCGGATTGCGCTGGCGGCCGTCGTCGTCGTACTGGGTGCCCTCGGTGAGCGCCTGGCCGATGCCCATCATGATCCCGCCCTCGACCTGGCCGAGGGCGCCGATCGGGTTGATGATCGTTCCCGAGTCGTGGGCGGCGCCGACCGCCAGCACGCGCACCACGCCGGTGTCTCGGTCGAGCCGGATCCGCGCGGCGTGGCACGAGAACTGCGGCGCGATCCACGACGCCATGCCGGTGTCGCCGATGCAGCTCGACCCGGTCAGCTCGGGCGCTTCGGGCAGCGGGCCCGACCCGTGGCCGATCAGCAGCTCGCCGCCGGAGGCGGTCGACGCCAGTTCGTCGATCGTCACCGATCGGTCGGGTGTGCCGGCCACGTGCGCCGCACCGTCGGCGAGCACGATGTCGTCGGGCGCCGCCTCGAGGTGGTCGGCGGCGAGCTCGCGGAGCTGCTGGGCGACCTGGCCGGCGGCCGCGACGCAGGCGCGGCCGTTGTTGAACAGCGTCTGCGAGCCGGTGGCGCCCATGTCGTACGGCGCGACCGACGTGTCCTGGTAGACGAGCTGGAACCGCTCGGCGTCCATCCCGAGCTCGTCGGCGACGAGCTGGCGCAGCGTCATCACGGCGCCGGTGCCGCACTCCTGGGCACCGGTGATGATCTGACCGTACCCGTCGGCGTCGATCTTGACGATCGCGCCCGACGGCGCAGCGAAGCTCGGCCACCACCCGATCGCCACGCCGATCGCCTCGTCGTCGGGCAGCTCGTCGCCGTAGCCGACCAGCCCGGGGGCGACGTCGATGCATCGCACGAGACCGATCTCGTCGTAGGTCTGGCCGCTCGGCCCGACCCGCCCGGCGTCGACGGCGTTGATGCGGCGGAGCTCCACCGGGTCGATGCCGAGGCGCGCCGCGATCTCGTCGGTGTGCGACTCGATCGCCCAGCAGCACTGCGGCGCGGTCGGCGCACGGATCGATCCCGACGGCTGGTGGTTCGTGTACACGAGGTGGGCGTCGATCGACACGTTCTCGATCGCGTACGGCCCGGCCACGTGCATCGCCGCGACCTGCGGGAAGAACCCGGCGTCGGCGGTGTAGGCGCCGTTGTCGAGCAACACCGTGGCGCGCCGGGCGACGATCGTGCCGTCGCGGCGCACCCCGCTCTCGATCTCGATCACCATCCCCTCGCGGCGACGGTCGGGAGCGAGGAACTCCTCGCGGCGCGAGAACTGGAGCTTCACCGGCCGCTTGGCGGCGCGGGCGAGCGCGGCGACGTGAGCTTCGAAGTGGAAGCCGCACTTGCCGCCGAACCCGCCCCCGAGGTGGGGCACGACGATGCGGACCCTGTTCGTGGGCAGCTGGAGCGTCTCGCACACGCCGGCGCGGGCGTCGTAGGGCACCTGCGTCGACGACCAGATCGTGATCTGGTCGCCCTCCCACTGGGCGACGACGGCTCGCGGTTCGATCGGCGCGCCGTGGCTCGCGTCGGCGACGTAGCGGCTGCGCACGACCTCGTCGGCCGCGGCCATGCCGGCGTCGACGTCGCCCTTCACGATCGCCGAGTGCGACGCGTCGTTGCGGTCGCGGAGCATCCCGCTCTCGTACTCCTCCCACCGGTCGTGGACGAGCGGCGAGTCAGTGGCCAGCGCGGCTTCGACGTCGGTGATGCTCGGCAGCACCTCGTACTCGACCTCGATCGCGGCGGCGGCCGCGGCGGCGACCTCGGGGGACACGGCGGCGACCGCCGCGATGACGTCGCCCTCGAACCGCACGACCTCGTTCGCGAACAGGGTGCGGTCGGCGACGAAAGGTCCGTAGTGCACGTCGGGAACGTCAGCGGCGGTGAGCACGGCGAACACGCCCGGCATCGCCCGGGCCGCGGTCGCGT
>JBFHJC010000150.1:0-7987 GCA_041596155.1 Ilumatobacter sp. | reverse complement strand
CGTAGTCAGATGCTCTATCCGTTGAGCTACGGGCGCTGGGCGGAAACAGTGTAGGGCGTGACCACCGGAAACGGAACCGGGATGCGGCCCCTCGCCGGGTCTCGATCAGCCGCCCCAGGGACCCCAGCCACCGGCCGATCGGTACAGCGCGTAGGCGGCTTCGGTGTTCTTCCTGGCGTCGTACAGGTCGCTCGCGGTGTAGATGCCGTAGTCGTCGAGCCATCCCTGATGGACCGACCAGTAGATCTGGAACACGCCGTAGCAGCACCAGCCGTTGTAGGCGGTGGCCACGTACCGGGACTCGCGGAACGCGATCTCGAGCGCCCGCTCCTCGAGCTCGTCGGGGAAGACGTCGCGGATGATCTGCTGGACCTCGCTGGTGCTCGCCGGGGTCGTGGTCGCCGGGGCGGTGGTGGCGGGCGCGGTCGTCGCCGGTGCGGTCGTGGCGGGCGCCGTGGTCGCCGGGGCGATGGTGGTGGGCTGCGACGGCATCGTCGCACCGGCGGGCAGGCAGATCTCGTCGCCGGGGAAGATCACCGTCTCGAGCAGCGCCCGGTTCTCGTCGAGCAGCTCCGAGGGCGTGACGCCGGCAGCGTCGGCGATTCGGTACCACGAATCACCGGTACCGGCCTCGTACGTCTGCGGACATTCGGGCACCTGGCGTTCGGCGACGGCGTCGACGGTCGCCGCGTCGTCGGTGACCTCGGACTGGGCGGCCGCTCGCAGGGCGGCCTCGGCCATCGGTTCGACGGTGGAGTCGGCCTCGGGCTCGGAGGCGGGGGCCGGGGTCACCGGCGGCGACTCGACGGCTGCGGCGGCCTGCGCGGAAGTTCCGCCGCCAACCGAGGATGTCGATTCGTCGCCCGACTCCGTGTCAGACGCCGAGGACGGTGACTCGCCGCTCGCGCCGGGCGCCTCTGCTTCGCCGGCGACCGACGGTCCGGCGGCCGGTGCGGCGCCGACCGGCGCGGCCACGCCTGGGACGGATTGGACGGCATCGGCGGGAGCGGGTCGCAGCGACAACGCCAACGGCACCAGCAGCACGATGGCAGCGACGATCGCGCCGACCCGGACCAGGAGCGGGTCGACCGCACCGATGCCGATGGTGCGGCCGACGGTGGAGCCGTCGGCGAGCGGGATCAGGTGGTCGTCGTCCAATGGTCGGTCGGCGGCGTCGATCGCCGGCGTCGCGCTGGTCGGCAGCGACCAATCGTCGTCGTCGTCGAGCCAGCCGCTCGCCAACTCGCCGAGCGTCGCTTCCCGGGATGCAACCGCCTGCGGTCGCGTCACGCCGTGTTGACGGGTGCGAGCGATTTCGCCGCTGGCGTCGGCACGAACCGTCGGGCGGAACGCTGCGAGCCCGCTCTTGATCGCCGCCATCGAACCCGTCGTCAGGGCGCCCTGGCGGCCGGTCTGGCGCGTGGGCTCGGTCGTCGGATGCTCCTTGGAGACCCAGCCGCGGGTGGTGCCCCAGAACTGCTCGGTGACGTCCTGCAGCTCGTGCTGGCGTTCGTCGTCTTCGAAGTCGAACGGTGAGATCGGATGGTCGCGTCGCATGAGATCAAGGTGATGTCGGGGACGAGCGCCGTGGTTCGCGCTGTCTCAGGCCCCAGGTCTACTCGATCCGTCATCGAACCGCAACATCGTCGTCATCTGTTCGCAACCAAATGACAACGGTGCTATTCCGACCGCGACCTGGCCCGGCTCACGGCGCACCCGTCGACCGTCGAGTCGTGTCTGACACCACTCGACGCCGCACACACGCGACACGAGCCGAACCAGAGGTCCGGCTCGTGATCGACTGGCGGAGAAGGTGGGATTTGAACCCACGGACCGAGTTACCCCGGTCAACGCCTTAGCAGGGCGTCCCATTCGGCCGCTCTGGCACTTCTCCGCCGGCGAGTCTAAGGGTTCGCCGCAGCGAACGGAACGGGAACCATCCGGTGCCCTCAGTAACCTGGCGGACGGAACGGTGGCAGAGTGGACGATTGCACCCGCCTTGAAAGCGGACGACCCGCAAGGGTCCGAGGGTTCGAATCCCTCCCGTTCCGCTGGTGCCTCCGTGGACATCCACCGACGTCCGCGGCGGTGCACCGGCGCCCTGAGCCGGGGCAGATGTCCGCACGGGCCATTGCATCGAAGCCGTCGCCGCCGCCCGTGGCAAGGGTCTGTCCTGGCAGCGCATCGCGAGCTACTCGGGACGTCCGCCCAGGCCGCGCAACGGCGCTACGGCCACCTCGTCGAAACCGCCTGATCCTCGCGATTGTCGAGCGGCGCGGCGGCCGCAACGCTCCGCCAGTGGTGCCGTTCCGGAGTGCGCTCAGGCGCACGTCGAGGTGGAGCGACGTGACTCGAACGAGCGGACTGCTCCACGCGGGATCGAGTCGGTCACCGGCCAAGGGTTGCTCGAACGGGCCGCGCGACCACACCACCACGTCGTGCGATCAGCGAAGGACGCGTCCGGAGACCATGGTGGGCTCGATGCGCACCCAGATCGGTCGCCACTCGTCCTTGGCCCAGGGGACCAGCCCGATCTGGTCGAGATGGGCGTCTTCGGCCCAGTTCGTGACCTCGCGAGCGACGCCCTGCACGATCACGCTCCATCCGGTGCGCGTGGCGGCATCCCACTGATCGACCTCGAAGCAGACATGTTGATGCTCAGCTGCAGCGGCGAGCTTCTGGCCCTCGATGGTGCGGAACACGACGCTGTTCTCATACCACTTGAAGTTGACGGGGAGCACGAGCAACCCGCCATCGGTCGAGAACGCGATGCGGCCGATCGGGGTGGACTCCAGCAACTGGACACACGTCGCCTCGTCGAGGACGCCCATCTTCGACGTGACGTCGATTGCCACGGGTTCGGGATCGTTCGATCTGGGCATCGGCACCTCCGGTGTGCGCGCCATGGCGGTCGAGCACCTGAGCGGGCGGCGCGCGGGCCCACCGTACCGCCCATCAGGGTCCTCGTCGCTAACCCGTCCGTGATCGTGATACCTCGGCGAACTCACGCTTCTCCCCTGACCGACCGCATCAGGCGACGACGGATCGGCCCCGTTGGCTGAGAAGCCGCGCCCGTTACTCCCGCGTATTCTCTCTCGGTTTCTCCCGCGACACGGTTCGAGACCTCGACACCAATTGCCCTGAGCTGGGCCGATTCGCTCCTCGTCGAGCAGCGTGCGCAATCCCTCCCGTTCCGCTCGCGGACCGAACGGTGGCTGATCGACCAGCTGAAGCGTCCGACCGGCAGCGCAGGATTGACGGCGGCGGCGACCGGGTACACGACTCGCCATGAACACGATGTCGACCACCACCGCGAGCTCCACGGAGGACGCGGTGCTGTGCTTCCCTGACGACGACGTTGCGGCCGCGGCCTTCCTGGTGCCGCGCCTCGGCTACGAAGTCGCCGAGCGGCTGATGTACGACGCGGCGTCGGCCGGCCGCCGGTTGAGCACCGTGGCTGCCCGTCATACGCGCCACGTCCGTCCGGCCGACGTCGCAGGCTGAGCCACGCGACGGCCCGACAGGGCACCGGTCAGGTCGAGATGTCGACGCCGAACGCCTCGGCGAACGCCGCGATGTAGTGGTCGAGTGATTCGACCCGTCCCAACGCGACCCACTCCTCGTCGCTCATGCGAGCGCGCCCGGCGACGATCTCGGCGCCTCCCCAGCTGACCGGGTAGCGCAACTCCGGGTCGTCGGTCTCGATCGCGTGCCGCACGACCTCGGCGACCTCGACCGCGTCGGAGGCGTGCAGGTAGCCGGCGGCGTACATCTGGAGCATGCGGGCGTACTGCTCTTCGTAGGCGCCAGTGCTGTTCGGGGCGTCGGTGTTCTTGCCGAAGATCGACGACTTGGTGACGCCGGGCTCGACGATCGCGACCCGCACGCCGAAGGGTGCGACCTCGTGCGCCAGCTGCTCACTGATGCCTTCGAGCGCCCACTTCGCAGCCACGTAGGGCGCCTGCGCGACCGCGGCGAGACGACCGGCGATCGAGGTGATGTTGACGATCGTGCCGCTCCCCCGGTCGCGCATCTCGGGCAGCACCGCCTGGGCACAGCGCACCGCGCCGCACAGGTCGATGTTCATCACCTCGAGGAACCGCTCCGACGTCGTCTCCTCGACCACGCCGTTCCCGCCGACGCCGGCATTGTTCACCAGGTGGTCGACACGTCCCACCCGGTCGACGATCTCGCGGAAACCGTCGCGTACCGACGCGTCGGAGGCGATGTCGAGCTCGACGAGCTCCACACCGACGCCGCGCTCGTCGGCTGCGTCGAGCAGCTTGCCGGCCCTTGCGACCGAACGCACGGTCCCGTAGACGGTGTGTCCGGCCTCGGCGAGATGCAGGGCGGTGGCGCGGCCGATGCCCGAGTTGGCGCCGGTCACGACAGTGACGGGGGGTTTCGACATGCCAGAGAGGGTACGGCATCGACCGATCGGCGTCGTGCTCGCTGCCGAGCTGTGACCTCGGTCGGCGCGGCCTCTCCACGCTCACGGTCGACGTCGCCGCTCACCAGGTCGCGACCTCTTGCCGACGCCGGTGCGCTCGTCACGTAACGAGTCGTCAGGAAGGGAGTCGTCACGAAGCGAGCCGTCAGGAAGGGAGTCATCAGGAAGGGAGTCGTCACGAAACGAGCTGTCACGCCTGCGGATCGACGCGGTGACGTGACGGCACATCCCGGACCCGGTCCAGCTCAACCGACGGACGAATCGATGGTCGCGGCGGGCCTCAGCGTCCGGCGTCGCGTCGCAGCGCCTGGATCCAGTCGTCGGCAGCGCGCCACCGCTCGTCGGCGTGGGCCCGGGCGTCGGGGGCGTGCTCGTCGGCCCGCGGCCACGACCCGAAGAACTTGACGCTCCCCTGCTTGGCGTGGAGCGCACGCATCGCGTCGGCGAGGAGATCGTCGGCGACGTGACCCTCGGCGAAGAGGATGAAGCAGTAGTCGCCGAGACCCCCGTCCTTGGTCGGACGCGAGATGAGGTTCGACAGGTTGATGCGGCGCGCCGCGAACTCCTGGAGGATCGAGATCAGGCTGCCGGGTTCGTCGGCCCGTTGGTACACGACCAGCGCGGTGCGATCGTGACCGGTGGGAGCGGGAATGCCGGAACGTGCCACCACGACGAAGCGGGTCTGGTTGCTCTCGTGGTCCTCGATGTTCTCGGCCAGCACGGCGAGGCCGTAGCGTTCGGCCGCGACCCGCGGCGCGATCGCGGCGAGGTGCGGCGACGCCTCGTCGCTCACCGACTTCGCCGCCCCGGCCGTCGACGACGCCGTTCGGATCTCGGCATCGGGGAGGCGGTCGCGCAGAAAGCGGTGGCACTGGGCGGTCGCCACCGGGATCGACAGGATCTCGGACACCGCGTCGAGCTCGACCCCGGGTCGCGCCGCCAGGCAGAGGTGGATGTCGAGCACCACCTCCCGAGCGATCACGAGATCATGGTCGAAGGCGAGCGCATCGAGCGTGAAGTTGACCATGCCCTCGATCGAGTTCTCGATCGGGACGAAGCCGTAGTCGACGTCGCCCGCCGTGACCGCGTCGAGCACGTCGGGCACGGTGCGGTAGGCGATGAGCTCGCCGGCCGCGAGGTCGGTCTGCGTCAGCAGCGCCTGTTCGGTGAACGTGCCGAACGGCCCGAAGAACGCTACGCGCGGGCTGCGGTCGGGCGTGGTCGCTTCGGCGGCGTCGGTCATGGGCCCCGAGGCTATGCACCGCGACGCCTGTCCCGACACCGCGATCTGCCACCGCATGAAGACAGCGGCAGCCGTGTCGGTTTCGCCCCGCCGGTCTGGCACGATGGCTGGCCATGGACGAGGCTGCACTGCGGGCACTGATCGACGCCATTCGATCGGGCGCGACCTCCGCCGACGACGCGGTCGCGCGTCTGCGACGACTGCCCTTCTCCGATGTGGGCGAGGCACTGGTCGATCACCATCGCACCTTGCGCCAGGGCGTCCCCGAGGCGGTCTACGGTCCCGGCAAGTCGCCCGAGCAGTGCGTCCGGATCATCGGCGAGCTGCTCGACCACGGGTCCGGGCCGGTGTTGCTGACGCGGGCGTCGACCGACCAGATCAAGGCGGTGCTCGCCGAGCACGGTCCGGCCGAGCAGCAGGCCGGCTGCGTGCTGTGGCGAAGGCCCGACCCGGTCAGCTCCGTCCGAGTCCTCGTGGTCACCGCCGGCACCGCCGACACGCCGGTCGCCGACGAGGCGGCGATCACGCTCGCCGCGTACGGCCTCGAACCCGATCGACTCCACGACGTCGGCGTCGCCGGGCTGCACCGACTGCTCGCTCATCTCGACCGCATCACGACCGCCGACGCGATCGTCGTCGTCGCCGGCATGGAGGGTGCGCTCGCCAGCGTCATCGGCGGTCTGACCTCGTGCCCGGTCGTCGCCGTGCCGACGTCGGTCGGTTACGGCTCCGGCCTCGACGGCGTGACGGCCCTCCTCGCGATGCAGGCATCGTGTGCAAGCGGCGTGACCGTCGTCGGCATCGACAACGGGTTCGGTGCTGCGAGCGCGATCGCCAGGATGTTGCCGCGGTGACACGCACCGTCTGGTTCAACTGCTGTGCCGGCGTGGCCGGCGACATGCTGCTGGCATCGCTGATCGACGCCGGCGCCGATCGGCTGGCGGTCATGGACGCGTGGGGTGCGCTCGGCGTCGACGGCTTCGCCGGCACGTGGGAGCGCGTCCAGCGCTGCGGCGTCGCCGCGCTGTGGACCAACCTCGCGATCGACGAACACGACGAGCACGGCGAGCACGGCGAGCACGACAGACATGCTCCCCACGGGCATCCGCACCGGCCCGCCTCGGAGGTCATCGCCCTCATCGAGCGGGCCGCCCTCCCGTCGGCGGTACGTTCCGACGCCGTCGCGGTGTACCGGACGCTGGCCGAGATCGAGGGCGCGATCCACGACACCGACCCGGCCGACGTCGTACTGCACGAGGTCGGCGCGCTCGACTCGATCCTCGACGTGGTCGGGGTCTGCGCCGCCGTCCATGCACTCGGCATCGAGCGAATCGAGTACTCCCCGATCGCCGTCGGGCACGGCACGATCGACACTGAGCACGGGCGACTACCCAACCCCGTCCCCGCTGTGACCCGCCTCCTCGCCGTAGCCCACGCGGTCGCCGTTGGCATCGACACCACGATGGAGTTGTCGACACCGACCGGGGTGGCTCTGCTCACGGTGCTCGGCGAGCGCTGCGGAGCCATGCCGTCGATGACCGTCTCGGCGACGGGATTCGGAGCCGGGACGGCGGACCCGCCGGGGCGGCCCAACGTCGTTCAGGCGATCATCGGCGAGACGACCGGGGCAGCCGGTACCGGCGACGACGGACGCCCCTGCCATCTGCTCGAAGCGAACGTCGACGACGTCACCGGCGAGGTCCTGGCCCACGCCATCGCCGCGCTGATCGCGGCCGGCGCCCACGACGCGTGGGCGACTCCGATCGTGATGAAGAAGGGCCGGCCGGCACACACGGTCCACGCCCTGTGCGACGACGCCCGCTTCGAGGCTGTGCGCGACCTGCTGGTCCGTGAGACCGGCACGCTCGGGGTGCGCGCCACGACCGTGCAGCGCTGGCCCCAGGGGCGCGCCGAGCGAACGGTCGAGGTCGACGGGCACCCGATCCGCGTCAAGGTCTCGGCGTCGCGCGCGAAGGTCGAACACGACGACGCGCTCGCAGCCGCCAGCGCGCTCGGGCGGCCGCTGCGCGACGTGATCGCGCAGGCCGAACAGCTGGGCCGAGCGGCGACCGACGGTTGACGACGGCTGACGACGGCTGACGACGGCGGTCCGGCACCGAGACGCCGACGCGTCAGCTGAGATCGAGGTGCTCCTCGATCAGGGCGATGATCTGATCGGGTTCGCTCCCACCGCTCCACCGGGCGGCCACGTCACCGTTCTCGTCGATCAGCGAGACGAACGGGAAGCCGCTCACGCCGAACGCCTCGGCGGCGATGAACGTCTCACGCACGGT
>JBFHJC010000149.1:0-7997 GCA_041596155.1 Ilumatobacter sp. | reverse complement strand
CGCCCGGATCCTGGGAGTGCGCTGCCCCCGGGGAGATCGCGGCGGCGCAGGCGACGACGACGCACGCCAGCAGGGCGATCGGCCGCATCAGGTCACCGTTCGAGCCGGATCTCGGCGATCGTCAGCACGTCGTCGAGTCGCTGGAAGCCGATCTGGTCGTACAACGCCAGGGCTCCGTGGTTGTCGAGGCCGGTGTTGACGAGGGCGGCGGTCAGGCGCAGCTGGCGCATCCAACCGAGCGCATCGAGCACGAGGTCGCGGGCCAGACCGCGTCGGCGCTGGTCCGTGGCGACGGCGAGCCGTTGGAGGTAGCCGTGATCGGCGGCTGCGCCGCTGATCGAGAACGCCGCGAGCTCGCGCCCGACCGTGATCCGCCGGGCGCGGTGGCGCGGCGTGGCGGTGCGGATGTCGCGCAGGCTCGCGGGATCGTTGCCCCACATCGGGCCGAACGCCTCGCGATCGACGCGGGCTGCGGCCGGGAGGTGCCATGGTCGAAGGGCGCGCGGCGACCTGGTGGGCTCGGGGAGATCGCCGTTGCAGGCCCGGCGCAAGAGCGCCAGCTCGTCGAGGCGATGGAAGCCGCACGCGAGCACCGCCTCCGCGGCGCGCGGGAACATCGCCGACGTGCGCACGGCGCGGGCGCCTCGTCGCCGTGCGTGCTCGAGCGCCCGCGCGAGGTCATCCGGCGATGGCACGTCGAGATGGTCGAGGAACACGAGGTGGGCGACGGTCGCGTCGTTGGGCCATTGGCGCATCCGCCAGCGGCGCGGCGCACCGTCGATCGTCCGCACCACCTCACCGTTCACCCACGAAACGGTAGTCGGGCCGGCGGCGTACCGTCGGCCGGCGGCCACTCGGTGCGGCCGCAGCGCGGCGGAAGGGCCACCGCACCTCGCGGACTCGACCACTAGCCTGCCGGGCCATGGTCCCCGACCGCTTCGCACCCGTGCTCGCCGAACTGGCGCCGCTGGCGGAGCGATTCGCGGCGGCCGGCCACCGCCTCTACCTCGTCGGGGGCACCGTGCGCGACCTGCTCGTGGGAGGCCGGAGCGACGAGTTCGACCTCGATCTCACCACCGATGCCCGTCCCGGGGAGATCAAGGCGTGCGTCGACGGCTGGGCCGACGCCGTGTGGACGCAGGGCGAGCGCTTCGGCACGATCGGCGCCAAGCGCGACGAGCGGATCATCGAGATCACCACGTTCCGCGCCGAGTCCTACGCCGACAACTCCCGCAAGCCCCACGTCACGTACGCAGACGACGTCGAGACCGACCTCGGTCGTCGTGACTTCACGGTCAACGCCATGGCGCTCGAGCTCACCGCCGGCGACACGCCGACGCTGGTCGACCCCCACGGTGGAGCGGCCGATCTGATGCAGCAGGTGTTGCGCACCCCGCTCGGTCCGGAGATCAGCTTCAGTGACGACCCGCTGCGCATGTTGCGGGCGGCGCGGTTCATCGCCGGGTACGGACTGAAGCCGACGGACCAGCTGACGTCGGCCGTCGAGTCGATGGCGGGACGGCTCGAGATCGTGTCGGCCGAACGGATCCGCGACGAGTTCGACAAGCTGATGACGGTCGACCATCCCGGCGACGGGCTGTGGTTCCTGTACGACACCGGCCTCGCCGACCAGTTCTTCCCCGAGCTGTCGGCGATGCGGCTCGAGCACGACCCCATCCACCGCCACAAGGACGTGCTGACCCACACGATCGCCGTCGTCGAGAACGTCCGACCGCCGCACGAGCAGCCGCCCGAACGACCCCCGTTCGACTTCCGCATCGTGCGCCTTGCCGCCTTGTTCCACGACATCGGCAAGCCGCGCACACGCGGATACCAGGAGGGCAAGGGCACGACGTTCCACCATCACGACGCCGTCGGCGCACGGATGACGCGCCAGCGCATGAACGCCCTGCGGTACTCCAACGACGACATCGACGCCGTCACCGAGCTGGTCGCCCTCCACCTGCGGTTCCACACGTATCGGCTCGGATGGTCGGACTCGGCGGTTCGTCGATACGTGCGCGACGCCGGCGCGCTGCTGAACGAACTGAACGAGCTGACCCGCTGCGACTGCACGACCCGCAACGAGCGCAAGGCGAAGCAGCTCGCCAAGCGGATGGACGACCTCGAAGAGCGCATCGCGGAGCTCGCGGCCGCGGAGGAGCTGGCGGCGATCCGGCCCGAGCTCGACGGGCGAGCGGTCATGGACCTCCTCGGGCTCGAGCCCGGCCCGGCCGTGGGCGAGGCACTGCAGTTCCTGCTCGACATCCGCCTCGACGAGGGACCGGTCGGCGAGGACGAGGCACGCCGCCGTCTCGCCGCCTGGTGGGCGACACGCGCCTGAGTCACCCGTCCCTGAGGACGCGATCAAGGCGGACGGCGAGCCAGTCCCACACGAGCGGCATCGCCTCGTCGGTGTAGTGGATCCCGTCGTAGAAGAGGGTGAGACCGTCGAGCGTCGGCTGGAAGGTGCCGTTCGGGCAGGTCAGCAGACGCGGGTCGAGCCAGGTGACGTCGGGGCGCTCGCGTCCCGCGACGACTTCGCGAACGAGCTCGTTGACACGAGCGGTCCGGGTCGGTTGGGTGCGCTGCTCGCGGGTCGTGTCGTCGCGAGTCGAACGACCGCTGACGCACGGCAAGCCGACGACCACGAGCCGTGCACCGGTCGCCGTCAGTGCGTCGATGTTCTCCGTCCATGCCGTTCGAAGGAGCTCCTCGTGGCGCGGCGTACCGAACTCGATGCGATGGCCGTCGAGCTCGTAGTCGCCGGCGTCCCACGTCGACAGGCCGGCGAGCACCAGGTCGGGGCGGTCGGTCTCGACGCTGGCGTGCCACGACGCCAGCTGCGACGCGCACTTGGGGTTGCGGTCGTCGGTCACCGTGCCGCAGCCGAGCCGCACGTCGGCGGTCATCGTGAACCGGGCGATCGACGGAACGCCGTCGCTGATCCGCAGGAGCTGGGCGTAGACCGAGTCGCCGACCACGAGCACCGACGCGGCGCGAGCGGCCGGGCGGGGGTCGTCCGACCACGTTCTCATGGCGGCGCGCGGTGGAGCGGATGCCATCGGTGTGCGATCTGGCGGATGGATCGTGCGCGGCGGCGCGGCGGTTTCGACGGGTGCCGGAACACGGCTCGGTCTGGTTGCGGGTGTGCTCGATGACTCGGCCGCGACGACGGCCGACGGCAGCGCCGCCGTGATCCGGATCTGGTCGCCCGCGCTCAGCCCGCCGGCGACGGGCGCGAGCGCGACGGCGCCGACGACCGCGGTGGCGGTCGCACCGGCGAGCCCGGCGGGGATCGCGATCCGGTGCGGTCGCGCCGATCTGATCGGCATCTCGACGGCCCGGTACGACGCCCACGCCATCGCGAACGTGACGGCGAGGCGAAGCGCGAGCAGTGCCCAGCCGTCGACGCCGACGCGACCGGGCTCGACGACCAGGTACACGGGCCAGTGCCACAGGTAGAGCCCATACGAGATCCGGCCGATCGCGGCGAACGGGCGAGCGCCCAGAGCTCTGGCCGCGAGGGCGGTCGGCGCGGTGCGCACGCCGAGGATCGCGACCGCGCTGAGCACGGCGGCCGCGAGGAAGCCACCGTGGTACATCCAGCGCTCGTTGTCACCGACGAGCGCCGTCATCGCGAGGAACCCCGCGACGGCCACGCCGCCGGCCAGCGCGATGCCACGCCGGTGCGCTGGCTCGATCGGTCCGACCCTTCCCGACGGCCCGAGCACGACGGCGAGCAGGGCCCCGACGAGCAGCGTCTGGGCGCGGGTGTCGGTGCCGTAGTAGGCCCGCGACGGGTCGCTCGCCCCGGCCAGCAGCGACATCGCGGTCGCCGACGCGAGCGTGAGGGTCGCGATCACGATCGCTGCGGCGCGACGGCGGCGTGGTCCGGCGAAACCCAGCCACGCCCAGACCACGAGCGGCCAGAGCAGGTACCACTGCTCCTCGATGGCCAGGCTCCAGGTGTGCATCAGGGGTCCGGCGGCGTCGAAGCCTGCGAAGTACGACGTCTCTTCGGTGATTTCCCACCAGTTCGCGACGTACGCGAGCGTCGCGACGGCGTCGGCGCGAACGCCGACCCCTGGGCCGATCCAGCGCGCGTACACGATCGCCCACGCGACGACCAGCACCAGTGCGGGCAGCAGCCGCCGAGCTCGCCGCAGCCAGAACGACGCGACGTCGATGCGCCCGGTCGTGGCGTGCTCGCCGAGCAGCAACGTCGTGATGAGGAAGCCGCTGAGCACGAAGAACAGGTCGACGCCCAGATAGCCCCCGCGAACCGCCCCGACCCCGGCGTGGTAGAGCATGACGGCGAGCACCGCGACCGCGCGCAGGCCGTCGAGCGCAGGGTCGTACGCCAAGCGCCGCCCCGTGTCGTTCGCACCGACGGTGTGGTCGGTCCGGCGCACGGACGTGGTCATCGAGCGTGCATCATGCCCGATGTGGCGCCCTCGCTGCGCACCCGCCCGCGGCAGGCATCCTCGCTGTCACCGGTCGCGCGGACGTAACCTCGTGGGGTGGTGAGCAACGGCGCGGGTGCGGTGATCGCGATCGGCCTCGTGTCGATCACGTTCCTCGCGCTCAGCATCTGGAACGGACGCCGCATGGCAGACCGACTGCGTGAGCGGCTCGCCGCCGTGGAGGCGGCTGGCGACGAGGTGCGCCGCCTGCTCGACGAGCTTCCCGAGGCCGTCTTGCTGCTCGACCGGGACGCGCGGGTGCACTCGTGCAACGCTGCGGCGACCCGATTGTTCGACCTGGGTGAGGCGGAGCTGTTGGCGTGCGACGTGCGCGACCTCGCGACGGGTGACGATCACGATCTCCTGACCGAGAGCATCGATCGGGCGTTCGAGGGCGACGATGTCGACCCGGTCCAGCTCGAGGTGGTCGGCGGGGCGACGCGGCGGGTCGTGGTCGAGGTGTCGTTCCACCTCCCTCAGCGCAGCTACCTCCCCGACGACGACCATCGGCTCGTCGTGCGGCTGCGCGACGTGTCGGAGCGCGAGCAACAGCACCGCGCCCTCGATCAGGCGCGCCGACGGTTCCAGCAGGCGTTCCAGTCCGCGCCGACCGGGATGGCGCTCGTCCGGCTCGACGACAACCGCATCGTCGACGCCAACCAGTCGCTCGCCGAGATGTTGCGGCGCGACGTGCACGAGCTGGTCGGGTGCACCCTGCGCGAGTTCACCCATCCCGACGACGTGCGCGCCGCCCAACCGCACCGCGCCCGGCTGGAGCTGGGCATCGTCGACTCGTTCCGGATCGATCAGCGATACCGGCGGCGCGACGGCGAATTCATCTGGGCCCGCACCCGCGTGTCCGCCACCGAGGACGACGGGGTGATGCTGGCGATCACCCACATCGAGGACGTGACCGAGCAGCGGCGCGCCGCAGAGCGACTTCGCTACGCCGCCCGCCACGACGAGCTGACGGGTCTGCCGAACCGCTCGTACCTCATGCACCTGATCCAGGAACGGCTGCTCGAGTCGGGGACGAACGAGATGGCGGTGCTGTTCGTCGATCTCGACCAGTTCAAGGTCATCAACGACAGCCTCGGCCACGCGGTCGGCGACGAGCTGATCCGGGTCGTGTCCGATCGGCTGCGGGCCGTGCTGCGCGACGACGACGTCCTCGCCCGATTCGGCGGCGACGAGTTCATCGTGGTGCTGCAGGGCGAACCCGTCGACGTCGCCGAGCGGCTGCGTCGAGCCGTGCGACCACCGGTCACGATCAGCGACCACGAGCTCTTCGTGACCGCGTCGATCGGCTACGCCACCAACCACGAGCCCGGGATGACGCCCAACGACCTCCTGCGCGACGCCGACGCCGCGATGTACCGCGCCAAAGCGCGTGGCCGCGACTGCGTCGAGGCGTTCGAGGCCGGGGGCTACGAGTCGGGCGTGCAGGCGCTGCGGACCGCCGGCGAGCTGCGGCGCGGCATCGAGCGCGGCGAGATCGTCCCGTACTACCAGCCGATCGCCGACCTCGAGTCGGGGCGCGTGCTCGGCTACGAGGTGCTGGCGAGGTGGTTGCATCCCGACCGCGGTCTCCTGCCACCGAGTGAGTTCCTACCGCTCGCCGAAGAGACCGGCCTGCTGGTCGAGCTCGGCGCGCGGATGTTGCGCGACTCGCTCGCCCAGCTCGCTCGGTGGCGCCACGCCGGCCACGGGTTCGCGAACTGCTCGCTGTCGGTGAACGTCGGGACCCGCCAGCTCGTCGACCCCGGCTTCTACGAGATGGTCGTGGAGGCGCTGGCCGAGACGGGCGTCGACGCCGACTCGCTGTGGTTGGAGATCACGGAGACCGCCCTGCTCGCGGACGTCAAGGCGGCCACGGTGGCGCTCCGCGAGCTGCGCAGCCTCGGCCTGCACCTCGCGGTCGACGACTTCGGCACCGGGTACTCGTCGCTGACCTATCTCAAGCGCTTCCCGGTCGAGGCGATCAAGATCGACCGTTCGTTCGTCGCCGGACTCGGCATCGAGCAGGAGGACTCGTCGATCGTCGAGGCGGTCGTACGGCTGGGCCAGGCGCTCGGCCTCGACGTCGTCGCCGAGGGCATCGAGTCACCGCTCCAGCTCAGCCGCCTGCGCGACCTGCGCTGCCACCGCGGTCAGGGCTACGTGTTCGGTCGCCCCCGCCCCGCCGAACTGATCGAACGCGAACGCGCCGGCGTGTGAACGCTTGGTGCCGGGCACCAAACGTTCAGGCACCAAACCTTCGGTGGGTGACGTCAGGCGGTCGGGTCGAGGATCCGGCCGGTGAAGAGCGTCGCTCCGCTCACCTGGTCGACGATGCGGAACAGGAACGGCCGGTCGAGCACGACCTCGATCGGAGGTTCGGCCGGAGCGCTGGTCGCCAGCACGAGCACGATGGTGGCGGCGGCTGCCTCGATGCCGCTCTCGTCGACTGACAGCCAGGCCTGGTGGAGGACCTTGTCGACGACGAGTCGGGGATCGTCCGCGATGCCGAGCAGGTTGCCCTTCTGGAACGGCGCGACGAGGCCGAGGCCGACGAGGTGGTCCTGCAACGGCGTCGTGACCCGCGTCTCGAATCGCGGGACGGCGAGCGGGCCGCCGGGGTTCGTCGAGCCGGCGAGCTCGGCGACGACCTCGCCGTAGCGAGCGGCGACCTCGTCGAACCGTCCGTCGTCGGGCAGCACGACCTCGAGCTCGATGCCGCCGACGAGCTGCTTGGTGGCGGCGACCCAACCGTCGCCGGCGCCCGAACGGTCGCTGCGACCGCGCATCAGCGGCACCGTCACGTCGGTGCCGTCGAGCCGCGTGAAGGCCTCGTCCGAGGTCGCGTCGGGATCGAACTCGGTCTGCCACGAGGCGCGCAGGAGGAGCGCGTTCACGAGCGCCAACACGGTGGCCGGGTCGATGTCGCTGGGCCGGATCAGGTCGCTGATGCGGCCGTCGGTCGCATCGGCGATGAACTCGTTGATGCGTGCGGCGGCGGACTCCGGATCGGCTCGGAAGTCGAGCTCCTCCAGCACGGCGCCGTAGCTGTTGCCTACGGCTTCGAGGTACCCGTCGTGGAACGGGTAGCCGGGGAGCAGGAACGCTGCGTTTGCGATCCGGGCCAGGAATTCGCCCGGGTCCTGGTCGTCGGCGCCCCCAGACGGCAGCTCGGCGACGCGTGCCTCGAGATCTTGCTCGAGCGCGCTCATCGACGCGTGCCAGGCCGCCGGGTCGGTGATGCGGAGGAGCGCGCGAAGCTCGGTCCGGGCATCGCCGGTCGCGCCGGGTTCGAGGAGGGCCAGCGTGACGGCGATGCTGAGCGGGGAGATGACCATGTTGCCGCCGGACGAGTCAGCAGTCGCCGCCAGAACATCGAAGCCGAACGCGGTCACCGCTCCGCCGGCTACGTCTGGCGTCGCCGACGAGGGCTGCCGAGCCGGCATCGCGACGAGTCGCGGGGCGGCGGCGGGATCGTTCGGCTCGTCAGGCGTCGTGGTCACGGTGCTGTCGACGTGGTCGGTCGTGGTCGGG
>JBFHJC010000148.1:0-8012 GCA_041596155.1 Ilumatobacter sp. | reverse complement strand
TACGGTCGGTGGGCGTGACGGCGACGCTGGCTTTCCGGCCCCGTGGGATGGCGGTCCCGCTCGCAGTCGGCTGCTGTCTGGCGGCCGGCGCCGGTTACCTCGCCGCGGTCGACCCGTCCGAGCGGACGGTCCTCCCGTGCCCGTTCCGCGCCGTCACCGGCTGGTGGTGCCCGGGCTGCGGCATGACGCGCGCCACCCACCAGCTGCTGCACGGCGACATCGTCCAGGCGCTGCGATTCAACGTGCTCGTCGTCGTCGTGCTCGCCGGCATCGCGGGCGCATGGGGCACATGGGTGTGGTCGGCGTCGGGACGGTCGGTGCGCTGGGCGGCGCGCGTCCCGCCATGGGCGATCGCGACCGCGATCGCGATCGTCGTCGGCTTCGCCGTGATCCGCAACCTCCCTGGCGTCGCGGGTCTGCGGGGCTGAGCCGATCCACCCTCCCTTCCCCCGTTCATGTCGCGCTCAACACGCCATGCGGGGGTTCAGCGCGACATGGACGAGAGGGGCGCCGGGTCGGGTCCGGGCGTAGCTCGCTCAGAGCACGATCGCGGAGTCGTCCTCGAACGCCGCGGGGAGGCACGACCCGGGGCTGTCGCCGATCGTGCCGAGCACCTCGGCGGTGAGCGCGACGAGGCGCCTTTCACCCTCCTCGCTCGGTGTCGGCTTGTCGGGGAACTTCACCAGGTTGCCGTCCTCGCTCGTCGTCGCCGCCCAGTCGATGACGACGACGTTGGGGTGGAACCGCACCCGATCGCGCACGAACTCGTTGATGCGCACGTGGTTCGGCCCGAACTCGGTCACCGTGTAGAGCACGAGCGGGCGGGGCTGCACCGTGTCGATCAACGTCGTCACGGCGCGGGCGTAGGCGTCGTAGTCGCCGTCGAACCAGTTGCCGAGCATCACGCCGACGACGTCCCAGTCGAGTCCGCCGTCGGGCCGCAGCCGACGGTCGAGCACGGTGTCGGCGAAGTCGACGAACCGACCCGGCTCCGCGTCGATCTCGACATCCCAGCCCTGCGCCGGCAGGACGTCGCACATGGTGCCGAGGAACCGTGGGGCCGTCGTGGCCAGCACGTCGTCGCCGATCAGCAGCACCCGGTTGCCGAAGACCTCGTCGGCGAGGGGTCCGGCGATCCGTTCGTCGGGCGCCAGCGTGGCCGGCACATCGGTGCTCGGTGGCGGCGCCGTCGGTGGTGCGGGCGGCCGCGTGGCGACCGGCTCCGCGGGCACCTCGCCGAGCGCGACCGTCTCGGGCACGTCGACGCGGCTCGGCGGCGCGGCCGACTCGTCACCGGCACAGGCCGTGAGCGCGACCAGCGAGAGCGCGAGGACGCTCAGGGCGACGGTCGTGGCACGCGGGACGCCGATCATGCAGGCGCCATTGAAGCCGACGGGCGGGCCCGCGCGCACGCGAGCCCGCCCGTCATCGGATCGGATGGTCCGTCGGGGTCAGCCGCGGGAGCGCAGCGAGTCGCGGATCTCCGTCAGGAGCTCGACCTCGCTCGGGCCGGCATCTTCCTCGGGCTCGGGCGCCTTCATGTTGTTGTAGGCCCTCACGAGCAGGAACAAGATGAACGCCACGACGACGAAACTGATGGCTGCATCGATCACGAGCCCGATGCTGATGCGAGCATCGCCAACGTCGAACCCGATCTCGGTGAAGTTCGACTCGCCGAAGATCGCGGCGATGATCGGGTTGATCACGCCGTTGAGGAGCGCCTCGACGATCTTCTGGAAGTACAGAGCCATGATCAGGCCGACGGCGATGGTGACGACGTCGCCCTTGTTGATGAAGTCCTTGAACTCGTCCAGCATCTTCTTCATGGGTTTGCGTGCTCCTTGGGTCTGGGTGATCCCCCGGCGCAAGAGTCAAGCACACCGCGGCCACCCCAACGGGTGACCCCTCGCCGATGGCTCGCCCGCCATCCCCGCTACGGTGAGCCGTCGATGGCGCTCGACCACGATCCGCACGCCGGGCCCGACGAACCCCAGCTCCTGGACCGGATCGATGCGCTGCGCGTGCTCCGCGCCGACTCGGCGGAGGAGAAGGGCCGACTGCTCGAGGAGATCGGCGGGCCGGGCCGGGTCGAGCAGGACATCGTCGACCAGCTCGCCAAGATCAAGCCGCTGTGGGAGCTCGACCGGTTCCCCGAAGCCCACCGGCATGCGATGCGGGCACTCGAGGTCCTCGATCGAAACGGCGTCCGGGGTGCGCCGATGCCCAGGGGCCTCGGCCCGCTCCGGTCGATCGTCGGCGTCGTCGTCCAGCTCGTCACACGCTGGATCGTCCGCGGCTACCAGAACAAGCTCGCCACCGACATCCGCAAGCTGTACGAGCGGCGCGAGGCGAACAGCATCTGGGGCAGCCCCGCCCACGTCGTCCTCCGCCGGGCGCGCATCAACGCCGTCCAGGTCGAACTGGGCCTGAAGTCGAACCCGATCGGCATCCCCGGCTTCCTGCTCGGGGGTGCCGCGCTGTCGGGCCTGCTCTCGCTGATCGGCGAGGCGCTCACTCGGGCGATCGACAGCCCGGGCGGCCGCGTGACACTCGGTGTCGTGACCGGTCTGGTGCTCCTCGGGTTGTCGTGGGTGGCGCTGTACGCGGCGTCGATCGCCCGCCGCCGGATCCGATTGAGCACCGAACAGCCCGTGCGAGCGCTCTGGGACACGATCGGCGCGGCGGGGGATCCGCCGCGCGACCACTCGTACCACTTCGCACTGGTCGCCATCGTCCTGCTCGTGCTCGCCGCGCTGGCGGTCCCGATCGTCGTGTCCGCCTGGATCTGACACGCTCGGACCGATGGCACACCAGTACGACCTCGTGATCATCGGGATGGGATCGGCCGGCACGATCGCCGCCGAGCTCGCTGCGGGTGAGCTCGGCCTGCGCGTCGCCGCGGTCGAGCGGGCGCGCATCGGCGGCGACTGCCTGTGGACCGGATGTGTGCCGTCGAAGGCGCTGATCGCGTCGGCGCGCGTCGCCCAGACGGTGCGCGAGGCACCCCACTTCGGCGTGACGGCAGGCGAACCCGTGATCGACCTCGAGGCGGTGTGGGGCCGCATCAAGACCGTCCAGGCCGAGATCGCCGCGACCGACGACTCACCCGACCGGTTCCGCCGGCTCGGCGTCGACCTGGTCGAGGGCGAGGCCCGGATCACCGGGTACCAGGAGGTCACGGTCGCTCGTGCGAAGGGCAAGGAGCGGCGCCTGTCCACCCGCTTCGTCCTCGTGTGCACCGGCAGCCGGCCCGCGATCCCGCCAGTGCCCGGCCTCGCCGAGGTCGACGTCCTGACGAGCGAGAACCTGTTCGAGATCGACCGCCCGCCGTCGTCGCTCGTCGTGATCGGCGGCGGCCCGATCGCCTGCGAGATCGCCCAGTCGATGGTGCGCCTCGGCGTCCCGACGACGCTGCTCGAGATCGCGCCGCGCCTCGTCCCGCGCGAGGAGCCCGAGCTCGCCAAACGGCTTGCCGACCGACTCCGGGCCGACGGCGTCGACGTGCGCGTCGGGACGGGAGCCACGCGCGTCGCACGCGAACGCGACGACATCGTGGTCGAGACCGCGGCCGGCGACGTCCGTGCCGCCGGCGTCTTGGTCGCGACCGGGCGGCTGGCGAACGTCGAGCCGCTCGGGCTCGACCGCTTCGGCATCCCGGTCGGGCCGGACGGCGTCGAGGTCGACGGCCGCAACCGGACCCTCGTTCCGAGCATCTTCGTCGTCGGCGACGCCGCCGCCGGGCGTCCGCCGTTCACGCACGCTGCCGCCCACGACGCCGCGATCGCGGTTCGCGACATGTTCTTCCCGGGCCGCGGCGCGCCGGCTCAGGTCGTGCCGTGGTGCACGTTCACCGACCCCGAGCTCGCCCGGGTCGGGCTGACCGCCGATGAGGCGCGTGAGAAACACGGCAACCGGTCCGTGCGCGTCTACCGCAGCGAGCTCACCGACAACGACCGGGCGCGCGCCGACCGCACGACCGAGGGCGTCGTGCTGGTCGTGACCGCCAAGGACCGCATCGTCGGTGCCCACGCCCTGGCGCCGGCCGCCGGCGAGCTGATCCACGAGCTGGCGATGGCGATCCGGTTCGGCGTCGGCATCGACGAGCTGGGCGACCTGGTGCACGTCTACCCCACGATCGCCTCCTCCATCGCCCGGATCGGCGCGGATCGCGCCTACCGAACCGCCCGCCGATACCGACTGATCCCGCGGGTCACCCGGCTGCTCGGCTGACACCACCGGCGGTGGCCGGCCGCACGTCGTCGAACGTGTCGACCCGCCGCAGCGTCGGGAACAACCAGGTGAAGGTGGCTGCGATCAGCACCGTCACGAACCCGCCGCCGGCGATCGCCCACGGCAGCCCGAACAACCGCGCCGTCACCCCGCTCTCGAACGCGCCCAGCTCGTTCGACGCGCCGATGAACACCCCCTCCACGGCATTGACGCGACCGAGCTGCTCATCGGGCGTCGCGAGCGGCACCAACGACCCGCGGATGAACATCGACACCATGTCGGCAGCCGAGATGACGACGAGCGCGGCGAACGCGACCGCGTAGCTGCGGGTGAGCCCGAACACGACCGTGCCGGCACCGAACACCGCGACCACCACCAGCAGCGTCGGGCCGACCCGCCGCTGAACCGGCCGGACCGCGAGCACGACCGCCATCAACGCGGCACCGATGCCCGGTGCGGCGCGCAGCCAGCCGTAGGCGATGTCGCCCACGCCGAGCCGCTCCTCGGCGACCGCCGGGATCAGCGCGACCGCCCCGCCGAAGAGCACGGCGAACAGGTCGAGCGAGATCGCCGCCAGCACGATCGGGGTCCGCCGCACGAACCGCAGCCCCTCGAGGGCGCGTCCGAGTGTCGGGCGCTCCGTCATCCGCTCCTGGTCGCGCAGGTACACGATGCCGAGGATCGGCACGACCGCCATCAGCTCCAGCACCGCCGCGACGACATAGGCGCGCGTCGCGCCGGCGCTGTACAGGAAGCCGCCGAGCACCGGACCGACGATCGACGAAGCGGTGAAGGTCGCGGTCCAGAGCGCGATCACCTGCGGGAACTCCTCGCTCGAGACGATCAGCGGCGGGATCGAACGCCGGGCGGGCATCAGCATCGCGTCGGCGGCCCCGAACACGAACGCGATCAGGTAGAGCGGCCAGACGCCACCGACCTCGTTGGCGCTGTACGCCACGAGCGCGACGGCGCAGACCACCCGGCCGACCAGGAACAAGGCGGTGACGCGCCGCCGATCGAAGCGGTCGGCCACGTAGCCCGAGACGAGCACGAGGAGCACGGCCGGTACGAACTGGGCCAGACCGAGGATGCCGATCGAGAGCTCGTCGCCGGTCAGGTCGAACGCCTGCTTGAACAGGACCGTGACCAACACGTTGACGCCGACCGCGGCGAACGCCGTCGAGACGAGGTACCGCCGAACGGCGGCGTGCCGGAGGACGTCTCGGGGTCGGGCCACCGGCGCACGCTAGCGAGGGTGTCCCTCCGGTCCGATCGTCGCGATCCCGTGACAGGTGTGACCATTGCGTGACGAGATGGGTGTGATTGTCGCGCGAACTGGAAAATCACCCGATGGTGGCCGCGGCGGTGGGGTACACAAGCGACATGGATGTCCGGCGGGCAACGTTCGCGGTGGCGGTTCGGTTGGCAATCGCCCTGAGCATCGGTGCGGCAACGGTCGCGGCGCTGCTCGAAGCGGTCGGTGACGTGTCGCGGCCGTCGCTCGTCATGAGCGTCATCGTCGTCGGCTTCGTCACCAGCTGGGTGCACACCGGTCGAGCCGCCGCCGAGGTCGAACGGTCGCGCCGTCACCGGCTGGCGACCGTCCCACTCTCCCGCCCGCTCGTCTGACGGTCCCGTTCGTGTGACAGCATCCGGGCCATGAAGGTCCGGATCGGTTTCGGGCTGGGCACCCGCACCGACCTCCACGACGAGCGGTTCGGCCACGTCGTCGACGAGCTCGAACGGCTGTCGTTCGACTCCCTGTGGCTGTCGGAACGCATCGGCTCCCCGGCGCCCGACCCCCTCGTCGCGATGGCGTACGGCGCGGGTCGCACGACGCAGCTCAAGTTCGGCATGAGCGTGATGGTGCTGCCCGGCCGCAACCCGATCGTGCTCGCCAAGGCGCTCGCGACCCTCGCCACCATGTCGGGTGGGCGCCTGCTCCCGGCGTTCGGGCTCGGCGTCGTTCACCCGCTCGAGCAGCAGGCGTTCGGTGTCGAGCGCTCCGAACGGGCCCGTTGGTTCGACGAGTCGATGGCCGTGATGCGCGCCTGCTGGACCGGCCGGCCGGTGGTCCACGAGGGCGAGCGCTACCGGTACGACGGGGTTCGGGTGGAGCCCATGCCCGCCCGGATGGACGTGTGGCTCGGCGGCATCGCTCCGTCGGAGCTGCGGCGCGTCGGCCGCCTCGCCGACGGCTGGCTGCCGTCGTTCGTCACCCCGGCGGACGCCGAGACGGGACGGCGCGTGATCGAGCAAGTGTGCGCCGAGCACGATCGCGAGATCGAGGACGACCACTACGGCGTGCTGATCCCCTACTCGCTCAGCGGCGTGCCCGATGCCGTCATGATGCAGCTCGCCAAACGACGGCCCGACCTCGACCCGTCGACGTTGGTGCCGATCGGCTGGGACGAGCTCACGGCGCTGATCGAGCAGTTCGTCGACGTCGGCACCACGAAGTTCGTGGTGCTCCCCCTCGACGAGCCCAGGTCGACGCAGGACTGGTCGAGCCACCTGGAGGAGGCCGCATCGGCCCTGCTCCCCCTCGAGACCTGACGCCCGCCGGAGCTACACCACGGTGACGGCGGCGACCTGTTCGGCGGCCTGCTTGGCGTGGTAGCTCGACCGGGTCAGTGGGCTCGCCTCGACGTGGCCGAGCCCGAGCTGCTCCCCGATCTGCTTCCAGCGGCCGAACTCGGCCGGCTCCACCCAGCGGGCCACCGGCAGATGGTGGCTCGTCGGGCGGAGGTACTGACCGATCGTCACGATGTCGCACCCGACGCCGGCCAGGTCGGCGAGCGCTCCGACCAGCTCGTCGTCGGTCTCCCCGATGCCGACCATCAGGCTCGACTTGGTGACGAGCCCGGCCGCCTTCGCCCAGGCGAGCACTGCGAGGCTGCGGGCGTACCCGGCCGAGGGACGCACCGCGCGCTGGAGTCGGGCCACCGTCTCGACGTTGTGGCTGAACACGTCGGGCCGCACCTCGAACAGCGGGTCGAACGCGGCCCGCACGCCGCGACCGTCGGAGACGAGCGTCTCGACCCGGGCGCCGGGACGGCGGGCGCGAACGGCCTGCACGCAGGCGGCGACGTGCGCCATGCCCCCGTCGGCGAGGTCGTCGCGAGCGACCATCGTGAGGACGGCGTGATCGAGGGCCATCCGGTCGACCGCCTCGGCGACCCGCGCCGGCTCGTCGGCGGCGGGCGGCAGCGGCTTGCGGGTGTCGACGAGGCAGAAGCCGCAGGCACGGGTGCACCGCTCGCCGAGCACCATGAAGGTGGCGGTGCCGTCGGCCCAGCAGTCGGACAGGTTGGGGCACCCCGCGTCCTCGCACACGGTCACGAGGTCGAGCTCGCGCATCGTGCGCTTCAGCTGCAGCACTTCGGGGCCGAGCCTGACCTTGGGCCGCAGCCAGTCGGGCTTGCGCCGCTCGATCGACAGGCCGTCCGTCACGCCGGCCTGCTCGAGTCGGGCGTGCGAGCGCGGCCGGACGGCCACCCGCTCACCCGGCCCCTCACCGCGCGAGAACGGCGCCAGGTCGTCCGGGCGCTCGACCCAGGCGGTGTCCTGGCGTTCGGCGGCGCCACCCGACCAGCGGGCGGCGGCGAGTCGTGCGACGACGTCGTGTCGATTCTGATGCCGGGTCGGATGGAGTCGTTGAACGTGTCGGCGGCGGCGGCGATCGCCTTGTTCGAGGCGGTTCGGCAGCGTGGTCGGGAGCCCGCGGAGCCCGTGGCCACGGGCAGGTTGCAATCTGCGGACCGTCGGTGTTAGTCTAGCCG
>JBFHJC010000147.1:0-8096 GCA_041596155.1 Ilumatobacter sp. | reverse complement strand
GCGCGCCATCGTGACGGGTGCGTAGGCCCGCAGGAACTCCTCGACGGCGAACGTCATCACCTCGGGATCGTCGCGGAGCCGTTGGCGGTCGGCCGGCGTCTGGGCGAGGTGCCACAGCGACGAGCCGATCGCCGACCAGGTGGTGTCGATGCCGGCGATGAGCAGCAGGATGATCGATCCGCCGACGTGCTCGTCGGACAGCTTGTTGCCCTCGAGTTCGACGTTCATCAGATAGCTCGTGAGGTCGTCACGGGGATTCTGGCGGTGCTCCTCGATCTGCGCGGCGATGTACTTGCCGAGCTCGTCGATGCCCCCGCGGGTTCCAGGCTCTTGGTTGATGGTCTCGAGCGCATCGTGCACGAAGCGACGGAAGAGTTCCTCGTCCTCCTCGGGGAAGCCGAGCATCCGACCGATCACGTTGACCGGGATGTGCTGGGCGTACTGAACGGCGGCGTCGACGATCGTCTCGCCCGGTTCGATCTCGCCCATGTCGTCGAGCAGGCGACGGCACAGCGAGCGCACCTCGTCCTCCCACGGTTCGATCTGCTTCGGGGCGAACGGCGGGAGCAGCAGGCGGCGGGCCATGCCGTGGAACGGTGGGTCGCTCGAGATCGGCGGGACGCCACCGATCGGTGCGGGCACCGCCAGGTCACCGGGCCGACCGACCGAGACGACGACGGCGCGGCTCGTGAAGTGATCGGTGTCGTAGGCGACCTCGTGCACGGTGTCGTGCGTGATCGGCACCCACATGCCGCCGTAGCGATCGGAGTGTGCGACCGGACAGCCCGACTCGCGCAGGTCCTTCCAGACGTCTGGCGCATTCGGGTTGTAGTTCGGGTCGGCGTGGTCGAAGTCGGTGGCGTAGTCCTCGACGGGCCCGTAGTCGTCGGGGTCGTACGGCACGCGCTGCCAGATGTCGGTGCCCTCCGGCGAGTCGCCGAAGATCGGGTCACGATCGGCGAAGCGGCCCCGCGCGGGCTCCGCGGCGGGATCGGCGGTGGCGTCGTTCACGGTGTCGGTCATCTGGGGTTCCTCTCACTCACCGGTGATGCTGATCGCGTACTCGGGGCAGTTGGCCGCAGCGAGCCGGGCCTTGTCGTGCAGTTCCGCCGGCACCTCGCCCTCGACGAGCAGGACGGCCTGCCCGTAGTCGTCGACGTCGAACAACTCCGGAGCGAGCGCATAGCAGCGGTTGTGCCCCTGGCACTTCTCCGCATCGAGGTGGATCTGCATGTGGACTCCTGCATCCGTGGTGCGCGTCGGCCAGACTCCTCCGTGATGGCGAGATCGAGGCAGACGAATTCGAACAGTGTTCCAATCTTGCTGCTTCCGCCGTCGGAAGGCAAGGCGGCGGGCGGAAAATCCGCTCGGAGCAGGGGTTGGTCGGAGGATTCCGGCACCTTCGGCCGGGCACTCGGTGCCCGCCGAGGCACCATCGCCGACCGTCTGGTGGCGCTCGGGGGCGGCGACGAGAAGCTGCTCGGGGTGAAGGGCGAGCACCTGCTCCGGGCGCTCGACGCGAACTCCGCGCTGCGCGGCGCACCCGTGCTCCCGGCCTGGCAGCGCTACACGGGGGTCGTGTGGGACCACCTCGACCCGGTGTCGCTCGACGCGGCCCAGCGGCGCCGCATCGTCGTGGTGTCGGGGCTGCTCGGGCTCGTCCGCGGCGACGACCCCGTCCCCGACTACCGCCTGAAGATGGGGGCGAACGTGCCACCGCTCGGCAAGCTGTCGACCTGGTGGCGTGACGAGTTGTCCGACACGATCAACCGGTACGCGGTCGGACGCACCGACGGTTCGCCGCGGATCCTGGTCGATCTGCTGCCGAAGGAGCACCGCGCCGCGTGGACGCCCGACCGGCGCGTCACGGGTGTGTCGGTCGAGTTCGTCGACCCGACGGGCAAGCCGGGCGGCCACTTCGCCAAGGCCGCGAAGGGCGAACTCGCAGCCGCCATCCTCCGTGGCGGCGTCGACGTGCTCGACCGCTGGCGTCACGATCGCTTCGAGCTGTCGGTCACGCCGATCACGCCGTGACCGGCGCGTCACCGGGGCCCGAGCCGGCTGACCACCACGAACGCCGCGACGGCGGGCAGCGTCACCATCGCCGTGGCGGCGCCGACCGACAGGCTGGTGCCCGCCAGGCCGCCGACGATGGCGGGCGAGAACAAGAGCGCCAGACGAGAGCCGCCGGTGAGCGCGCCGAGCCCGGCGCCCGGACGTCCCGGGTACTTCGCAGCATCGTCGTAGAGCTTCGGGAACTGGGTGGCGATGCCGAGACCGGCGACGACGTAGGCCGTCACGACGATCACCGCGGTCGGAGCAAACGCCGCCACGGCCAGGGCGACCACCGTCACGAGGATCGCCGTGTCGAACACGCACTGCGCCCCGAAACGCGCCACCGCCCAGTCACCGCCGAAGCGGCCGGAGGTCATGCCGACGGTGAACGCGACGTACGCCAGCCCGGCGACGCCGGCACTCGTCGAGAAGTCGTCGCTGAGCCGGAAGGCCGCCCAGTCGCTCGAGGTCATCTCCATCGCGATCGAGCACGCTCCGGCGACCCCGAGCAGGACCAGCGGAGCTCGCAGCCTCCGTCCGCGCGCGGGCGCGTCCTCGGGCTCGGCACGCTCGTGTTCGTCGACGGTCAGGAGCCCGCGGCCGACGAACACCACGACCGCCAGGAACAGTGCCGACGCGACGAGCAGGTGAGTCCGCAAGGACACGCCGGCCGCCGCGGCCTGCGCGGCGACGATTCCGCCGACCACGGTGCCGAGGCTCCAGAGCCCGTGCAGGCGGTTCATCACGGGAACGCGACGTCGGCCGCTGATCCACGAACCCTGCGTGTTCATCGCGGCGTCGACGAACACGTCGGTGATCCCCACCCCGACGAGACCGAGCAGGAACCACCACCAGGTGGGCGCCAGGCCGATCACCGCGAGTGACGTGACGAGCGCGAGTGCGCCGACGATCAGCACGCGCCGCGTCCCGAACGACTCGATCAGCCATCCGACCGCCGCGCTGCCGATCAGCCCGAGTGCGCTCGCCGTCGCCAGCAGGATCCCGAGGGTCCCGGTCGACACCTCGATCCGGTCGCGGATCTCGGGCAGCCGGGGAACGTACGAGGCGACCACGAGCCCGTTGACGAAGAACTGGACCGCCACCGACGCCAGGGCGCGGTTGTCGCCGGGACGCGGTCCGGACGGCCCCGAACCGTTCGACCCACCCGGCGACGCCGCTGGGTCGGCCATCAGCTTCGGTGTCGGAGTTCGCGGACCGCCGCGCCCACGCGCTCGGCAGCGTCGGGGAGGGTCATGTCGACGACCGCTCCGATCGGCCGGCCCTCGCCGGTCGCCGCGGCGAGCGGGCCGCCGCGCACGGTTCCCGACGTGAGGACGATGAGCGCCGAATCGGGCTCCGTCTCCCGCAGGATCGCCGCCTTGGCGATGGTCTTCCAGACCGCTTCGATCCGGCTCAGGCCGGGGCGCGCCGGGGTGTGCACGCCACCGAACTCGAAGTACTGCGCGTGCCCCTCGCCGTCGACGCCGCGCACGCTGACCGTCACCCCCGGCGCGATCCGGGGATTCTCGACCAGCTCGTCGAACCCGCAGTCGGCGAGCAGCGTCCTCGCCATCTCCTTGACCGTGCGCCGGTCGGGGAGGTCGGTCGGGGCGAGCGACGCCACCCGTTCGCGTGCCTGGCGGACGTACGATCGGTCGGTGTCGTAGCCGATGTAGTGACGGCCGGTCCGTTTCGCCGCGACCGCGGTGGTCCCCGACCCCATGAACGGATCGAGCACGATGTCACCTTCGTAGGTGAACAGGTGCAGGCACCGCTCGACCAGGGCCACCGGGAACGGCGCCGGGTGACCGACGCGCGTGGCACTCTCGGCCGGGATCTCCCACACGTCGAGAGTGGCCTCCATGAACTCGTCGCCGGGAACGGTCGGCGTCCCCTCACCGCCGGCGCCGTCGCTGCCACGACCGACGCGGTCGAAGCGACCCTTGCTGGCGATGATCAGACGCTCGGTGGTGTCGCGCAGCACCGGATTGGCCGGCGACTGGTACGACCCCCACGCGCACGATCCGCTCGCGCCGCGTTGCTTCTGCCAGATGACCTCGCCGCGCAGGAGCATCCGCAGGTCGTCCTGCAGGATCGTGGTGACGTCGGCGGCGAGGCTGCGGTACGGTTTGCGACCGAGGTTGGCGACGTTGACGGCGAGCCGCCCGCCGGGCTCGAGCGTGCGCAGCGACTCGGCGAACACGTCGCGCAACATCTCGAGGTACTCGACGTAGTCGCCCGGGATGTGTCCCTCGCCGAGCGCCGTCTCGTACGCCTTGCCGGCGAAGTAGGGCGGCGAGGTGACCACCAGGGCGACCGACGCGTCGGGCACCTCCGACATGTCCCGGGCGTCACCGACGTGGATCGCGTCGACCTCGCCGGGCTCGCCGAGCACGTCGTCGTCGTTGATCTCGGGCGGGGAGAACCGGGCGTAGAAGTCGCTCGAGTCGTGCGACTCCCGCTTGCCGACGCCGAACTCCGAGGTGGAGGTTCCCATGTCAGGTCGCCTCCATCAGCGGCGGGTTGATCCCCGCCGCCGCCCGCTGCATCCGCTCCACCGGGACCGACGCCATGTCGGCGTGGGTGAGGATCCAGAACTGCCCCGACTCGATCGCGGCGACCACGGCGGTCGCGACGTCGTCGGCGGGGATGCCCGTCTCGACCCCGGCGACGAGTGCCTGGCCGATGAGCTCGCCGATCGGACTCGCCACGACCGACGGCTCCTTCTCCATGAGGTCGGTCTTGACGAACCCCGGGCACAGCACGCTGACGCCGACCGGCGACCCCGTCGCGCCGAGCTCCAGGTACAGGCCCTCGCTGATGGCGACGACCGCGTGCTTCGTGGCGTTGTACGGCGCGGCGCCCGGCAGCGCCACCAGGCCGGCCATCGAGGCCGTGTTGACGATGTGGCCGAGCCCCTGCTCGGTCATGATCGGCAGGAAGGAGCGGATGCCGTGGACGACGCCGAACAGGTTGATGTCGACCACCCGGCGCCACAGCTCGAGGTCGCCCGACCAGGCGTCGCCGACCCCGGCGATCCCGGCGTTGTTGAACAGCACGTGCGCACCGCCGAACCGCGACAGCGTGAGTTCCGCCAACTCGGCGACCGACGCAGGATCGGCCGTGTCGCAGACGATGCCGGCGACCTCGCCGCCGCCTTCGCTCAACCGCGCCTCGACGGCGCGCAACTTGGGTTCGTCGACGTCGGCGAGCACGAGGCGCAGCCCACGGTCGAGCAGGCGCTCAGCCACGGCGAGCCCGATGCCGCTCGCACCACCGGTGATCACCGCCACGCGCCCGCGGTCGAGCACCCCAACAGACTCAGCCATCCGGCAACTCTACGCGACCGGCTCCACGGGTGGTGGCGATGCTCGCGCGCCACGCGCGAACCGGCATGTGTTCGGTCGTCGTCTCGGTCGTCGTCTCAGTCGTCGGCGTGGGACCAGCTGGACCGACGGTGCTGCTTCGCCTCGAGCAGCGCCCGGTCGGCGGCGCGGACCGTCGACTCGAGCGAGCGTTTCCCGGCCGCGGCGATGCCGACCGTGGCACCGATCGCCACGCTGTGCCCGTCGATCTCGAAGGGGATCTGCAACCGCTCGATGATCCGTTCGGCCATCGCCACGCGCTCCGAGCGCACCTCGCCCGTCGCCTCGCACAGCACGACGAACTCGTCGCCACCGGTCCGGTAGACGGTGTCGACCCGGCGGATCGAGTCGACGATCCGCGCCGCGGCCATGGAGACGACCTGGTCGCCGATGGCGTGTCCGTACGTGTCGTTGACCGCCTTGAAGTGGTCGAGATCGATGAAGAGCACGTCGTTCCCGCGGCGCTCGGTGTTCAGACGGTCGTTGAACGCGGCTCGATTGGCGACGCCGGAGAGGGCATCCAGGTGTGCGGCGCTCTCGAGTTCCTGGCGTCGACGCTTCTGCGCGAACGCCAGTCCCGCGAGCCGGGCCGCGTCGTCGAGGTGGTCGTCCTGGTTGGCCGTCGCCTCCCCGGCATCGTCCCGGAAGACCACGAGGACACCTTCGACCTCACCGGAGGGGCCGTGGATCGGACGCACGAACATCGCCCGCACACCGGCGTCGAGCAGCATGTCGCGGGCCCGGGGCGGCAGCTGCGAGGTACCGACGTCGTCGATGTCACAGGCGGTTTCGTCCGCGACCGCGTGGCGCCACGGCGTGCCCAGCGCGTTGATCGAGGAGTGGTCGATCGGCCAGCGGCCGATCATGCGGAACTGGCGGTGCAGACCGTCGATCGCCGGCTCGATCGCCAGCACGGACCCGATCGCTTCGAACGGCAGGGCGCGGGCCGACTCGGCGATCGCCAGCAGCGTGCGGTCAAGGTCGTCGTCGGTGGCCACGGACGTGACGGCCGTGGCGAGGACGTCGCGTACCGATTCGCTCGTCAGCGTGACGATGAAGCCCTCGCCGCCGAGTTCGGGTGGCGCCGACTGCGACCACACCTGGGTCCAGTGCTGCTCGCCGTTGCCGTCGACGTAACGGATCCGGCTCGGCCCCATGACGCTTCCGTCGAAACGACGGCCACCGTCGAAGAGCGCCACGGCGAAGTCGAGGTCCTCGACGCAGACGAAGTCGAGGACGTTGCGCCCCAGCAGCTCCGTCGCCGGGATCGCCATCATGTTGGCGGTGCGCCGGTTGGCGTAGCGCACGGTGGCGAGATCGTCGATGAGGAACACCGCGACCGGCATCGCCTCGAGCAGCGCCAGTCGTTCGTCGGTCCGCAACACTCCGGCGTCGAACACGTCGCCCGGCGGCGGAGGCGGCAGGTCGACCATCCAGCCGCTGGGCACGGTCGTGTCCGTCAGCCCGCCGACGTCCATCGGCGCGATCGAGACCACGTCGCTCGCGGCCTCGCCGATGTGGTGTTCGGTGGTACTCACGCAGTGTCTTTCGGCCCGGCACTTCCGTGACTTGAGGTGGGAACCGCTCCGCATCCTGCGAACTCGTCCGACCTGCGGCGCCGTGCCATCATCTCGACGTGATCGACATCGATGCCGCACTCTCCGCACTCTCGCTCGACGAGAAGTGCCGTCTCGTCGCGGGCGAGACGAACTGGCGAACGAAGGCGTTTCCCCACGCGGGGATCCCCCAGCTGAAGATGAGCGACGGTCCGACGGGCGTCCGCGGCGAGGGACACGGCTCGTCGGGGACACCCGGCGTGGTGGTTCCGTCGGGCATCACCCTCGGGGCGACGTGGGACCCCGAGCTGCTCGGCGAGATCGGCGACCTCCTCGGTCGTGAGGCACGTCGCAAGCGCGCCCACGTGCTGCTCGGCCCGACGGTCAACCTGCACCGGACGCCGGTGGGCGGTCGGACGTTCGAGTGCTACAGCGAGGACCCCGAGCTGTCCGGGGCGCTCGGCGTCGCATACGTCCGCGGCGTGCAGCGCAACGAAGTCGCCGTCACGGTGAAGCACTTCGTGTGCAACGACACCGAGATCGAGCGGATGACCGTCGACGTGCGCGTCGACGAGCGGCCCCTGCGCGAGTTGTACCTGCGCCCGTTCGAGCGAGTGGTCGTGGAAGCCGAGCCGTGGGGCGTGATGAGCGCGTACAACAAGCTGGAGGGCGAGCACTGCGCCGAGAGCCGTCGACTGCTGACCGACATCCTGCGGACCGAATGGGGCTTCGACGGCGTGGTCGTCTCCGACTGGTTCGGCGTCCACCACACCGCGCCGGCGGCGAACGCCGGCCTGAACATCGAGATGCCCGCGCCGGTGCGGGTGTACGGACGCCATCTCGAGGCAGCCGTCGAGCGCGGCGAGGTCGCCGAGGCCCAGGTCGACGCGCTCGTCCGCGACGTGCTGGTGCTGGTCAACCGCGTCCATGCCGACGAGCGCGACGCCGACGCGGCCGAGGAGTCTGCGGACGTCCCCGAGGAGCGAGCGCTCACCCGTCGCGCCGCGATTGCCGGAACGGTGCTGCTGATCAACGACGACGTCGACGGCGCGCCCGTCCTCCCGCTGCCCGCCGATCTCGGCCACATCGCGGTAATCGGTCCCAACGCCTCGGTCGACCG
>JBFHJC010000146.1:0-8108 GCA_041596155.1 Ilumatobacter sp. | reverse complement strand
CGGTCGATGATCTCGACCTCGACCTGCTTGATGGTGACCGGGTCCTGGTTGATCCCCAGGACGCACGCGCCTTCACACGGGGCCGGGCAGAGGCGCCCGGTGAACTCGGGGAAGTTGTTGGTGGCGTGGAGGCGCTCGATGGCGTCCTTCCAGCGGCCCCGGTACACGAGGTCGTTCCAGTCGGGGATGATGTTCCCGAGCGGGCAGCCGTTGTTGCAGAACGGGATGCCGCAGTCCATGCAGCGCGCGGCCTGGTTCTTCAGGTGGTCCTCGGGGAAGTCCTCGTAGACCTCCTTCCAGTCGCGCAGGCGCACGGGAACCGGCCGGTACTCCGGCAACTCACGGTCGTATTTCAGGAAACCCTTGATGTCGGCCATCTTCTCGTCCTCTCTCAGCCTGCCGCCGAGGCCATGATCGCGTCGTCTTCGTCGCGGCCCTCGGCCCGGGCTGCCCGGGCGGCTTCGAGCACGCGCTTGTAGTCCTTGGGCATGACCTTCTTGAAGTGGCGCACGTTGGTGTGCCACCGATCGAGGAGGCGCTGGGCCACCGCGGAGTTGGTCTCGGTCAGATGGGTGCGGATGGTGTCGCGCAGCCACTCGGCGTCGGCCTCGTCGAGCGGGTCGAGGTCGACCATCTCGTTGTTGAGGTTCCGGTGGAACACGTCGTCGGGGTCGTACACGTAGGCGATGCCGCCCGACATCCCGGCGCCGAAGTTGCGCCCGGTGCCGCCGAGCACCACGGCACGACCGCCGGTCATGTACTCGCAGGCATGGTCGCCCACGCCCTCGACCACGGCGGTGGCGCCCGAGTTGCGGACGCAGAAGCGCTCGCCCACGACGCCACGCACGTAGACCTCGCCGCTCGTCGCCCCGTAGAGGATGACGTTGCCGGCGATGATGTTCTCCTCGGCGACCAGCGCCGGGTGGCTGTCGTCCGGGGGACGTACCACGAGGCGGCCGCCGGACAAGCCCTTGCCCAGGTAGTCGTTGGCGTCGCCGAAGAGGCGCATGGTGACGCCACGTGGCACGAAGGCGCCGAAGCTCTGGCCGGCGGAACCGGTGAACTTGACCTGGATGGTGTCGGTGGGAAGACCCCGCTCGCCGTAGCGCTTCGAGATCTCGTGGCCGAGCATCGTGCCGACCGTGCGGTTGAGGTTCTGGATCGGCAGCTCGAGTTCGATCTTCTCGGCCGCAGCGAGCGATGCCGCCGCCTGCTCGATGAGGAAGTTGTCGAGGGCGTCGTCGAGACCGTGGTCCTGGGTCTTCGAGCAGAACAGGTCCTGCTCCCAGGGGGACTCGGGCTGGTGGAGGATCGGCGACAGGTCGAGCCCGTCGGCCTTCCAGTGGTGCACGGCGCGGGCGGTGTCGAGCGCGTCGACCCGGCCGACGGCCTCCTCGAGGGTGCGGAACCCGAGCTGGGCGAGCAGCTCGCGGACCTCCTCGGCGATGAACTGCATGAAGTTCACGACGTACTCGGCCTTGCCGTCGAACCGGGCCCGCAGCTCGGGGTTCTGCGTCGCCACGCCCACCGGGCAGGTGTCGAGGTGGCAGACCCGCATCATGATGCAGCCCGACACGACGAGCGGCGCGGTGGCGAAGCCGAACTCCTCGGCGCCGAGGAGGGCGGCGACCATGACGTCGCGGCCGGTCTTGAGCTGGCCGTCGCACTGCACGACGATGCGATCGCGCAGCCCGTTGACCAACAACGTCTGCTGGGTCTCGGCCAGGCCGAGCTCCCAGGGCGTACCGGCGTGCTTGAGCGAGTTGAGCGGCGAGGCGCCGGTGCCGCCGTCGTGGCCCGAGATGAGCACGACGTCGGCCTTGGCCTTCGAGACGCCGGCGGCGACCGTTCCGACACCGACCTCGGACACCAGCTTCACGTGGACGCGGGCGCTGGGGTTGGCGTTCTTCAGGTCGTGGATCAGCTGCTTGAGATCCTCGATGGAGTAGATGTCGTGATGCGGCGGGGGCGAGATGAGCCCCACACCCGGCGTCGAGTACCGGGTCTTCGCGATCCACGGCCACACCTTCTGGCCGGGCAGCTGGCCGCCCTCGCCGGGCTTCGCGCCCTGGGCCATCTTGATCTGGAGGTCGTCGGAGTTCGTCAGGTACTCGGCGGTGACGCCGAAGCGACCGGACGCGACCTGCTTGATCGCAGAACGGCGCTCGGGGTCGTAGAGGCGGTCGGCGTCCTCGCCGCCCTCGCCGGTGTTCGACTTGGCGCCGAGCCGGTTCATGGCGATGGCGAGTGTCTCGTGGGCCTCCGCGGAGATCGAGCCGTACGACATCGCCCCGGTCGAGAACCGCTTGACGATCTCGTCGATCGGCTCGACCTCGTCGATGTCGATCGGCTCGCGCCCGAACGACGCGGCGTCGCGGAACCTGAACAGCCCGCGGAGCGTCGCGAGGTGTCGCGACTGGTCGTCGACGAGCCGGCTGTACTCCTTGAAGATCTCGTAGCGACCGGCCCGAGTGGCGTGCTGGAGCTTGAAGACCGTCTCGGGGTTGAACAGGTGGTACTCCCCCTCGCGCCGCCACTGGTACTCGCCGCCGAGCTCGAGCTTGCGGTGGGCTCGCTCGGCCGGGCGGGTCGGATTGGCGACGGCGTGCCGGGCGCGGACCGCCGTGGCGATCTGGTCGAGGCCGATGCCGCCGAGGCGGCTGACGGTGCCCGTGAAGTAGGTGTCGACGAGCTCCTCGCCGAGGCCGATCGCCTCGAAGATCTGGGCGCCCGTGTACGACGCGACCGTCGAGATGCCGATCTTCGACATCACCTTCAGCACGCCCTTGCCACAGGCCTTGATGTAGTTCTTCACGGCGACGTGCGGGTCCATGCCGCCGAGCCCGTGGAAGCCCTCGCGGATCAGATCCTCGATCGACTCGAACGCCAGGTACGGATTGATGGCGCCGGCGCCGTACCCGATCAGCAACGCCATGTGGTGCACCTCGCGGGCGTCGCCGCACTCGACGACGAGGCCGACCTTGGTGCGCTGCTTGGTGCGCACGAGATGGTGGTGCACCGCCGCGGTGAGCAGCAGCGACGGGATCGGCGCCTCGACCGAGTCGGCGTTGCGGTCGGACAGCACGATGACGCGCGCACCGCGCTCGATCGCCGACGAGACCTCCGTGAAGATCGCGTCGAGCGACGACCGGAGCGCCGCACCGCCGCCGGCGACGCGATACAGACCCTTGACCACGTGCGCGGTGAGCCCCGGGAACTGCCCGTCGTCGTTGGCGTGGATGATCTTGGCCAACTCGTCGTTGTCGAGGATCGGGAACGGCAGGGCGAGTTGGCGACAGCTCTCGGGTCCGGGCCGCAGCACGTTGTCCTCGGGACCGATCGTCGACGACACCGCCGTGACGACCTCCTCGCGGATCGCGTCGAGGGGCGGGTTGGTGACCTGGGCGAACAGCTGGGCGAAGTAGTCGAACAAGAGCCGGGGCCGCTCGGACAGCACGGCGATCGGCGTGTCGGTGCCCATCGAGCCGATCGGCTCCTTGCCCTCGCGCGCCATCGGGGCGACGATGACCTTCAGCTCCTCGTGGGTGTAGCCGAACATCTGCTGCTTGCGCAGCACACTGTCGTGGCTGAACACGACGTGCTCGCGTGCGGGGAGCTCGTCGAGCTCCACCATGCCGTCGCGCAGCCACTGCTCGTAGGGGTGCTCGGCCGCGAGGGTGTTCTTGATCTCCTCGTCGTCGATGATGCGGCCCTCACGGGTGTCGATCAGGAACATCTTGCCGGGCTGGAGGCGCCCCTTCCCCACGACCTTCGCCGGGTCGACGTCGATCACGCCGACCTCCGACGCCATGATCACGAGGTCGTCGTCGGTGACCCAGTAGCGGCTGGGCCGCAGGCCGTTGCGGTCGAGCACGGCGCCGATCACGGTGCCGTCGGTGAACGTGACGCTCGCCGGGCCGTCCCACGGCTCCATGACGCTCGCGTGGAAGCGGTAGAAGGCCCGCCGGTCGGCGTCCATCTCGTCGTTGTTCTCCCACGCCTCGGGGATCATCATCATGACGGCGTGGTGCAGCGGTCGACCGGCGAGGTGCAACAGCTCGAGCACCTCGTCGAAGCGGGCGGTGTCGGACGCGCCCGGCGTGCAGATCGGGAACGCCTTGGCCAGGTTCGGCAGGTGCGGGGTCGCCGCCATCGCCTCGCGCGCCCGCATCCAGTTCTGGTTGCCCTGGACGGTGTTGATCTCGCCGTTGTGGGCGACGTACCGGTACGGGTGGGCGAGCGGCCACGACGGGAACGTGTTGGTCGAGAACCGCGAGTGGACGAGCAGCAGTGCGCTCTCGATCCGATCGTCCGTGAGGTCGCCGAAGAACTGGCTGAGCTGGGGCGTCGTGAGCATCCCCTTGTAGACCATGGTGCGCGCCGACAGCGACGCGACGTACGACTCGAGCTCGCCGGTGAGCTCGTGCTCGATGCGCTTGCGGGCGACGTACACCCGCCGATCGAGGTCGAGACCGGTCTCACCGTCGGGCGACGCCACGAACACCTGGCGGAACGAGGGCATCGCCGCCCGCGACGTCGCGCCGAGACAGGACGGGTCGACCGGCACGTCGCGCCACCCGAGCGCGACGAGGCCTTCCTCCCCGACGATCGCCTCGATCTGCGACTGGGCCTTCTCGCGCGGCCCGTCGGCCGCCGGCAGGAACACGACGCCGGCCGCGTACGCTCCCGCCGGCGGCAGATCGAACTCGACGGTGGCCCGCAGGAGCCGATCGGGCACCTGGAGCAGGATGCCGGCGCCGTCGCCCGTGTCGGGCTCGGCGCCGGTCGCGCCGCGATGCTCGAGGTTGGTCAGCGCCCGCAGGCCGGTGCGGACCAACTCGTTCGAACGGTGGCCGCCCATGTGCGCGACGAACGACACGCCACAGGAGTCATGTTCGAAACGCGGGTCGTACAGGCCCGATCGGCCAGGGGTCGTCAGCATGTGCACATCCACGAGGTCGGGGGTTGGCTTGTGGAGTCGGGACGACGCTGGCCCGATTGGAATGACCCAGTCTACGGGATCGCGGCTGTCAGACGAAATACGATCGGCGTCGAGTCCCCCCGAACCCCCTCGCCGAACAGGAGCCACCGATGAACGTGCCGGTCACGCCGCCTGAGGAACGCCCGCCGCGATCGACCCTCGTCCTCGTGGCGCTCGGCGGCGTCGCGGCGCTGGTGCTCGTGATCGGCGTCCTGCTCTGGACCGGTTCGCGAGGCGACGACGAGCTGACGACCCCCACGACGCTCGAGCCGCTGCCCGCCACGACGGCGCCTGCTGACACGACGGTGCCGCCCGACACGACGATGCCACCGGACACGACCGTGGCCGAGAACACGACCACCACGACCGAACCCCCACCGCCCCCCACGACGGTGCTCGACCCACCCTCGGGCGACACGTGGACCGCCACGTCGCGCGCCTTTCCCGATCACCCGTTCACGCTGGCGCGCGTGGCGGCGGTCGATGCCACAGCGGTCTACGACGGCGAGATCGACGTCGACGGCAACCGCATCCGCTGCCTGGCGGTCGTCGGCCCCGACATCGAGCGCTGGCAGGAGTGGTGCGGCGAGGGCGGCACGACCGTGCGCTTCGTCGCGCTCGCAGGTATCACCCCGTGGCACGTCGAAGCCGGGCCGGACGTCGGCGCGGTCACGCTCGAACGGATGGAGCCGACGTGGGCGTTGCGCGCCAGCGGGTGCACGTCACCGTTCGCCACGATCGCCGGCACCGTCGGGCTGCGGGCCCAGGTCACGATCGGCATGGTGTGCGTCGGCAACGACGCCTTCGTCACGTTCGCCGGCGTGCTCCTGCAGGAGGGTGGCCGAGACGGCGGCGGCGCCCTGCTCGCGCTCGGCGACGAGGGATGGAACGTGATCGACGGCGGCACCGCCGTGCCGTGTGCCGGCCTGCCCGATGGCATCGACCGCTGTGCCCCGTTCGGCGTCGGCGACGACCTGAACGAGGCGGCGCTCCCGATCCCGTCCGTCGACCTCGCCCTGTCGTCACCCGACTCGATCGAGCTGCGCGACGAGACCGCCACCGTGCGCGAGTGGCTGGGCGGCGCGGCCGATCCCGACACGGTCGAGGGCCTGCTCGTCGCCCAGCTCGGCGATCCGGAGGCGGAGGCGCCCGTGGCGGTGCGCCGCGCCGCCGCCGGGCGGGGTCTGACGCTGATCATCGTCGACGTCCCGGCCTTCGACGATGCGTTCCTCTCGACCTCGTGGGCTGTGTGGATCAGCGAGGGCGGCCTCGTCCGCGCCACCGCGTGGGAGACGTGCGCCCGCGGCGTCGTCGGCGGCCTCTGCGTCTAGGTGCTCCCGCCGTGAGTCGTGTCTGACGCAACTCGCGGCCGGGTCGACCTCTCGACCACTCGCGCCACCGAAGCGGGCGAGCGGCGAAGGCCAGCGGCGCCGGCGAACACGCGCGGCGCAGCGGCGAAGGAGCGTCAATCCGTGAACGCCGGGGGCCGACGCTCCATGTTCGACTTGATCGCCTCGACCTGGTTGGGGCTACCGATCTGGGCGCCGATCACCTCGCGCTCCATCGCGAACTGTTCGGCCGCGCCCTCGGTGAACAGCCGGTTGAACAGCGCCTTCGAGCCGCGCACCGCCCCGGGGCTGCGTCCGGCGATCTCGCGCGCCAGTGCCATGGCGTCGTCGTAGGGCTGCTCGCTCAACCTGGTGACCAGGCCGAGCTCGTAGGCCTCACGCCCGTCGACCATCCGGGCGGTGTAGGTGAGCTCGCGGGCGACGTCGGACCGCACGAGGCGCGACAGCATGAACGTGCCGGTCATGTCGGGCACGAGCCCCCAGTGCACCTCGCGCACCGACCACTTCGTGTCGGGATGGGCGATGCGGATGTCGGCGCCCATCGCGATCTGGAAGCCACCGCCGAGCGCGTGACCGTGCACGGCGGCGATCACCGGCATGGGCAGCTCCTGCCATACCCAGCAGATCTGCTGACCGCGGTGGGTGATGCGCCCGTCGGGCAGGTCGCCCGGGTTACCTCGATCGCTGCGGGTGCCGGCCCCCTCAGCCATGCCCGAGAACATCGCGAAGTCCAGTCCGGCACAGAACGACTCGCCCTCGCCCGAGAGCACGACGGCGCGCACTCCCTCCGCCGTCTTGAGCATCTCCCCGGCTTCCTCGATGGCGGCGAACTGCTCGCCGTCGAGGGCGTTGCGCTTGTCGGGCCGGTTGAAGCGGACGTCGGCGATGCCGTCGTTGATCGTGACGATGACGCGGTCGGACATGTGTGCCAGTGTCGCAGGATCGGCCGACCCGGCACGCAGCGGCGCCTCGACCCGGCCGGGTGACCGTCTGCCAGACTTGATCGATGCGACTCAACCTGTCGGCCGACGAGGTCCTCGCCACGACCCGCTCCGTCCGCAAGCGGCTGGACTTCGAACGTCCCGTCGAGCGCGAGCTGGTGATGGAGTGCCTCGAGCTGGCGCTGCAAGCACCCACCGGCTCCAACCGGCAGGGCTGGATGTGGGTGTTCGTCGACGACGACGACACGAAGCTCGCCCTGCGCGACATCTACCAGCCGAACTTCGACATGTACCGGAAGATGCCGCGGCCGACCTACGACCCCGCCGACCCGCGCAGCGACCGCATGGACCGCGTCGTCGACTCGGCGTCGTACCTCGCCGAGCACTTCCATCGTGCACCGGTCCTCATGATCCCGTGCCTCGAGGGCAAGCCGGGCCCCGACCCGGCGGCGAGCGCTTCGTTCTGGGGCTCGCTGCTCCCGGCGGCGTGGAGCTTCATGCTGGCCCTCCGCGAGCGCGGCCTCGGGTCGGCGTGGACGACGCTGCACCTGGTCAACGGCGGCGACGAGCGCGCCGCCGAGCTGCTCGGGATCCCGCACGACCGATACAGCCAGGCCGGGCTGTTCCCGATCGCCTACACCGTGGGCACCGACTTCAAGCTCGCCAAGCGGCTGCCGGCGACCGAGGTCAGCCGCTGGAACCACTGGTGAGCACCGGTCTCCACGAGGCCGACGCCAGCCAGTCCCCTTTCGCCTATCGGTTCGATTGGGGTGCGGCGGGGCTCGCTGCGCTGGCGCGCTGCTGCGACGTGCTCGTCGTGGTCGACGTGCTGCGCTT
>JBFHJC010000145.1:0-8117 GCA_041596155.1 Ilumatobacter sp. | reverse complement strand
GACCGGCCCGGTCCGCTTCGCGCTCGTGCGGGAAGCCATCGTGGGCGAGGCTACCGAGCCGGTCGCCACGGGCCTGTGGCGAGATCGGATGAATCGGTCGTGGATGCCGTCACGGCAACGAGCCTAGTCGGGCGGATCGAACATGCGTACGATCGTTTCGCGTCTAGCCTGATGGTGTGAGGGACACGATCGCCCGTGAGTGGCGAGCCCGAATGGTCCGCCACCAACTCGCCCGCCGCGACATCACCGATGAGCGCGTGCTCGATGCCATGACGCGAGTGCCCCGGCACCGGTTCGTGCCCGGCGCATCGATCGCGGACGCCTACGCCGATCATCCGCTCTCGATCGGGCACGACGTCACCATCTCCCAGCCCTACATCGTCGCCCTGATGGCAGAGTCGCTGCAGCTCCGCCCGACCGATCGGGTGCTCGAGGTCGGAACGGGCTCGGGCTACGGCGCCGCGGTGCTCGCCGAGCTCGCCGCCCACGTCACCACCGTCGAGCGCATCACGGCGCTCGCGACCGCTGCCGCAGAGCGGCTCGCGGACTACGGCGAGCGGGTCGACGTCGTCGTCGGTGACGGCAACCGCGGCCACCCGCCCGGAGCGCCGTACGACGCCATCAGCGTCACCGCCGCCGCCCCCGCGATCCCGCCGGCGCTGCTCGAGCAGCTCGCTCCCGGCGGCCGCCTCGTCATGCCGGTCGGCGACGGCGTCGAGGAGCTCCGCCGCGTCACCCGAACGGCGGAGGGCGACCTCACCGAGGTGGTCGGACGAGTCCGGTTCGTCCCGCTCCGGACCGGCGTCGAGGGCTGATCGGCCCGCGGTCGCCCCTTTCGTTCCCGTGCCGGCGATCCGACCGGTGCGACACTGTCGGGGTGGACCGGTTCCCCGCCCTGACGCCGAGACCCGAGCTGTTCCCGACAGCGCTCACGGTCCTCAAGGCGCTCGTGCTGGCGCGGTGGCTCGCGTGGGCGTGGATGGTGGGCATCGTCGCCGTGAGCGGCAGTGCCCTCCGTCATCCGGTGGTCGCGTGGTTGGCGGTCGGGGCGGCGTTCGGCGTGACCGCGGCCAGCACCGCGCTGGTTCGGCTCGCTCCGGCCCGCCTCATGCACCTGCCGTTCGTCGCCACCGAGGTGGGCATGGCCATCGGGCTGAGCATCGTCGACGGCTACGTGTTCGAACCGGGTCACGTGTTCGAGACCACCCAGAGCATCGCCACCCAATTCCCGCTGCTCGCGATGGCGAGCGCCGGCGTGGCGTTCGGGCCCGTCGTCGCCGGGCTGCTCGGCCTCGCGCTCGGCCCCGCCGAATGGCTCGGCGCAGTGCTCAACGACTTCCCCGAGTTCGCCACGCGTCACATCGTCTCGTTCGTCGCCACGAGCTTGTTCTTCGCGGCCTGCGGGCTGGTGTTCGGCTGGCAGGCGGGTCTGCTCAAACGGGTCGAGGGGGAGATCGCTGATCGACGTGCCCGCGACGAGGTCGGACGGGTCCTGCACGACACCGTGCTGCAGACCCTGGCCCTCGTCGAGCGGCGCACGGCCGCCACCGATCCCGAGCTGGCCGCCGCGGCGCGGGTGGCCGACCGCGACCTCCGCGCGTTCCTGTTCGGCAGCGCAGCCCGGACGGTCGCCGATCTGGAGACCCGCATCCGCTCGGAGGTCGAGCGCGTCCGGCGCGACCGCGACGGCGACGCCGCCGTGTCCGTGAGCGTGCTCGACGACGGGTGCCGGCTGGTACCGGCCCACCAGGACATGATCGCCCGCGCCGTCGGCGAGGCGGTGGCCAACGCGCTCGAGCACGCCGGCGCCGGACGCATCGTCGTGTTCGCCGAGACCGACGATGCCGGCCACGTCTTCGCGAGCGTCGTCGACGACGGGGAGGGCTTCGACGTCGCCGCGGCGCGGACGTCGCACGGCCTCGACGAGTCGGTCATCGGTCGCGTCGAGTCGATCGGGGGACGGGTCGAGATCACGAGCGCCGCGGGTGGGGGCACCGAGGTCTGCATCTGGAGCCGCGCCGAGAGCCCGGCCGGATGACAGGATCGGACCGATGACCACCTCGCGCGAACCGATCCGCACCGTGCTGGCGGACGACCACGAGCTCGTCCGCTCGGGGCTGCGGCGGGAGCTCGAGCCCGACTTCCAGATCGTGGGCGAAGCCGACGACGCGGAGGGCGCAGTCGACGTCATCACGGCCCGTTCGCCCGACCTCGTCGTCTGCGACCTGCACATGCCGCGTGGCGGAGGGCTCGCCGTCGTCGAGCGGTGCGCCACCGTGTGCCCGATCGTGATCCTCACCGTGAGCGAGGCCGAACGCGACCTACTCGACGCCGTCGCCGCCGGCGCCGCGGGATACCTCGTGAAATCCACGCCCGTTGACGACCTGCGCGCCGCACTGCATGCGGCCGCCGCCGGCGAACCGGTCTTCTCGCCGTCGCTCGCGGCCCTCGTCCTCGGCGAGTTCCGCCGGCTCGCCAAGGCCGCGGACGCCAACCCGCTGACCGAACGCGAGCGCGAGGTGTTGCAGTACGTCGCCCGGGGCAAGACGTACAAGGAGATCGGCGGCGCGCTCGACATCGCCCCGAAGACCGCCGAGAACCATGTGCGCAACATCCTCGGCAAACTCCACCTCAGCCGCCGGAGCGACCTCGTCCGCTACGCGGTCGAACACGGGCTCGACTGATTCGTTCGGGCTTCGCCGACCGGCGAAGCCGGATCGAGCGAGCCCCTGCGCGTCGGCTGGGTGTCCCCCAGGGCGGCCTGGGGGATTCGACCGATTTCGGCTCCGTACGAAGCGGTTCACCATGGGCCTATGAGCTGGTCTCCCCCGCTGCCCGCACCTGCGCCGCCGTCGGACGACGAACACATGGTCGAGCCCGCACCGCCCCTGCCGCCACCTGAGTCCGCGGGCGAGCGGCGCCGGCGGAGCGCGGTGCCGGCCGCGGCCTGGGTCGCGATCGTGGGCGGAGCGCTCGTGCTCGTCGCCGCCGGGATCCTGGTCGTGAGCACGTGGGACACGCTCGGTCGCGGCATCCGGTTCGCCGGACTCGTCCTGGCGACCGGCGGCCTCCTGTTCGCCTCCGAACGATTGCGCCGTCTCGTGCCCACCTCCGCCGACGTCATCGCCCACGTCGGCACCTTCCTCACCGCGGCGATCGGCATCGCCGGGATGTCGCTGTTCGAGTTCACGTGGCCGACGTGCCTGCTCGCGGGCGGCGCGCTGGCGGCGGTCGCCAGCGAGTACCAGGCTCGGCGCTGGCGCTCCACGACGCTCCACCTCGGTCAAGTGATCGCGATCTCGCTCGCGGCGACCGGGCTCGGCGAGATCACCGGCACGACCGGCGGATTGATCGGAGCGCTGATGGCGCTCGCGCTGCTGGCGTACGGCGCCGAGCGGCGGGCCGCGGGTCTCGCGACCGTGGCGGTCCTGTCCCCCGCCCTGACCGCGTTGGCGGACGCCGGCATCGGTGCCGGGACGTTCGCCCGCGCCGGACTGATCGGCGAACGGCTCAGCTGGTCGGGTCCGATCGTGGGCGTGGTCGCGGCGATGGTGCTCGGCATCGTGGCGCTGCGGCGGCGCAACAACGGGCTGATGCTCGCCGCCGTCGCCTCCCCGATCGTCGGTGCCGTGACCGGGCTGGCCGCGATCGACGGTCCCGCGGTGGCCTGGTGGTGCCTACCGGGGCTCGCCGTGATCGCCGCCGAGCTCGGCTGGTGGATGATGCCGTCCGACCGGCTCCGACGCCAGATCGCGACCGGTATCGACGCGGTGGCCGCAGCGGTGGCCGTCGGCGCGTGGATCGCACCGCTCCTGGTCGCCGTGGCGGCCTGGAACGACGTCGGCCGGGCGGCCGCCCTGCCAGCGGTCGTGACCGGGTTCGCCGTCGCGCTGGCGACCTTGCGCTGGCATCGTGACGATCGCAGGTTGGTCGACGTCGGCATCGCCGCCGTGGCCGCCGCCGTCGTCGCCGTCCTGCTCGCGCTCCAGGTCGCCGCGATCCCGGTTGCCGCCGTCGCGATCGCCGCGACGGGCGTCGCCGGGTTCCTCAGTCGCCGCCTCCACCCGATCGCCGTCTACGTCCCGGCGGCGTGGGCCTTGTTCACGGTGACCGTCAGCGACGGAGCTGGCCGCGCCGGCGACATCGTCGCCAGCGTGACGTTGCTGGCCGTCCTCACCGCGGTGGTGCTCTCGTGGCGGGCGCGCCGTGCCGCCGACAACCACTGGATGGGTTGGATCGAGATGGCGGTCGTGACCCTCGCCGCGACCGGCGCGGCGACCGAGCTCGTCGACCGGTGGCCGGCGACGGTCTCCCTGATCAGCACTGCGGTGGCGGCGGCCGGGGTGATGGTGCTCGACCGGCGGTTCGTGGCCTGGGGCGGCGTACTCCTGGCCATCGTCGGAGTCGGCACGCTCGACACGATCGCGGCGGCCCGCGCCCTGCCGGACGGCTACTGGCTCGGATGGGTCGCGACGAGCGGCGCGTTCGCGGTCGCGGGCACGGTCCATCGCTCCCGCCTCGCCTCATCGCTCGCGGCGGCCGCCGCCGTCGCCGCGCTGGCGGCCGCCGCCGGCACCCTCCCGCTCACCGCCGAGGAGTTCATCGGCCTGACCATGGTGGCCGGGGTGGTCCTGACCGGCGCGACCCTCACCATCGGTCGCCGAACCGAGCTCGACGCCGCTTCGTGGACCGCCGGCGCAGTGCTCCTGATCTCGCCGTGGCTCGACGTCCACCCGTCATGGGTGTCGGCGTCGATCGTCGTCGTGGGCGGGCAGCTCGCCATCGCCGGGCTGCTGCACCGAACCCGCTGGGTCACCGCCTCTGGGGCCCTCGTCGCGACGGGCGGAATCGTCAGCTGGTGGTTCACCTCGGGTCTGCACGAGTGGTTCGTCGAGCTGCTCGAACCCGCCGACATCCGGGTCATCGACGTGTGGCTCGCAGTCACGACGGCGCTGGCCCTGCTCGGTGGCGTGGCCGCCCGCCGCGCCGCGCCGACCCCGACCTGGCTGGCGTACTCGCCGATGCTGGTGGTCGCTTCGCTGTGGCTGCTGCCGGTCCAGATCGAGCGCGACACGGAGTGGGCGCTCCCGCTCACCCTGGCCATCGCGCTCGGGTCGGTCGCGGCCGGTGCGTGGCGACGGCTCGCCGCACCGCTGGTCGGCGGCACCGCCCTGACCGTCGCGACCACCTTCGTGGCGACCGGCTCGGACCTCCGGGCGATCCCCACGTGGGCGTGGTTCGCCGTCGGCGGCGCGGCGCTGCTGGGCACCGCCGTGCTCATCGAGCGCACGGGGAAACAGGGCACCTCGCTCGGCGACCTCGTCCGCCGATGGGAGTGATCGCCCGATGCGCGAACGTCCTGCTCAAGCACGGTGGCGAAGGCGTCGATGATCAATCGTGGACCTGTTCCCCAACTCGGTGTCGTTCCGCGTCGTCAACAGCGTCGACGTGCGCGCCGAGTCGGAGATCCCGGCCGACTACACCGGCCGCGTCCGTCATGTCGAGGACGGCCGGGTCGTCGCCGTGTCCTGGTATTCCCGCGGTCGACTCGAGAACCCGTCCCGCCGCACGCCGGCCCACGTCCGCCTGCGCCACGACGGCCAGGTCAAGCAGGAGCGCTACTACCACCTGGGCCGGCTCCACGACCCCGAACCCGGGAAGGCAGCGGTCCGCGGCTTCTTCGCCAACGGCGAACTGCGCTACGAGGAGCACTACCGCTACGGCCGGCGTCAGGACGACGCGTTCGGGGCACCGGCGATCAGGAAGTGGCGACTCGACGGGACGGTGCGCAGCGAGGTCCGCTACCCCACCCGCGGCGTCCGCGATTGGTGAACCCGGTGGCGGCGCCGGTCACTTGGCGTCGCGGAGCTCGCGCCGCAGCTCGTTGATCTCGTCGCGGAGGCGGGCGGCGTACTCGAAGCGCAGCTCGGCAGCCGCCTCGTGCATCTCCTCTTCGAGGGTCTGGACGAGTCGCCCGAGCTCCTGCTGCGGGAGCGACTTGAGCTCCTGTTGGACCTTGGTGCGCTCGCGCTGACGACGGCGGTCCTTTCCCGGGACGGGTGCGGTGCCGTCGGGGCGCAGCATCGAGAGGATGTCGCCGACGGCCTTGCGCACGGTCTGGGGGTCGATGCCGTGCTCGGTGTTGTACGCCAGCTGGAGCTGACGCCTGCGCTGTGTCTCGCTGATCGCCCGGGTCATCGAGTCGGTCATGCGATCGGCGTACATGACGACCTGACCGGCGACGTTGCGAGCGGCGCGGCCGATCATCTGGATCAGCGAGGTCTCGGAGCGCAGGAAGCCCTCCTTGTCGGCGTCGAGGATGCACACCAGCGACACCTCCGGCAGATCGAGCCCCTCGCGCAGGAGGTTGATGCCGACCAGGACGTCGAACTCGCCCAAGCGCAAGGCCCGCAGGATCTCGATGCGTTGGATGGTGTCGATGTTGGAGTGCAGGTATCGCACTCGCAGCCCCTGCTCGAGCAGGTAGTCGGTGAGGTCCTCCGCCATCTTCTTGGTGAGCGTCGTGACGAGGACGCGCTCGCCTTTCGTGACGCGGTCGTTGACGAGCTCGATCAGGTCGTCGATCTGACCCTTGGTGGGCTTGACGACCACCTCCGGGTCGACCAGCCCGGTCGGGCGGACGATCTGCTCGACCACGCGATCGGAGACCCGCAGCTCGTACTCGCCGGGCGTCGCCGACAAGAACACGCACTGGTTGATCCGCTCGAGGACCTCCTCGAACGTGAGCGGGCGGTTGTCGCGAGCCGACGGCAGCCGGAATCCGTGCTCGACGAGCACGTCCTTGCGGCTGCGGTCGCCGGCGAACTGGCCGTGGAGCTGCGGGACCGCGACGTGGCTCTCGTCGATCACCAGGAGGTAGTCGTCGGGGAAGTAGTCGAGCAGGGTGAACGGCGGCTCGCCGTAGTCGCGCCCGTCGATGTGCATCGAGTAGTTCTCGATGTCGTTGCAGTAGCCGACCTCGCTCATCATCTCGAGGTCGTACTGGGTGCGCATCCGCAACCGCTGCGCTTCGAGCAGCTTGCCGTCCTCTTCGAACTCCTTCAGGCGCACCTGCAGTTCGTGTTCGATCTTGCCCATCGCCCGCGCCATGCGCTCGTTGCCGGTGACGTAGTGGGTGGCGGGGAACACGTGGGCGCGTTCGAGCACCCGCAGCGTCTCACCCGTGAGCGGGTCGATCGTGGTGATGCGGTCGACCGTGTCACCGAACATCTCGATGCGCAGCACCGACTCCTCGTACGCGGGATGCACCTCGATCGTGTCGCCACGCACGCGGAAGTTGCCCCGCCCGAGCGTCATGTCGTTGCGGTCGTACTGCATGTCGACGAGGCGCCGCAGGATGTTGCGCATGTCGTAGTCGACCCCGACGTTGAGGTCGAGCAGGTTGCCCCGATACTCCTCGGGGTTGCCCATGCCGTAGATGCACGACACCGAGGCGACGACGATGACGTCCTTGCGGGTGAGCAGCGCCGCGGTCGCCGAGTGCCGCAGACGATCGATGTCGTCGTTGATCGAGGAGTCCTTCTCGATGAACGTGTCGCTGCTCGGGATGTAGGCCTCGGGCTGGTAGTAGTCGTAGTAGCTGACGAAGTACTCGACCCGGTTGTGCGGGAAGAACTCGCGCATCTCCTGCGCCAACTGCGCGGCGAGCGACTTGTTGGGCGCGAGGATCAGCGTGGGGCGCTGCGTCTGCTCGATCGTCCACGCGATCGTGGCGGACTTGCCCGACCCGGTGATGCCGAGCAAGGTCTGGAACCGTTCGCCCGACTTGATTCCCTCGGACAGCGCGGCGATCGCCTGCGGCTGGTGACCGGCGGGCTCGTAGTCGGACACGACCTGGAACGGCTGCGCCGCCTCGGCCGCGTAGTTGCTGACCGTCGTCGACGCCTGGATCAGCGCCTGCTCCGGCGACAGGTCGGGAATCTCCGCGCTCGGCACGGGAATCTCCGCGCTCGACGCCGCGATGTCGGGAACGGTCTCGGTCACCCCGCCGAGTCTACGACCACGAACACCCGTTCGTCACGCGGTGCGAGACGGGTCAGGGTGCGGACGGCCGGAAGCGCAACGAGGCGATCGCGTACCCGTCCATCTCGAGCACG
>JBFHJC010000144.1:0-8202 GCA_041596155.1 Ilumatobacter sp. | reverse complement strand
GTCGAGCGAGCGGAGGAGGCGATCGCCGTCGACATCGCCGAGACCGACGTCGGCGGAGGTACCGACGGTTCGCAGGGCAGCGACGAGCCCGGGGCCCAGACGGAGCCGGGCGAGCCGACCTCGCCACCGGTGGTGGACGAACCGCTGCCGGCCGAGCCGATGCCGGTCGAGCCCGAGCCGGTGCCCGAGCCCGAGATCGTCACGATCACGCTGGTCGACGTCGAGGCCGACCTGTGGTGGGCCTGGGATGTCGAGGGGCGGGTGTGGCTGCTGCCGGCCTACCGATTCATCGACACCGACGGCGGGTTCCACGTCGTCCCCGCCGTGACCGACGAGTACCTGATCGAAGTGGAGCCGCCCGTGCAGATCGAGCCGTTGCCCGCCCCCGAGCCCTTGCCGGCTCCGGACACGGTGCCCGGCGAGGCGCCCCAGCCGCTGCCGCCCGACGCGCTCGACCCGGCCGCAGCCGAGCAGTTCGCCGCCGACCTCAAGGGGCAGCTGCCCCTGACGCTCGACGACGTGACGGCCCGCGCCCAGGCAGCCGGCCTCTCGGTTCGCCCCGTGGTCGTCGACGGCGAGGCGCTCGCCGTGACCGCCGACTACAGCCCGACGCGGATCAACGTCGAGGTCACCGGGGGACAGGTGACGGCGATCTCCTCGATCGGCTGACGCCGACCTGCCCGGGACCGGCGGCGGCGGTCGCCGGGTAGCCTCGGACCCGCATGTTCGACAACCTCTCCAACCGGCTCGACGGGATCGTCAAGCGCCTGCGCGGCAAGGGTCGCCTCACCGAGGCCGACGTCGACGCGGTCATGAAGGAGATTCGCGCCGCGCTGCTCGAGGCCGACGTCAACGTCACGGTCGTACGGTCGGTGTGCAACCGCATCCGCGAGCACGCGATCGGCGCCACCCGCAGCCAGGCGCTCGATCCCGGACAGCAGGTGGTCAAGGCGGTCAACGACGAGCTGATCCGCATCCTCGGCGGCGAGACGCTCAAGATCACGTACGCGCCCAAGCCGCCGACCGTCATCCTGATGGCCGGCCTGCAGGGTTCCGGCAAGACGACCGCTACCGGGAAGCTCGCCTTGTGGTTCAAGTCGCAGGGCCGCCAACCGCTGCTCGTCGGCGCCGACCTCCAGCGTCCTGCCGCGGTCGAGCAGCTGCGCACACTCGCCCGACAAGTCGACGTGCCGGTCTACTCCGACCCCGAGGACCCCGTCCTGACGGCGTTCCAAGGCGTCGAGGAGGCCAAGCGCCTCGGGCGCGACGTGGTGATCGTCGACACCGCCGGCCGCCTGTCGATCGATGCCGAGATGATGGAGCAGGTGCGCCTGATCTCGGGCGCCGTGTCGCCCGACTACACGTTCCTCGTCATCGACGCGATGACCGGTCAGGACGCCGTGCAAACCGCCGAGGTCTTCCACGCCGCGCTGCAGGTCGACGGTGTGATCCTTTCCAAGCTCGACGGCGACGCCCGCGGCGGCGCGGCGCTGTCGGTCAAGGAGGTCATCGAGCGGCCGATCGCGTTCGCGTCGACCGGCGAGAAGCTCGACGCCTTCGAGCAATTCCATCCCGACCGCATGGCGGGCCGGATCCTGGGCATGGGCGACATGCTCACCCTCATCGAGCAGGCCGAGAAGGCCTTCGAGGCCGAGAAGGCCGAGCAGGCCGCCGCCAAGATGCTCGAGGGCCAGTTCACCCTCGACGACTTCCTCGAGCAGATGCAGGCGATCAAGAAGATGGGCCCCCTGTCGGGAATTCTCGGGATGATGCCCGGCATGCCCAAGGAGCTCAAGAACGCCGAGATCGACGACGACGCGCTGGCGCCGATCGAGGCGATGATCCACTCGATGACGCCCGAGGAGCGGGCCCGGCCGCAGATCATCAACGGCAGCCGACGCGCTCGGATCGCCCGCGGCTCGGGCACCGAGCCGGGCGAGGTCAGCCGCCTCGTCAAGCAGTTCTCCGAGATGCAGAAGCTGATGAAGCGGATGGGCATGGGCGGTGGCAAGAAGGGCAAGCGCGGCGGGCTCGGGGCGATGCGGGGCATGCCCGACATGGACGAGCTGCAGCAGATGATGGGCGGCCAGGGCATGCCCGGCCTGCCGAAGTAGCGCCGACGGAGCGCTTCACCATTCGGCGCCGGGGGCGCGCCGGTCGCCGCCGCCGCGCAGCTCGAACGAGCCGAGCAGCTCGTCGAGCTCGGTGGCGAGCAGCTCCGCGTGCTCCGGGCCGAACACGAGCGGCGGGCGCAACTTGAGCACGTTCGTGTGGCGGCCCGTGACACCGGCCAGGATCCCGCGCTCGCGCAACTGCGTCGCGAGCCGCTTGGCGTCGGCGTAGGCGATCGGCTCGCGGGTCGCCCGGTCGGCGACCATGTCGAGCCCCCAGAACAGCCCGCTCCCCTGGACGTTGCCGATGATGTCGTGGCGGGCGGCGAGATCGGTCAAGAGCCGTCCGAGGGTCGCGCCCGTGTCGGTGGCGTTGGCGAGCAGGCGCTCGTCGTCGATGACGTCGAGCACCGCCAGCGCGACGGTCGCCGAGACCGGGTTGCCGCCGAACGTGTTGAAGTAGCTGCGTTGGCGGGCGAAGCGGGCTGCGATGTCGGGCGTCGTCACGACCGCCGCCACCGGGTGCCCGGCGCCCATCGGCTTGCCGATGGTGACGATGTCGGGAACCAGGTCGTAGTGGGCGTGGCCCCAGAAGTGGGTACCGAGCCGGCAGTAGCCGGCCTGCACCTCGTCGGCGATCACGAGGCCGCCGCGGGCGCGCACGGCGGCGGCGGCGTGCGCGACGTACCCGTCGGGTGCGACGAGCACGCCGTTGCTGTCCCAGCTGGTGTCGATGAGCATCGCCGCCGGCTCGTGCCCGCGGGCAGACAGCGCATCGAGCCCGCCCTCGACCAGGGCACCGTAGCGTGCGCCCAGATCGACGTCGGGAGCCCGGAAGGGCCCGCGGTAGGTGTTGGGCGGTTCGACGACCGCCAGCCAGTCGGGACGCTCGTCCACCGGCGAGGAATCGGTCGAGAGCTGGCCGACGAGCTCGGAATTGCCGTGGTACGAGTGCTCGCTGACGACGACGCCGTGGTTCCCGGTCACGCTGCGGGCGATCTGGACGGCGAGGTCGTTGGCCTCGGTGCCGGTGCACACGAACCAGCAGCTCGCCAGATCACCGGGGAGCATCGCGCCGAGTCGCTCGGCGAGCTCGACGACCGCCGCGTGGAGGTAGCGCGTGTGGGTGTTGAGCAGCGACGCCTGGTGGACGAGCGCGTCGACCACCCGCGGGTGGGCGTGGCCGACGGACGGCACGTTGTTGTAGCAGTCGAGGTAGCGCCGCCCGTCCGGGTCGTACAGCCAGACCCCCTCGCCGCGCACGAGATGGACCGGATCGTCGTAGAAGAGCTGGTAGCTCGGGGCGAGGGCGCGGGCGCGTCGCGCCAGCAGCTCGGTGTCGGTCATCGGTCGTCCAGCTCCTCTCGGATGCGCTCCGTCACCCGACCTGGTTCGAGCGTGAGCCAGCGTTCGAGCCCTTCGACCGTGCCGGGCAGCTCGGCGGCGACCGCATCGGCGATGTGTGGCGTGTGGCGCACCTGCAGCGAGGACAGCAGGACGCTGAGCACCAGCCGCGTCAGCACGAGGTCGGGCAGCGCGTCGATCTCGCGGTCGGTGAGCTGGTGGCGACAGCGGTAGCCGCACGTCAGCAGGGCGAGCGCGCTCGCCGGGTCGGGTTGGCCGGGCGCGAAGTGGGCACCGGACACCGCGAGGTCGGCCGCACGGATCGTGCGCACCATGTCGCCGAAGTCGATGAGGCCGGTGGCGCGGTCGTCGCCGCCGCCGGCGTGCAGCAGGTTGCCGCCGTGACCGTCGTTGTGGATCACCTGGCGGGGAAGGGCGGCCATCGCCGTCGCCGCCGACAGGAGGCGAGGGTGCGCGGCGGCGACCGCGCGGGGGGATCGCTCGTCGTGCGATTCGCGCAGCTCCTCGTCGAGCGCGAGCCCGTTGGCGATGTCCCACGCCATGAACCCGTCGGCGGCGGGGTGGTCGAACCGGGCCAGCGCCGCCGCGACGGCGCCGACGAGCTCGCCGATCGATCGCAGACCGGCGTCGGACACGCGCCCGCGGTCGGGGTAGGTCGCGCCACGCAGGAACGTGACCAGGCGCGTCGGGTGGAGTCGGCCGTCGACGTCGACCAGCGGGACGTCGCGTCCGTCGAGCGTCGGGACGAGTCGCGCCACGGGCAGGGTCGGGTCGCTCTCGGCGAGGAACACGAGAGCGGCCGCATGCATCTCGATGGTCGCCACGTCCTCGGTCGGGCTCTGCACCTTGAGCACGACCTGGCGTCCGTCCGGCGTGCTGAACAGGGTGTTGTGCGACCGCTCACCGCGCAGGCGCCGGTGCTCTCCCGCGATGCCGTAGAGCTGGAGCGCGATCCGCCGCACCCACTCGTCGTCGAGCACCGGTGGGTCGAAGCGGAAGCGCTCGATGATGTTCACGCTGCTGAGATGTAGCAGGTCTGCGCTGGCGACGCCGCCGTCGTGCGGCGTGATCAGGCTCCCTCGAGCACGGCCTCGGGGGGCGGCGCACCGCGCAGGTCGCGGATGGCCGCGACGAGACCGGCCTCGTCGGCGAACGTCCGCCTGCTTCCGCTCTGCACGTGCTCGACGACGCCCCGGATGCCGTCGTCGACGATCGCGGGCGCTTGGTTCGGACGCCACACGCGCACGATGAACGTCTCCATGTCGGCAGTATCCGCCCGGGCCTGAAGCTGACCTTAAGGAGGCGTTCAGACGGATCCGTACGTTGGGCATCGTGAGGTCAACCGGGCCGGGACGCCGACTGATCGTGCCGCTGCTGGTGGCAGCGGTGCTGCTGCCGGCGTGCACCAGCGGCGGCGACGACGACTCGGAGCCTCCGGTCACGAACGCCGACGTCGGCTCGGCGCCGCCGGACGCCGACTCGTCCCTGACCCCGGTGGCCGACCCGGCGGTGCGCGAGGCGTTGCCGCCCACAGCCGAGATCGCGCCCGTGCTCCGGATGCCCGGCGGTGCCGCCGAGGTGGCCGCCGGCGACGTCGTCACGCTCGATGCGGCCGTGTTCGCAGCACAGCCGATCGTGCGGCTCGAGCTGTGGTCGGGCTCCGAGCTCGTGGGCACGGTCGCCGTGGACGAACCGGCGGGCGAGCTCCTGACCGGCCTGGCCTGGCAGCCGCAGGAGGCCGGGCTGCACGCGTTGGCGTTGCGGGCGTTCGACGCCGACGGTGGCGTGGCGACGTCGTTCCCGCTGTGGGTGCGCGCCGTCGAGGTCGACACGACCGGGCTGTTCGCCGGGGCGGTTCCGCAGGGCTTCCGGTCCGTGCTCGACGGCGGTCGGGCGCCGGCGACGCCGACGGCGCCCGGACCGCCGGCGCTCGACGTGAACACCGACACGTGTGTGGCCGGCCTCGAGCTGCCCGCGGTGCAGGGTGCCGCGGGGCAGGCGGTCTTCGCGGCGGCGTTCGGATCGGGCGGCTTCGTGCCGCTCGCCGTCGTGCCGGCGACCGGCGGTGTCACCGAGCTCTCGATCGGCAGCGCGCCGATGATGATCTACACGGCGGCGTTCGACTCGACGACCTTGGACCCCGGACCACCGATGGTGATCGTGCCGCCGAACCCCTGCCTGCGGCGCGGTTGGTCGGAGGGGCTGCAGCTGAACGCCGGCCGGCTCGAGGGGCTCGCCGGCGTCGAGCGGGCCTATCTCTACGTGAGCACGGACGGGGGGGAGCAGTGGGGCCGGGCTCCGCTGGCCGACCAGACGTTCGTCTATCCCGACGCCACCGGAGCGTTCGACTTTGACGCCCACCTGCCGGCGGGCGCCGCGTCACTCGAGTTCGAGGCGTGGGGCTGGACCGGTAACAAGCTCGCCCCGCTCGGCTCCGGGAGCTGGTCACCACCACCACCGAGCGCCTCCGCGACGGATGGCCCCGGGCCGCTCGTCGTCTCATCGTCGCCCGGCGGCGCCTTCGCGGGATCCGACCTCGACTGGATGACCATCGCGCCGAGCCGCGAGGGCACGCTGTGTCTGTTCGGCCCCGTTCCCGGTCAGATCGGGCTGCCGGAGTCACAGTGTTCCAACTGGCTGTCGATGTCGTCGTACTCGCGGCAGTTCACCTGGAAGATGCCGGGGACGCCGAGCCACGGCGTCGTCCAGGTCTCGGTGGTGCCGCCGCCTGCGACCGCAGCGACCGCGTTCCCCGGGCTCGTCTACTCGCAGTCCGTCGCTGCTCCGACCGATGGCGCGTCGACGTTCGAGGTGCCGCTGCACGACATCTTCGAGCCTCCGGCGTCGGCCAAGGAGCAGGCGCCATCCGGGTACCAGCAGCTCGTCGACCTCGCCACCCTCGGCGCCGCGCTCGGCGTCGCGAGCGAGCCATCGCCCGCCACCTCGGTCCCGGTCCTGACGCTCGCGGCGTCCCACGACGTCTATTGGGTCCGGGTCGTGCCGATGCAGGGGACCGCGCCGTTGCCGTTCCCGTCGAATCCGATCGTCATCAACCTCGTGCGCGAGAAGCCTCCCGGGTTCACCGGCACCGGGACACCGGAGATCACGGTGAGCATGGTGCCGCCGCGGCTGCCGAACGAGGCGTATCGGCGCTGTGTGCGTGTCGTCTCGAACCCGTTCGGCGCTTCGAACCCGGCTCCGCACGAGACGCCGCAGTGGAACGCCGACCACGCCGACCTGATCGCTTCCATGCCGACCTACCAGTTCGAGATGGGCCTCGGCACCGGGCCGTCGAAGACCGCCCAGGAGCAGCAGTACCACATGTTCGAGCCGCACGCGTTCATCCACGTGAACGGTGTGAAGCAGTACGGCGTCGGGCTGGTGCCCGGCGCCACGGTGTGCGCCTACCACCCGCAACCGCCCAGCAAGGGCCTCGTCGACTACGTGGTCGACGCGCTCGAGTTCGTGGCCGGAGCGTGGGACTTCGTGGCGGCGACGTGGGACAAGGCGAAGGCGTTCGTGGTCAAGATCATCGTCGAGTTCCAGTGCAAGCCGTACATGGCCATTCACCAGGTCCCGGAGGAGACGGCGAACGACGTGTGCAACGCCGTGACGAAGGTGGCGGTCGACGCGGTGCTGGTCGCCTTCGGTGTGCCGCCGACCCTGCCGACGTTCAAGCAGCTGATCGAGAACGGCAAGGAGGAGTTCGCGGCCTGGGTCGCCGAACAGGCGGCGAAGACGGTGCTGGGCGACAAGTGTGGGGTGCTCACCGAGGAGTGCAAGGGCGTCGTCGAGGACATGGTCAAGAAGCTGCTCGACGAGACCCAGGCCCACCTGACGTCGGCCCTCGCCCAGCAGTCGTCGACCGACGGCTGGATCCTCAGACTCCACCCCGGCATCGAGGTGGTCGCCGAGCCCGCCGGCATCGTCTCGCCGGCGACGTTCCAGATCGCCGTCACGCGGCCGGTGGGCGAGCCTCCGCTGTCGAAGGCGTGTGCGATGGAGGGGCGTGCGACCGGGCACAAGCCCTTCTACTCGTGGGTGCACTTCAATGAGGGCGGGAAGTCCGGCCCGGTGACCGGCGACGTCATGCTGCCCAAGATGCGCACGTTCGACCTCTCCGGCCTCGGCGAGGGCGAGACGCGGCACTTGACGCTCGTGCTCCCGACGCTGGCGACCTGGTACCCGTCCGGCCAGGGCCCGGGCGTGACCCAGCTGCAGAGCTTCCACAAGTCGCAGACCACGGTCTTCTTCCAGCCCGACGCCACGATCACGACGACGTTGGCGACGAACTGCTTCCCGACCGGGGCATGGACGGAGATCGCCACTCAGCCGCACCAGTACGACGGTTCCTCCGAGCCGTGGAAGATCCCGCTGTGATGCGCCGCTCGTTCGCCCTCGCCGCTGCAACCGGCCTGCTCCTCCCGCTCGCCGGCTCGGCGACGGCGTCGCACGACGGCGGTCACGCCTGGGTCGACGCACCGCTGGCGAGCGTGGTGATCACGAGCGCTCCGGTCGCGATCGTCGGCCACGTCGCCGATCCGACCGGTGTCGCCGAGGTCGACGTGCACGTCGACGGCGAGCTGATCGCCCAGGTGCCGGGCTCGGGAGAGACGCTGCAGCTCGTCGAGGCCGAGTGGACGCCCGCGTCGTCCGGCACGTACGTCGTCACGGTGACGGGGCGGGGGATCGCGGGACCGGATGGGGAACCGGGGATGGTGGTGGT
>JBFHJC010000143.1:0-8211 GCA_041596155.1 Ilumatobacter sp. | reverse complement strand
TGGCGGAGTACCGGGAGAAGGGCTATCGAGAGATCGAGAATCCGGTCGAACCGGACGCGTTTTTTGCCGAGCTTGCCTCCCTTGCGATCAACCGAGACGGGACGTTCGCCACGGTCCAGGGGTGCGAGGTCACCTCGGGAATCATCGTGGAAGTCGGCGGCAATCCAGACGGCACTGATCGCATTATCGAGGACCGTGTCAGTCGCACCGTGCTCGAGTTCGAGATTGTGCACGAGGACGGCACATGGAAGGTCAGTGACGCTCGCGAGCTCGAAGGATCCGAGAGGATCGCTGCGTGCGAGTAGGCGCTCTCGTTTCGCTGAGCCTGCTCCTTGGGGCACTTCTGCCGCCTCCCCCCGCGGAAGCTGAAAGCCACGACGCGCGGCCGAGCCGGACCGTCGAGGCTGAGGCGAGCGCGGGCACCGGGCCGGGGCCGGCGCCGCCTCCTCCGGAGTGCTGGTGGGCGAACGTGGATGCGACGAACGGCGACGTGGCGAGCGAGCAGGGCTTCTGGCGGCGGGTCGACGGCGGCCATCACGCCGACGACGTGTTGGTGTTCCTGGAGAACGGCACGCTACGCCGCACGTTCCTGTCCCTCCAGACCACCCACGTCCTCCAGGTCCGGGTTTGCAGCGACCCCGCCCGCGAGGAAGCCGGCCGCGTGCGCTGGTCGGTCGTCGGCCCACCCAACCCCACCGTCTACTGGGACGAGCTCACCGAACGCGTCACCCGGCGCGTGCCGCTCCCAGCACCCAACCTCGGCGTCGACACCCAGCCCGACGGTTCGTTCGACGTCGCCGTGAACCTCGGCTTGTGGATCGCGGTCGACAACCCCGACGACGTGGTCGCCCGCGCTGCACCAGCGCCCGGCGTGTGGGCCGAGACCCGCGCCACGCTGTCGCACATCGAGTTCCTGTCGGGCACCGGCGGCACCAGCGGCCGTTGTGCCGGTGCGGGCACCCCGCTTCCCGACTCGGCGAGCGACACGGTCGAGCAGGGACCCTGCGGCTACATCTACACCGCCCGCCGCGAGGTCGGCCACCACACTGCGATCCTGCGCGCGACCTGGACCGTCACCAACACCGCCAGCACCGGCGCCAGCGAGCGCCGCCCCGACATCGTCCTCGACACCCTCATCCCGGTCGAGGTGTACGAGATCCAGACGGTCGGCACCCGCGGCTGAGCCGGCGGTCACGACCTTCGGCCCTGGTGGAAGTGAACGCGGGGCGCGCACAATCTGCCGTGGCTCGGACGCCGCCCGGCCGCCGCGCACCGGATCATGCAGCAGCTCACGACACTCGACGCCGCCAACCTCTTCATGGAGACCGAGACGTCGTATTGGCACGTCGCGACGCTCATCACGTTCGACGGCAGCCGGTCGGACGGTGCAACCTGCGAGCGGATGAAGGAGCGGTACCGGGAGCGGCTCCCGCGCCTGGCTCCGATGCGCCGCAAGCTGGTCGGGGTGCCGCTGCACCTCGACTATCCGTACTGGGCGGACGACCCCGACCTCGATCTCGACGAACACATCCGTCCGGTGTCGCTGCCGCCACCCGGCGACGACGAGCAGCTCGCCGAGCTCATCGCGGAGCTCACCGCCCGACCGCTCGACCGGACCCGCCCCCTCTGGCAGCTGTACGTGATCGACGGACTGCCCGACGGGCGGATCGCCCACCTCACCCTGATCCACCACGCCACGGCCGACGGCGTCGCGTTCGTCAGGTTGCTGACGAACCTGCTCGACCACGATTCCGACGGCGGCGGCGGCGAACCCGTCCCGGAGATCGCTCCGGAACCGGCACCGGACGACGCTCCGTCGCCAGTGCAGATGGTCGGGAACGCCCTCACGAGCCTTGCGACCCGGCCGCTCCGCGGGACTCGTGCCGCGGCGAAGCTGCTGCCGGCGCTCCCCCGGTTGGCGGGCGCCCTCCGGCACGCGTCGATTCGGGAAGCGCCGCCGACGCGGTTCAACGAACGGATCGGCCCGGATCGTGCCGTGGCGTTCACGTCGATCTCGCTCGCCGACGTGCGCGCTGTCAAAGACGCCGTCGATGTGACCGTGAACGACGTCGTGCTCGCGATCTGCGCCGGGGCCCTCCGGGCCTATCTCGAGCGAGCCGGCTCCCTGCCCCGAGCATCGCTGCGGGCGATGGTGCCGGTCAGTGTCCGGACCGACGACGGGCGCGAGATGTACGGCAACCACGTGTCGGCCACGATCGCGTCGCTCCACACCGACGTGGACGATCCGATCGAGCGGCTCCAGCGGATCCACGACACGTCGTCCGCTGCCAAGCAGGTCGCGACCGCGATCCCCGGCGACGTGCTGGACGACCTGGAGTCGCTGGTGCCGGCGGTGGTGGCCGAATCGGCGACGCGGATCGTGGGTCACGTGCGCCCGTTCAACGTGGTCGTCTCGAACGTTCCCGGCCCACGCAGCCCGCTCTACGCCGACGGCGCCGAGATGCTCCACTACCACCCCTTCGCGCCGGTGGTCGACGGTCTCGGCTTGAACATCAGCCTGTTCTCCTACGCCGGCCGGCTCGACTTCGGTCTCAACGCCTGCCGTGACCTCGTCCCCGACGTGTGGGACCTGTGCGGACTGCTCCACGAATCCTTCGACGAGCTCCGCGCCGCCGCCGAGGTGTGACCACCCCACCCGGCGAGCGGAGCGCAGTGTGTGTCGACCGATGTGTACGAGGGACGTCGGTCGTGGCTTCGTGGTCCGTCTCCCGGGTGACGCCGTCGTCCGCTGCGGCCCTTTGACCGCCTCGGATCTGTGCGTCGACGCGGAGCTGGCCCAGTAGGTCGCGTCACGGGTCGTGCCTGGACCCGCGCCGACGACGTCAGGCTCCTGCGAACGCGGGGTCGAGGTAGAACATCTCGAACTGGATCCGGTCGGGGTCCTTGAAGGTGAGGACCGACCCGTACTCACGGTCGACGATCGGGGTGTGGGTGACGCCGTGGCGCTCGAAGTGCGCTTGCCATTCGACGAGGTCCTCCCGGCTGTCGACGTGGAGCCCCATGTGGTCGAAGCCGGTGCGGGCGGGATCGAACGTCTCGCCCTGGTTGGCGTCGTGCTGTTGGAACTCGATGGCGAGACCGTCGGGCATCTCGAGCAGGACGGCTCGCCACGTCTCTTCTTCGATCTCGTAGATCTGCTCGAAGCCGAACACCGTCTGCCACCACTGCGCCGTCTTGTGACAGTCGCTGACCGAGAACGAGATGTGTCCCACCTTCGTGAACGTCGGCATCGCGGTACCCCCTTGCGTGCAAGACCCTGATCGAGCTTCCGACTCAATGTTTACTCCGGTTCGGAGCATCTGCTATCATGCTCCGAACCGGAGGAAAGGTCAAGAGGAGGACCCCGTGGACGAGTTGACGACCACCTCGTACGCCATCTTGTCCCTGCTCGGCGTGCGGTCGTGGACCACGTATCAGCTCGCCCAGCAGATGGACCGCAGCGTCGGCCGCATGTGGCCACGCGCCACCAGCGTCGTCTACGAGGAGCCGAAGCGGCTCGAGAAGCTCGGCCTCGTCGAGTCTGCCAAGGAGTACACCGGCAAGCGGGCGAGCACCGTGTACACGATCACCGACGCCGGCCGCGCCGCGCTCGCTGACTGGCTGGCCGAACCGGGCGCGGGGCCGACCATCGAGTTCGAGGCACTGCTCAAGGTCGCATTCGCCGACAACGGATCGCTCGGCGCGCTGCGGACCAACCTGGCGGCCATCCGCGAGGACGCCGAACGTGAGCTCGAGAGCGTCGCCGACCGGATGCGCGACTACGACGAGACGGGGGGTCCGTACCCCGACCGACTTCCGGTCATCGCGCTGCCGGCGCGCTTCTTCCTCGAACTGCACACCGCAATCTGGCGCTGGGCCGTCTGGGCCGAAGCGGCCACCGAGGAGTGGACGGGCCTCACGCCCGACACGGGGGCGGCCGTCCCACCCGGCGCCTTCACACCGCCCGAGTCGGCGAGCAGCAGCGTGAGCACCTGAGGGGCGGCCGGGTGCACGGTGCTGCGTGGCGTGGCCGCGAGGTTGGCACCGACCCCCGGACGCGGCGAAGCGCCCTCGGCGGCGGAACCGGGGCGCTTCGTCCAGTGAATCGGGTCCGAGTTGCTCGGCGGGGCGACTCGTGTAGTGCATCGCCCGGATTCGGCCCGTGCTTGAGCGGCTTTGCCGACTCCTGACGCCACTTGACGGACTCAGTGGCGAACTTTACGTCGTCTTGACGAATCGAGCCCGTCGGACGGTTCCGATCGGGCGCGTCGGGTGTCGGCAGCGCGGGCGGGCCGCCAGCCGGGTCGGATAGAACGAGGGAGGTGGGAGCAGGTGCGAGGGCCAACGCCAAGGCCGGCGAGTGGGCGGCCCGGCTGGCCAGCCGCATCAGCGCCGAGGACGCGAGGCGGATCTCGCAGCGCATGCTCGACGCCATCGACGAGGTCTCGAGCAGTCGCTGGGAGGCTGCGACGCGGCGGGCGGCGTCGCTGCGGGGCGACGTCAGGCCGGAGAAGGTCAAGGCGCTCACCGACTCGTTCGCCCGCGAGCTCGGTGCGGCGGGCGCGGCGGCGGGTGCTGCCGCGGTAGCTCCGGCGGTCGGCACCGCCGCGACGGTGGGGGCGACGATGGCCGAGCTGGCGTGGTTCACTGCGCGCGCCGGCGACCTGATCCTGACGATGGCGGCGGTGCACGGCCGGCCCGATCCGACCGTCGACGAGCGGCGGGCGTGGGTGCTGGCGGTGCTGATCTACGGCAGCTCGGCGCGCGACGGGCTCGCCCGCGCCGTCAACGAGGCGACGACGGGTGTCGCCCCGGTCGCCGACGCCCGGCTGCCGCTCGTGACGTTGCAGGCGGCCAACCGGCTGATGGCCCGGGCGCTGCTGCGCCGGTACGGGTCGCGACGAGGGCTGATCGCGCTCGGGCGAATGCTGCCGATCGGCATCGGGGCCGTGATCGGCGGCAGCGCCAACTATGTCGCGATCCGCTCGCTGGCCCGCAACGCCGATCAGTTCTTCGCCCGGCTCCCCTACTCGGCGATCGACGCCGACTCGACCGACATCACCGACCGCCAGCTCGACCCCTGACGCAGGGCCCCCTCAGCCGGGGACGAGGCGCAGCGTGCGGACGACGTTCGGCCGGTCGGTCGTGTCGGTGAACGGGATGAAGGCCCTGATGCCGTCGGGGATCGGCGGCCGGACGGCCCGCACGTTGTCGCGGAAATCGCGAGGAGCGCTGCGGAACGAGTAGGTGTAGCCGCCGTCCGGCTGGAGCACGTAGGCGCCGAAGATCGGCAGCTCGTCGCCGTCGACCGGGCCGGTCCCGGAGATGATGAGGTCGCCGGCCTGCACGTCGGTGACCTCGCCGTCCTCGAGGAAGAACGGTACGGCGATCTCGATCCCGTCGACGATGATGATGCCTTCGTTGCGCTGCTCGGAGCCGACGAGGGTCGAGAACTCGAGCACGTCGGGCACGTCGCCGGTGAGCCAGACGATCCAGTAGCCGCGCCCGTCGATCTCGACCCAGGCGGCTCCGGGCTCGTCGAACGGTTCGGGCTCGGCGTCGGTCGGGCGGTTGTCGGCGGTGTACACCGTCCGGGTCACGTCCGGGACGACGCCCTCGTCGACCAGGAAGCCGAGGAGCTGCTCGAGCTCGGAGGCCGTCAGTCCTGGTTCGGTCGTCGTCGTGGTGGGCGTCGTCGTGGTGGGCGGCGACGTGGTCGGCGGCGACGTCGTGGTCGCAACTGTCGCAGGTGTGGTGGTCTCGGCCGGCGGCGCGGTGGTCTGGGTCGGCGCCTCGGTGTCCGGAGGAGCGTCGGTCTCGGGCGGGGCCTCGGTGTCCCCGACCGGGACCCCCGTGTCGATCGTGTCCTCCTCGTCGTCACCGCAGGCCACGCCCACGAGCGTGAACCCGGCGAGCACCAGCAGCGCCAGCTTGCCTCTCGAGTGCGGCATTCGGCGTCCTCCCGACTACGGCGCTTCCACCGTAGTCGACCCGGTCGAGGTCGGTCATCGGGCGCTCGACGAGGGGCTGCCGGGGGTCAGGTCCGCGCTCGGAACATGCCGATCGACACGGTGATCACGAAGATCAGCCAGGTGAGGAAGCCGAGGCCGCCGACCGCGAGGCTGACGGCGAGCATCGCGCCGTTGAAGTCGAACACGACGTCGTGGAGCTTCCACATCGTCCAGATCGCCGATGGGTCGACGGATTCGGTCTGTCACGTCGAGTCGCGTCTGACGCGACTCGTACGCTCCGGTCCATGGCGCGCCGGTCGGAGTCGACGGAGGAGCGGTACGGCGTGTCGTTCAGCAGCCTCGACACCGAGTTGGCGGCCGACACCGGCGTGTCGAAGCGGGCGCTGGTCGACTACCTCGACGGCATCGCCGACCACCTGGTGCCAGCGCTGCGCAACCGGCCGCTGTCGGTGATCCGGTCGACGCGCGGCCAGCGGCCATTCATGCAGAAGAACCTGCCCGACCACGCGCCCGAGTGGATCGAGCGGGTCGGGATCTGGGCCGAGGCGTCGCAGCGGACGGTCGACTACGCGCTCTGCAACGACGTCCGCACGCTGATGTGGTTCGCCAACCAGCGCGCCGTCGAGTATCACGTGACGCTGTCGCGCGTGCCGGACCTCGACGCGCCGACGCACCTCGTGATGGATCTCGATCCGCCGGAGGGCGCGGCGTTCCAGGCGGTGGCGAGGGCCGCGCATCGTGTGAACGAAGCCCTCGGCGAGGCGGGGCTCACGGCGGCGGTGAAGTCGAGCGGGTCGAAGGGCGTGCACGTCGTGGTGCCCGTGACCGACGTGTCGATCGAGGAGGCGGCGTACGCGACGCGGGCGATCGCCGCTCGCACCGAGCGGCTCGATCCCGACGCGCTGACGACGGAGTTCCTGAAGGAGGATCGCGGCGGCCGGGTCTTCCTCGACGCCACCCGTGTCGGGCAGAGCACGGTCGTGTCGGTCTACAGCCCGCGCCTGCGCCCGGGCGTACCCGTGTCGTGGCCACTCCGGTGGGACGAGCTCGACGGGTTCGAGCCGAGTGAGGTGACGATCTCGAACGCGCTGGAGCTGCTGGAGGGGCGGGAGGCGTGGGACGAGCTGCTCCCCGACCCGCAGCAGGTGCCGGCCGAGCTGGTGGATGAGGGTCGGGCGATCCCGAGCTCGCGTGTCGAAGCGATGCACGAGGGCAAGCGCCGCCGCAGGCACGAGCGCTCGGGCGACGCGTGACAGCCCGTTCGAGTTGTGCTGGCACAACTCGAACGGTCAGGTGCTCAGGAGGTCGAGGGTGGTGGCGCTGGAGCGGATCATGCCGTCGGGGCCGACGAGCAGGGTGAGCGTGCCGGCGGTCTCGGTGCCGTCCGCGGCGGCGATCGTCGCGTCGCACTGGACGTTCATCGCCCGATCGCGTACGAGGGCGGGGGCGCAGCTCCGTAGGTCGAGGTTGGCGCCGGATGCAGCGAACGCGGTGAACGTCGCTGCGGCGTCGGCGGCTACGACCCCGAGGATCGGGGTGTCGGCGGCGAAGCGGGCCACGAAGGCGTCGACGTCGCCTGTCGCGAGGTCGTCCAGCACGTCGGTCGGCGTGTCGACGATCGCCGCTGCGACGACGGCCACCGTGATGGCGAGGCGGCCTGAGCGCGATCAGGCGAGGACGAGGGTCAGGACGGTCACGAGGGCGCCGAGGGTGGCGAGCGTGACTCCCTGGGCCGCCAGGATCCACGTGATCATCGACCGCTGGAGCCGGTTCTCCATCGCGCTGAGCTCGACCCGGAAGTCGGCCCGGAGCTCCGCCATCTCTGCCCGCAGCTCGGTCCGCAGCTCCGCCATCTCGGCCCGGACCAACGCGAGGTCTTGGTGGGTGACCAGGTCGGTCCAGTCGATGGTGGGCAAAGCGTTCATGACGATGAGAGCGCCTTCTTCGCCGAGTGACGTCTGCTTGAGGCGCTCGTACAGATCGAGTCGTTGTGATTCGGTCAGTGCCACGATGGTACTCCCCTCTCCATGTGCGATCGCCGGTGCGATCAGCTCGGAGGGGCGACCCGTGGCGCCGACCGAGACGGGTGATGCCAGCGACGGTACCGGGCGGGTGTGGCAGCACTGGGCATGCGCTCGGCTGCCGTGCGGTCGGTCGAGCTCCTTGGGCGGATCGATCGGCCCGAGGCGCGCGGGCCGCCGGGTCCGAGGTCAGCTCGACGGGTCGGCGTCGTTTGCGC
>JBFHJC010000142.1:0-8265 GCA_041596155.1 Ilumatobacter sp. | reverse complement strand
GCGACCGCGAGAACGTCGCCACCGACGATCCCGCTCCGACGACGGTCGTGCCCTCGCCGACCGGGGTCCCGGAGACCACCGTCGTGCCCGACACGACCGTCGTGTCCGACACGAGCGTCCCGCCGGAGACCACGCCACCGCCGACCACCACGACGCCGGCCGAGCCGGCCGTGTCCGACCAGTTCCTCCCCGACCCGCTGCGGATCGCGGCCGACGGGTTCGAGCGGGTCCTCGTCGGACGCGACCTGATCGTGCGCAGCGATCCCGAGCAGGTGATCGCGCTCGATCTGCCCGAACCCGAGCTGTGGCTGTACGGCGTCGGTCCGAACGGGGTGGCGTACCTGCGCGCCGACGGCGACGGGTTGAGCCGGATCCTGGCCGTGCCGACCGTCGGGCCGACGGCCGGCGTCGTCCACGAGCTGGTCCCGCCGTACGCGCACGAAGGGCCGTGGCTGGGGTTCATGACCCCGAGGGGCATCGACCCGTTCAGCACGGCGGAGGGCCCGGGCATCGTGCCGTACGTCGACAACGACGGGCGACCGCTCGCCGACCCGGTCGACCCGACCTTCACGTGGCGGGTCGAGTACCGGCTCCTCGACGACGGCTCGGCGGGCGTCCAGCCGGTGGTGGTCGACCCCGGCGGGGCCGAGCACGCGTTGCCCATCACCGAGTCGGGTCGCGAAGGCCAGTTCGACGCCGCGCTCCGGCCGCTGCCCGACGGTCGTGTCACCCTCCTCGTCCTGCCGGAGGACGGCATCCCGAAGGTGTGGGCCTTCGATCCCGCCCGCGAGAGCTGGACGATCCACCCCTTCGAGTGACATCCGCCTGGATCCGTTGAGCGGGGTGCACGCCGCGGCGGTACGGTGGCCAGCGGAGGTGTCTGGGTACCTGGTGGGCTCCGCCGCCTTCAAAGCGGTTGGGACGGGCGATCCCCGTCCGGCGGGTTCGATTCCCGTCCACCTCCGCCAGCGCTCTCGGTCAGGCGGGTCGATCCCGGCCCGCGTGACCGGGGCGAGGCGCTCGCATGTCAGATCACACCGAACGCCGCCCAGATGTGGCCCACCAGCACGCCGACCAGCACGACGCCGATCAGGTCGAGCACGATCCCGATCGAGAAGATCCTCCTGGTCGTGAACAGTCCGGTCTCGTAGGCGAGCATCGTCGGCGGTGTGCCGATCACGAGCGCGAAGTCGATCGACGACACGATCGCGACCAGCACGACGAGCTCGACCGGATCGGTACCGATCAGGCCGGCGAGCGGGATCGCGAGCGGGATGAGCGTCGCCGCCGAGGCCGTGTTCGAGGCGACGGTCGTGAGGAGCAGCGTCACCGTGCACACGGCGAGCACGGCCAGCCAGTTCGGCAGGTTGGCGAGCGCGCCCAGTCGCGTGACGATCCAGTCGGACGTGCCCGACGAGACGACCGCCGTCCCGATCGCCAGCCCGCCGCCGAACGTGAGCAGCGCCGACCAGGAGATGCGGCCGAGGTCACCGGTCTCGATCCGACCCAGCACCATCAGCACGATCGCGCCGGCGAGGGCCACGATGCCCGGGTGGACGTCGTGCCACGTCTGGGTGAGCCAACCGGCGAAGATCAGCCCGAACACGGCGATCACCTCGACCTGCGGCCGGTCGAGGCGACCCGCGTCTCGTCGCTCGGCGCGGGCGGCGGTCCGAAGCTGCGCCACGTCGCCCTCGGCGACGCGGGGAGCGAGGCGGAACCACACCCACCCGGCGATCGGCGCCAGGAGCAGCGCCACGGCCGGCAGACCGAACGCGAACCATCGCACGAAGCTGATCTCCCGACCCGCGACGTCGTCGAGGAATGAGATCGCGAGCTGGTTGGCGGGTGTGTCGATCGCCGATCCGACACCGCCGACCGTGGCTGCGTAGGCGATCGCGAGCACGATGGCACGCCGGTACGACTCGTCCTCCACCGGGGCCGTCACCGCGATCGCGATCGGGAGCAGCACGGCGACGGCGGCGGTGTTCGACATCCACATCGAGGCGACGGCGCTCACTGCGACGAACGTGAGGTAGAGGCGGACCGGCCCTCCGCCCGCGAGGCTGACGATCCGCGCCGCGGCGAGCCGGTCGAGACCCACCCGTCGCATCGCCTCGGCGAGCAGGAAGCCGCCGAAGAAGAGGACGATGATCGGGCTGAAGAACGGCGCGAGCGCCTCGTCGGCGCTCATCACGTCGCCGAGCACGAGCACGACCGGCACTGCCAGGCCGGCGACGTGGAGCGGGACCACCTCGCTGATCCACAACACGACGACGGCCGCGAGGAGCGCCAAGACGACGGTCGTGTGACGAGGGGGCGTTCGGGCGGCGACGGCGGTGCCTCCTTCGAGGCGCAACACCGGTACCTGTTCCACGTTGCCGTCCGCGAGGACGATCGACACGTCGATCTCCTCGATCCGCTCGAGGGCGATCCCGAGGGAGGGACCGTCGACCAGCACGTCGATGGCGCCGTCGAGCGGTACGCCGTCGGGCAGCATGACACCGTCGAGGGCGAGCGGATCGGCGGCGCCGATCTCGATGTCGCGTTCGAGCACCCTTTCTCCGTCGTGCTCGACGACGAGCCGGCCCGGCCCGCCGGTCCACTCGTCGGGCGCGAGGAGCGAGCCGGCGACTGCGGCGGCAGCCATCAGCATCCAGACGGCCGCCCGTCGCATCATCGGGCCAGTCTCGCAACTCGTCGCGTGCTGCCGTGGCACCGCAGCTCGGTGCGACCTCGGTTCGGCGGGCGCGTCGACCGGCGAACGTTCAGGCTGCCATCCCGTCGAGCAGCGAGAACCGCCAGCCGGACGGGAACGGTGCCAAGCGGTCGAGCTCCCCCTTGTCCGTGAGCGGGAAGTACAGGAATCGGCGCTGCAACCATTCGGGTTCGTCGACGAACGGCTCGAAACCGTGCCGCTCGAACACCGCGAGCTCGTCCGCATCGGCCGGAGGGGTGGCGACGACGTCCACCCCGTCGATCGAGCCGATCGACGCGAGCAAGTGGTCGAGGATGCTGACGTCCTCGGCGGCGTGATCGGCGATCGTCAGCGTGTGTGGGCTCGAGAGGTCCCAGCTCACGACCACGAATCCTCGGAGCGAGCCGTCTCGCCACGTCAGCGTTCGGGTCACGCGGTCCGGATTGCCGAGTCGCCAGCGGTAGTACTCCGCCGTTCGCGCCGACGCAGGGACGACCGGCCGCCGCCCGGCAACCCCCGCCAGCTCCTCCGGCGCGATGTCGCGCTCGAGGTGGAGGTGCCCGTCATCAGCGGAACGGACGTGGCGGACGACGTCGAACGGGACCGTGCCCCACATCGCGACCGGTGGAACCGGCACCCGACGGCGAACCTCTCGCGCGACCCGACCGACGATCCGTCGGCGCAGACGCGGTCCGCCGTGCTGGCCGCGGAGCTTGTTGAGATCACCGAGCACCCGATAGCCGCAGACGAGTGAGAGCTCCTGGGTGGCGACGCCGCCGGACAGGCTGATGATCGCGTCGTAGCCGCGCTCCCTGGCGGCGCCGACGAGCGCTTGGTGGAGCGGAAGGAACAGACCGCGGTTGCGGTGTTCCTCGGCGATGATCAGATCGTCGGCGTGCGGGAGGACGACGGGAGGTGCCCCCGGCTCCAGGTTCCAGAGACTGCCGTACACACCACGCATGCCCACCACCTCGCCGGCCAAGCGGATGACCTGGATGATCGGGTCCTCGATGAACGGGTTGCTGCCGTACTTCCACCGCAGGTAGCGGCGGCTCCAACCGGGATGTGTCGAGATGAGCTCGCCGTGCAGGCGCGCGACCTGTGCGTCGTCGAGGTCGTCGAGCGGTGTGATCTCGTAGTCCATTCGCCTCCTCGCCGAGAGTGACCGGGCCGCCCGAGCCGGCCGCCGGCGAGCATCGATCCGCTAGGGTGCCAACGACGCTACCGGACGCCTCGGCGACGACCTGACACGTCATCCCGGCGGCGCCCGGGTCGCGACGCTCGGGCGGGCGCGCAGATCGAACGACGGGATTCGAGACATGCAACACGAGACCATCGCCACCCTCCTCGAACAGGGCGCGGGTGCCCACGGCCCACACCTCGCGATCGCCGACCTCGCGGGGCGCGAGCTCTCGTATGACGGGCTCGACCACACGATCCGAGCGGGCGCCGACGCGCTGTGGGCCGCGGGCGTCCGCGCCGATGATCGTGTGGGCATCGTTCTCCCGAACGGCCCCGAGGCGGCGGTGGCGTTCCTGGCGGTTGCGTCAGTGGCGACGGCCGCGCCGCTCAACCCGAACCTGACTCGCGCCGAGCTGGTCTACTACCTCGACGACCTCGACGCCCGCGCCGTGGTGGTCCTGGAGCAGCACCGGAACCATGGTCGCGACGCAGCCGAGGAGCTGCGCATCCCGGTGATCGAGCTGGTCGCCGACGAGATCGCTCGATCCTCCGGTCCGGGATGGCTACGGGCGACCGAACGATCGCGTGGTCCGGACGCTGAACAGCGACCTTCACCTCGCCCCGACGACGTCGCGCTCGTGCTGCACACCTCCGGCACGACGGCCAAGCCCAAGATCGTCCCGTTGACGCACGCGAACCTGTGCTGCTCGGCGCACAACGTCGCGACCACGTTGCAGCTCGGTCCCGGCGACCGCTGCATGAACGTCATGCCGCTGTTCCACATCCACGGGCTCGTGGCGGCCCTGCTGAGCAGCCTGAGCAGCGGGGCATCGGTCGTCTGCACGCCAGGGTTCGAGGCGCCGAGCTTCTTCGAATGGTTCGCACAGGTCCGCCCGACGTGGTACACGGCGGTGCCGACGATGCACCAGGCCGTGCTCGCGCGAGCGGGCGACGAGCAGCGGGCGCAGGTTCGGGAGAGCCCGCTCCGTTTCATCCGCTCGTCGTCGGCGTCGCTGGCGCCCTCCGTGCTGGCCGAGGTCGAGGGGACCTTCGACGTGCCGGTCATCGAGGCCTACGGGATGACCGAGGCGGCGCACCAGATGACGAGCAACCCGCTCCCGCCGCGCGACCGGCGACCGGGTTCGGTCGGTCCAGCAGCCGGTCCGGAGGTCGCCATCGCCGACGAGCGAGGTGCACTGTTGCCGATCGGACGGTCCGGCGAGGTCGTGATCCGCGGTGCCAACGTCACGGCCGGCTACGTCGGCGGCAGAGGTGGCGACGCGTTCTTCGGCGACGGCTGGTTCCGCACAGGCGACCTCGGCCACCTCGACCAAGACGGCTACTTGTACCTGTCCGGGCGGAAGAAGGAGATCATCAATCGCGGTGGCGAGACGATCGCGCCGCGGTCGATCGACGAGGCCATCCTGCTGCATCCCGGCGTCGCGCAGGCGGTCGCCTTCGCCGTCCCGGACCCGGCGCTCGGGGAGGAGGTCGCCGCCGCCGTGGTGCTCGCCGACGGTGCGGAGCTGACCGAGACCTCGATCCAGAAGTTTCTCGCTGATCACCTCTCGTGGAACCGCATGCCGAAGCGGATCCTGATCGTCGAGTCCATCCCGAAGGGACCGACCGGGAAGTTGCAGCGCATCGGGCTCGCCGCACAACTCGGCCTCGAGTCCGTCCATCGAGAGCACGAGGTCGACGACTCGACCGACGCGGCGCGCTCCGACGGCACTCCCGCGGAGGCCGAGGTGACCGCCGGCCTGCTGGCGCTCTGGCGGGACGTGCTCAAGAATCCCGACATCGATGCTGACGCCAACTTCCTCGACGCCGGCGGGGACTCCGTGACCGCAACAGCGCTCGCGGTGCGCGCCGGGCAGGAGTTCGGCGTCGACGTCCCGTTGCTCGACTTTTTCTCCGCCCCGACGGTTCGCCGGCAGGCGTCGTTGATCGCGCCGCTCGTGGCGCGCGACGACGACTGAACGGCCGGCCGGCGAGCCGGGCGGATCAGAAGAAGCTGCCGCAGAAGGGGAGCGGCGTGTGGGTGAACAGCGCATCGGCGGTCGCGAGAGCGCCCGGCGACCGCTCCTCGACGCCGCCGATCGCGGCCCGAACGGTAAAAGGCCGGCCGCCGAGGTAGGTGGCCGACACCGACGCGATGTCGCTGAGCAGGTCGGGATCGTCGGAGGTGGGCTCGGCGCCGCCGGCTGTGATGCGCCACCTGCCGTTGTTGGCGGCGATCAGGGGGTCGTGGACCTCGATCACGACCGACCCGGCGACGTCGCGATACGACCTCGACGACAAGGCGCGGCCGACGTCGACGAGGCGGACCCACTGCTCGTCGTCGATCGCGGTCACCCGGTACGCCCGCGGGTCGCGGACCGCGTCGCGGACGAGATCGTCGATCGGGCGCTCGTCGGACTTCCACTCGGTGACGATGTCGACGTCGCACACGTACTGCCACAGCGCCAGCTCGATCGCGTCGGTTGCGCCGAACAGGTCGAGCAGCTCGCCCTTCCCGGTCGGTCCGTCGGCGTGCTGGTCGTCCCAGGCGACCTCGTAGTGCACGTAACCGTCGTCGACACCGTCGGTGCCGGTGTGCACGGCGACGAACGAGCCCTTCGAGCGCTCGATCGCCTCCCGGAGGTACCGACGCCACCACGACGTCGGGCGCACGATGACACCCGGGCGGCGGTGGGCGACGCGGTCGTACAGCGGTACGACGACGTCGAGGATCTCGTCCGGGTCGAGGAGGCGGATCGACCCCGCACGCGTCGCTCCGGCGATCGGCGCCGCCCGGTGGGGCAGCAGTCGGACGGCCGTGTAGTCGCCGGCCAGGCCGAACCCGTAGCGCTGGTAGATCACTGCCTCGCTGGCCCGCAGGCTCATCAGCGGCAGCTGGCGCTCGGCCGCATCCGCGACGAGGGCGTGCATCAGGTCGGTGCCGACGCCGCGCCGTCGGTGGCTGGGCAGGACGCCGACCCGCGACACGGCGCCGGTCGGCACCCGTGCGCCGCCGGGCACCGTCGTCTCGACCAGGAAGTGGCCGGCGTGGCCCACGCAGCGATCGCCGTCCCACGCCGTGAACGAGGGCATCTCCTCCCAGCTCGGTCGCGACCGCTCCCAGGCGTCGTCGTCGGGTGGCGCGTTCAGCAGCGCGATCGACACGGTCGCGGCGGCGGCGCGCAGCTCGTGCGGTCGCGTCGCCCGCACCTCCAGGCTCACCCGAGCTCCTTGCGGTACTCGACCTCGGGGATCCGCACCTCGCAGTACGCGTCGAAGTCGGCCTCGAGGCCGCTGGCCACCCACCCGTGGTTCTCGTAGAAGCGACGGGCTCGCGGGTTGTCCTCGAGCACCCAGAGCACGGCCGACTCGAAGCCCTCGGCGCGCAAGCGCAGCTCGGTGTGCTCGAGCAGCTCGGAGGCCAGCCCGGTGCCCCACACGTCGGGGTGGAGGTAGAACGCCCACAGCTCGCCGCGCCCGGTGAAGCCGCGGGCGCGTTCGCGCTCGGGACCGTACGACGAGAAGCCGACGACGCGTCGGCCGATGTCGTCTCCGAGCTGCACCGCGACCGCGATGCGTTGGCCCGGCGCGAACCGCCACCGGTTCCAGAATTCCCGGCGCGACGAGTCGAAGTCGGACGCGAACAGAACCTCTTCGGGCAGCACGTGGGCGTAGCCGGCGCGCCACGATGCCACGTGCACATCGGTGATGCCGTCGGCGTCGCTGCGCGTCGCAGCCCGGATCTCGAACGCCATAGGAGAGTCAGTGTGTCAGCTGGACGGGGCGTGCCGGGGCACGGTTCGGGCGGCCACCGGCGCAGGTGCCGGAGCGAGACTCGCGACGCAGCATCGGGTCACCTGGCCGATCTGAGGGCGTCGAGCGCACGGCGCGATGAGCCCGAGTTGCCTTCGGGCAACGAGCGGCGAGACGCATCGCCGCGATCGACGGTCTCAGACCGCCAGGAGGTCGCGGGCGCCGGTGTCGCTCGAGGGGTGGCGCAGCTTGCTCATCGCGCGGGCCTCGATCTGGCGGATGCGCTCGCGGGTGAGGTTGAAGTGCTCGCCGACCTCTTCGAGGGTGCGCGGCTCACCGCGGTCGAGGCCGAAGCGGAGCTTGAGGATCTCGCGCTCACGCTCGTCGAGCGGTGCGAGCAGGCGGGCGATCTCCTCGGGCAGCAGCGCGGTGGCGGCCACCTCGAACGGCGACTCGGCCGAGCGGTCTTCCACCACGTCGCCGAGCTCGGCGTCGCCGTCCTCGCGGAGCGGCTCGGAGAGCGAGAGCGGCTCGGCGGCGAAGCGCAGCGCCTCGGTCACCTTGTCCTCGGGCATCTCGACCTCGCGGGCGAGCTCGGACAGCGTGGCCGGCCGTCCGTACTTGAGCTCGAG
>JBFHJC010000141.1:0-8310 GCA_041596155.1 Ilumatobacter sp. | reverse complement strand
GGTCGAGATCGAGGGCGCCGCGACCTGGCGCCGTGTCGAGTTCGGCGACGGTGTCGACGAGCAACTCGCGGATCTGCTCGTGCGTCGCATCGTCGCCAACCCGGTCATCGAGCGCTGGGCGTCGGGCACCATCGAGCCCACGTTCCACGCTGCCGGCGCCGGCAGCGGGACCGCCGAGACGATCCCGATCGCCGACCTGTCGCCCGACGAGCTGGCTCACATCGGCGCCGAGCGGGCCCTCGCCCTCGACCCCGAGGAGCTGTTGGCGATCCAGGCGCACTACGCGTCGATCGGTCGCGAACCGACCGACGTCGAGCTCGAGACGCTCGCTCAGACGTGGAGCGAGCACTGCGCGCACAAGACGTTCCGGGCCCTCGTCACGACCGACGACGGCGAGGACCGCCCGCCGCTCATCACGATGCTCCGCCAGAGCACCGAGGCGATCGCGGCGCCGTTCGTGCGGTCGGCCTTCGTCGGCAACGCCGGCGTCGTCAACTTCCGCGACGACGTCACCCTCGCGCTCAAGGTCGAGACCCACAACCACCCGTCGGCGGTCGAACCGTTCGGAGGCGCCAACACCGGCGTCGGCGGCGTCATCCGAGACGTGCTCGGCATCGGCCACCGACCGATCGCCGTCACCGATGTGCTGTGCTTCGGCCCGCCCGACGCGCCGCTGTCGTCCGTGCCCGAGGGCGCGCTGCACCCGCTGCGCATCCGAGAGGGTGTCATCGACGGCGTCGCCGACTACGGCAACAAGATCGGGCTGCCCACCGTGGCCGGCGCCATCCTGTACGACCCCGGCTACACCACCAATCCGTTGGTGTTCGCCGGCTGCATCGGCACCGCCAAGGGCTGGGAACCCGACCGGGGCCCGTTCCCGGGTGACCGGATCATCGTGCTCGGCGGCCGCACCGGCCGCGACGGCATCCGCGGCGCGACCTTCTCGTCGCTCACCATGGACGCGACCACGGGCGAGGTCGCCGGCGCGTCGGTACAGATCGGTGACCCGATCGTGGAGAAGCTCCTGATCGACGTCCTGGTCGGCGCCGAGCACCTCTACACGGCGATCACCGACTGCGGCGCCGGCGGGCTGTCGTCGGCCGTGGGCGAGATGGCCGAGGGCGTCGGCGCCGACGTCGAGCTCGACAAGGTGCCGCTCAAGTACCCCGGGCTCGAACCATGGGAGATCTGGCTGTCGGAGGCCCAGGAGCGGATGGTGGTCGCCGTCAAGCCGGCCAAGCTCGGCGAGCTCCGTGAGCGCTGCGCGCGCCACGGCGTCGAGCTCGCCGACATCGGCGGGTTCACCGGCGACGGGATCCTCACCGTGCGCAGCGGTGGCACCCAGGTGCTCGAGCTGTCGACCGAGTTCCTGCATGACGGTCGGCCCCAGCGACAGATGAAGGCCACGATGCCGCAACCAGCGCGCGGCGCCGACGTCGGCCGCGACGTCGAGGACCCGCGGGCGTCGCTGTTGGCGCTGCTCGCCCACCGCAACATCGCGTCGAAGGCCGGCACGATCCACCGTTACGACCACGAGATCCTCGGTGCGACGGCCGTCCGCCCGCTCGTCGGGCGCATGGCCGATGCGCCGGCCGACGGTGTGGTCATCGCCGAACCCACCGACGCCGCCGGGTTCGCCATCGGCGTCGGCGTCAATCCGTGGTGGGGTCTCCACGACCCCGAGGCGATGGCCTACGGCGTGATCGACGAGGCGATCCGCAATGTCGTTGCGGTCGGCGCCGATCCCGACCACGTGGCCTTGCTCGACAACTTCTCGTGGGGCGACCCGCGCCGCGAGACCACGCTCGGCGAGCTCGTCGCCGCCGTCGACGGCTGTTGTGCGGCGGCGATGGCGTACCGGGCTCCGTTCGTGTCGGGCAAGGACTCCCTGAACAACGAGTACACCGGCACCGACGGCGAACGGCACTCGGTGCCGCCGACGCTCGTGATCACCGCGGTCGCCCACGTACCCGATGCCGACCGCTGCGTGACCCCCGAGCTCGCTCAGGCCGGCAACGCGGTCGTGCTGCTCGGGTCGACCGCGCCCGAGTTCGCCGGGAGCCACCTCGACCTCGTGCACGGCGAACCGGACGAGGTCGGCAACGTCCCGGCGCCCGATCCCGACGCGCCGACCCGCTACCGCCACCTCCACCAGGCGATCCAAGCGGGTCTCGTGCACTCGTGCCACGACCTCAGCGAGGGTGGGCTCGCCGTCGCGCTCGCCGAGATGTGCATCGCCGCACGGCGCGGCATCGAGGTGACCGAGCTGCCCCACGCCGACCGCGTCACGGCGCTGTTCTCGGAGTCCCAGAGCCGGCTCCTCGTCGAGGTCGCTCCCGACGATCTCGCTCGCTTCGGCGACGTCATGCACGAGTCGATCCACGTCCTCGGTGAGGTCACGGACGGCCAGTACCTGTCGCTTCCCGGCCTCGACCCGATCGCCGTCGAGGACCTCGCCGACGCGTTCCACCGACTCGACGGTGACGTCCGATGAGCGCTCCCACCGCGCTGTTGATCGCCGGACCGGGCACGAACCGCGACCGCGATCTCGAGCTCGCCCTCGAGCTCGCCGGCGCCCAACCGACGACGATCCTCGCCACGGAGCTGGCCGAGCACCCCGAGCGGCTCGACGACGCCGGGCTGCTGTCGATCGCCGGCGGGTTCTCGTACGGGGACGCGCTCGGCGCCGGCCGCATGCTGGCGCTCGACCTGACGGTGGGCCTCGGCGATGCGCTGCGGTCGTTCGTCGACAGCGGGCGACCGGTGATCGGCATCTGCAACGGGTTCCAGGTGCTCACGCGCACCAAACTGCTGCCCGGCTCGCTCGGGCACAACGCCCATGGCCGCTTCGAGTGCCGCTGGGTCGTGCTCGAGGCGGAACCGAATTCGACCTGCGTGTGGACCGCAGGCATCGAGGATCCGATCCACTGCCCGATCGCCCACGGCGAAGGACGTTACGTGCATCCCGATCCCGACTCGCTGGCCGCGGCCGGCCAGGTCGCGCTGCGCTACCGCAGTACCAATCCGAACGGCTCGGTCGCGGACATCGCAGGCGTCTGCAATGCGGCGGGCAACGTGCTCGGACTGATGCCGCACCCCGAGAACTTCGTCGTCGGCCGCCAGCACCCCAACCACCTCCGGGGTGGCGGGCTCGACCACATCGGCCTGCGCCTGTTCCAGAACGGCGTCGCCGCGGCGATGGCGACGACATGATCCGGCGACGATGACGGCCGCGACCGACCCACCCCGACATCCGGACGGAGCGGACCGCCTGACCATGCGCACCGGCCTGTTCGAGCCCTTCGTCGAGATCGAGCTGCCCCTCGCCGATCGCCGCGACGGCAAGGTCCGCGTGTCGTGGGCGGTGGGTGTCGACCAGCGTCTCATCGTCACGACCGACCGGCTGTCGGCGTTCGATCGGGTGCTCGCGGGCGTGCCGTACAAGGGTCAGGTCCTCAATCAACTCGCGGCGTGGTGGTTCGATCGCACCGCCGACGTCGTGGCGAACCACGTGGTCTCCGTGCCCGACCCCAACGCGCTGCTCGCCCGAGCGGCCCGACCCCTGCCGGTCGAAGTCGTCGTGCGCGGTCACATCACCGGCGTCACCGACACATCGCTGTGGGGGATGTACTCGACCGGCAGCCGTTCGATGTACGGCTACGACTTCCCCGACGGGCTCCGCAAGAACGTCGCCCTGCCGGCGCCGATCATCACCCCCACCACGAAGGCCGAGCGCGGCGGTCACGATGAACCGCTCAGCTGCGCGGACGTCGTCGGGCGCGGCCTGCTCGACCCCGACCTCTGGGACCGGGTGATGTCGGCCGCCCACGCGCTGTTCGAGCGTGGCGTCCGCCTCGGTGCCGAAGCCGGCCTGATCCTCGCCGACACCAAGTACGAGTTCGGACTGTCGTCCGACGGCGGACTGCTGCTGATCGACGAGGTGCACACACCCGACTCGTCGCGCTGGTGGGTCGCCGAGACGTACGACGCGCGTCTGGCCGCCGGCGAAGAGCCGGAGAGCCTCGACAAGGAAGTCGTGCGCCGGGCGTACGCGGCGATCGGCTACACCGGCCACGGACCGGTCCCGTCGGTGCCCGACGACGTGTGGACCGCCACGACCGCGCGCTACATCACCGCCTACGAGCGATTGACCGGGCAGACCTTCCAGCCCGGCGACTACCCCGTCGCCGACCGTTTGGTCACCAACCTCACGAAAGCCGGACTGCTATGACCATCACCCCCGTCCAGCTCACCCAGGTGCATCCTCCTGCACCACGCTCGGGCCGGAGCGCGCAGGGCGAGGAAAGCGCCAGCGACGAGCCGCAGGGAGGGAGCGGGCGCGGCGAGGGAAGCGCCAGCGACGAGCCGCAGGGAGGGAGCGGGCGAAGCGCAGCGGAGGCCAGTGGCAACCGCACCTCCCACTCCGACGGGCGCGGCGAGGAAAGCGCCAGCGACGAGCCGCAGGGAGGGAGCGGGCGAAGCGCAGCGGAGCCCAGTCCCGACCATCCAAGAGAGGAGTGCGGCGTGATCGGCATCTCGACGCCGCACGGCGACGGGGTGGCGGAGATGACGTTCTTCGGGCTGTTTGCGCTACAGCACCGGGGCCAGGAGGCAGCCGGCATCGCGGTCAGCGACGGCCAGCGGGCGCGGGTGCACAAGGACGAGGGCCTGGTCGCCAACGTGTTCACCCCCGACGCGATGACACCGCTCAGCGGGTACCACTCGATCGGCCACACGCGGTACTCGACGACCGGGTCCAACGCGCAGCGCAACATCCAGCCGTTCCTGGTCGAGACGATGCACGGCCCGCTCGCGGTCGCCCACAACGGAAACCTCGTCAACGCGCCGGCACTCCGCGAGGAGCTGCTCACCCGCGGCTTCGGCCTCACCGCCACGAGCGACACCGAGGTGATCGCCCTGATGCTGGCCGCAGCCGGCGGGCGGAGCTGGCAGGAGCGCGTCGAGCGCACCCTGCCGGCGTGGAAGGGTGCCTTCTCGCTCGTGCTGCTCGCCGCCGACGAGGTCATCGCCGTGCGCGATCCGTGGGGGTTCCGCCCGCTGTCGGTGGGAACGCTGCCCCACGGCGGCCACGCCGTCGCGAGCGAGACGTGCGCGTTGGCCACACTCGGATGCACCGACATCGACGAGGTCCGGCCCGGGGAGATCATCACGCTGCGCGGCTCGGAGGTGCACCGCGAGCAGGCGTTGGCGCCGGCGGCGCGCGGCGCGCGGTGCACGTTCGAGTTCGTGTACTTCTCGCGGCCCGATTCGGTGTGGGACGGCCAGAACGTGCATCACGTCCGCCAGCGGCTCGGCGTCGAGCTCGCCCGCGAGTCGGGCGTCGACGCCGACGTCGTGATCCCGGTGCCAGATTCCTCGATTCCCGCCGCGATCGGCTACTCGAGCGAATCCGGCATCCCGCACAACGACGGCCTCATCAAGAACCGCTACATCGGCCGCACGTTCATCGAGCCGACCCAGGACATGCGCGAGCGCGGCGTCGCGCTCAAGTTCAACGCGCTCGCCGAGAACCTCGCCGGCAAGCGCGTCGTGATGATCGACGACTCGCTCGTCCGCGGCACGACCGCCGGGCCGCTCGTGAAGCTGGTGCGCGACGCCGGGGCGACCGAGGTGCACCTCCGGATCACCTGCCCGCCGATCACGCACGCGTGCCACTTCGGTGTCGACATGGGCCACGACGGCGACCTGATGGCGGCGCGCCGAACGGTCGCCGAGATCGAGGAGCACATCCGCGCCGATTCGCTCGCGTTCTTGTCGCTCGACGGCATGATGCGCGCGGTCGGCTCGGCCCAGGGCTACTGCAATGCGTGCTTCACCGGCGACTACCCGCTCGCGGTCGGCGAGGCGCAGGCGAAGCTCTCGTTCGAAGGCGCCCTGGCCTGATGCGCGTCCTCGTCGTCGGCGCCGGAGGCCGTGAACACGCCATCGCCTGGGCGTGCGAGCGTCACGGCCACACGGTCGCGCTCGAGCGCGAGCTGGGTGACGCGACCGCCGACGAGATCGACCTGGTCATCCCGGGCCCCGAGGCCGCGCTCGTCGCCGGTGTCGCGGACGAGTGCGCGTTCCGCCGCATCCCCTGCTTCGGGCCGACATCGAAGCAGGCCCGCATCGAGTCGTCGAAGGGCTACAGCCGCCATCTCGCGACGTCGCTCGGCGTCCCGGGGCCGGAGTACGAGCGGTTCGAGGAGGGCGATGCCGACGGTGCCTTGGGGTGGTGGCGCCGACTCGGCCGCCCGGTCGTCGTCAAGCTCGACGGGCTCGCGGCCGGCAAGGGTGTCATCGTGCCGTCCGGCGACGTCGAGACCGATGACGCCATTCGCGCCACGGCCCAGCTCGGGCCGTTCGTGCTCGAGGAACGGCTGTCGGGACCCGAGTGCTCGCTCCTCGCGCTGTGCGACGGCTCGACCGCGGTGGCCCTGCCCCTCGCCCAGGATCACAAGCGGATCGGCGAGGGCGACACCGGCAAGAACACCGGCGGCATGGGCGCCTACGCACCGGCACCGGTGCCGTACGACGCGGACGAGCTGCTGGCGACGTTCGTGCAGCCGATCATCGACTACTACGCGTCGGCCGGTACGCCCTACGTCGGCGTCCTGTACGCCGGGCTGATGCTGACCGCGGACGGTCCGCAGCTGATCGAGTACAACTGCCGCTTCGGCGATCCCGAGACCCAGGCGGTGCTCCCGCTCGTCGACTCCGACCTGGCCGAGCTGGCGCTGGCATGCGCCGAAGGGCGCCTCGCCGGCCACATCGCCGCCGAACCGCTCGCGATCCGGCCGGGCGCCGCCTGCACGGTGGTCGCCGCGTCGCCGGGCTACCCCGACGACCCGCACACCGGCACGACCATCTCGCTCACCGGGTTCTCGACGACCGAGTGGGCCAACGGTTCGACCGTCGTCGAGGACGCGATCCTCTTCCCGGCGGGCGTCCATGACGGCAAGACCGCCGGCGGCCGGGTGCTCGCGGTCACCGGGCTCGGGCCCGACCTGGCGACCGCTCGCGCCGCGGCCTACCGCGGGATGGACGGCGTCTCGTTCCCGAACATGCAGGTCCGACGCGACATCGGCTGGCGCGCCCCCGGCGCGATGCTCACGTCGTACGCCCAGACGGGCGTCGACATCGACGAGGGGGCGCGCGCCGTCGAGCGGATGTCGAGCGCCGTCGAACGCACGCTCGGACCAGACGTCCTGCGCGGCGTCGGCAGCTTCGGCGGGGTGATGTCCGCTCGCCGGTTGCTCGAGCTCGACGACCCGGTGCTCGTCGCCTCGACCGACGGTGTCGGCACCAAGGTGGAGCTGGCGGCACGCCTGGGGATGGTTCGCGGCATCGGTGCCGACATCGTCAACCACTGCATCGACGACGTGCTCGTGCAGTCGGCGCGACCGCTGTTCTTCCTCGACTACATCGCCGCCGGCGTCCTCGACGCCGAGCTCGTCGCCGACGTCGTCACCGGGATGGCCCAGGCGTGCGAGGCCGCCGGGTGTGCCCTGCTCGGCGGCGAGACCGCCGAGATGCCGGGCGTGTACGCGGCCGGCGCGTTCGACGTCGCCGGCACACTCGTCGGGGTTGCCGAGCGATCCCAGCTCCTCCCTCGCGACGACGTGGCAGCCGGCGACACCCTCGTCGGCGTGGCGTCGAGCGGTCCGCACACGAACGGGTTCTCGTTCCTCCGCAGGCTGTTCGACTGGGTGCCGATGGACGCGGTCCCGCCCGGCTTCGACCGCCCGCTCGGCGAGGCGCTGCTCGAACCGCACCGGTCGTACCTCGGGGTGCTCGACAAGGCGCTCGCAGGCGGCCGCGTGAAGGCCCTCGCCCACATCACGGGCGGCGGCCTGCCGGAGAACCTGCCACGCGTGCTGCCCGACGCCGTCGACGCCGAGATCGAGCTCGGATCGTGGCCGCGCGGCCCGCTGTTCGACCTCATCGCCGAACTGGCCACCGGCGTCGACACGGTCGAGCTGCACCGCATGCTCAACATGGGCATCGGCATGGTGATCGTCTGCTCGCCCGACGACGCCGACGAGGTGCAGGCGGCGATCCCGGAGGAGACCTGGATCATCGGCACGCTCGTGCGAGGGGAACCCGGCCGCCGCGCCGTGCACCTCGTCTGACGGCGACACCTCGGCCACACCTCGACCACACCTCACCTTGGCACCGTCAACGAGGAACTTCGGCCCTGCCCGTGACATGCGGAGCTCCGCCACGCTGGAAGTGGAAGGACAGCAATGCTCGTCGTGTGGTGTGCGATGCTCGTCGTCGGCGTCGTGGCGGCTGGCGTCGCCAGTCGCC
>JBFHJC010000140.1:0-8338 GCA_041596155.1 Ilumatobacter sp. | reverse complement strand
GACGCCCACCAGGGTGCGGCCGAGCGCAGCGGTGCTCGCATCGTGTTCGCCTGTGGATTCGACTCGATCCCGTCCGACCTGGGCGTGTGGTTCACCCAGCAGCGGGCGATCGAGCAGCTCGGCGAGCCGTGCACGTCGATCGCGATGCGCGTCAAGGCCCTCAAGGGCGCGCCGAGCGGCGGCACCGTGGCGTCGCTGCTCGGCGTCATCGACGAGGCGCGCCGGGACCCCGACGTCCGCCGCGTCCTCGCCGACCCGTACTCGCTGGCCCCGCACGGGATGCGCGACGGGCCACCCCAGCCGAACACGTCCCGGCCGCGACGAGACGACGTGACCGGGCAGTGGGTCGCTCCGTTCGTGATGGCCGGCATCAACACCCGGGTCGTCCACCGCACCCACGCGCTGCTCGGCCGCCCGTGGGGCGACGGGTTCACCTACGACGAGGCGATGCTGACCGGTGACGGTGTCGCCGGTGCGGCCCGGGCGGCCGCGATGGTCGGCGCGATGGGTGGCTTGATAGCCGGCGGCACGTTGCCCCCGACGCGTTGGGTGCTCGGCAAGGTGCTCCCGGGCCCGGGCGAGGGACCCTTGCCCGAGGAGCAGGCGGCCGGCTTCTTCGACCTGCGCTTCCACGGACAGACCGCCGGCGGGGAAGGGATCTCGACGCGAGTGACCGGCGATCGCGACCCCGGTTACGGCTCCACGGCGAAGATGCTCGCGGAGGCCGCGCTCGCGCTGTGCGACGGCCCGGAGGTGGGCGGCGGTTGCTGGACGCCGGCGACCTGCTTCGGCGACGAGTTGATCGATCGGCTCGTCGCCTTCGCCGGCCTGACGTTCGACGTGTCATAGCGCCTACGCGCCGGGCCGGCGCGGCGTCGGAGGTATCACGCCGTCGTCGTCGTCATCTGTGACGGCGCGGGCGACCAACCGAGGAGGTCGATCATGGCGATCCGATACCGGCGGAACATCAACTGTCTCAGCGCCGACCAGCTGCACGACGTGCGGGAGGCGTACCAGGCGCTGTACGACCTCCCCGAGGCGTCATCCGACAGCTTCGCGACGCTCGGCGGGTTGCACGGCCTGCCGTCGCCGTCGTGGTGCGACCACGGCGCGCCCGGGTTCCTGACGTGGCACCGGGCCTACATGCGGGCCTTCGAGAAGGCGCTCCAGACGGTGCACTGCGACGTGATGCTGCCGTACTGGAACTGGTCGGCCGGACCGACGACCGGCGTCCCGGCGCCGTGCCGGTTCCCGACCTACGTGCATCGCAACGGGGCGACCGTGTCGAACCCGCTCTACCGCGGACCGATCGCGTCGGCCGCTGGCGGTGGGACGACGAGCCGACGGCCCGACATCGACACCACGACATTCGGCGACATCGCCACGGCGGCCCAGTCGGCGATGAGCAACGGGACGTTCGCCGATTTCCAGGGCGACCTGAACGGTCCCCACGGAAGTGTGCACGTCCGCACCGGCGGGCAGATGGGCAGCGTCGCCCGAGCCGGCTTCGACCCGATCTTCTTCCTGCACCACTGCAACGTCGATCGCCTCTGGTGGAACTGGCAGCAGAGCCACCCGGGCGCGCCGATGCCCGTCGGCGAGCTGACGCACCCGCTCGACCCGTTCAACCGGCCGTTCACCCAGCAGTGGCAGACCGGCGCCGACGTCGTCTCGACCGACGACCTCGGCTACCGCTACCAGAACTGGTGCCTCGTGCTCCCGCCGATCCGGGTGTGGGAGCTGATCCCCGTCTGGCTGGAGCCGATCGCGCTGCGGCGCATCCGCAACGCCCGCCTGGTCGTGCGCGCCGACCGGATGCCGATGGAGTCCGTCGAGCTGCGGGTCTTCGTCGGCGACGAGAAGGCGGTGGCCGACGACTCGACCGAGCGCAACCCCGCGTTCGCCGGCTCGATCGGACTGTTCGGGATGGGCGACGTCCCCATGGACGCAACGCAAACGGCCGAGGGTTTCGACGTCGGGCTGAACCTCACCGACCACCTGGTCGAGCGGTGCGCCCACCTCCTCGACGACCATGGCGGCGACGACGAGCAGGCGCACGCCGAGCGTGAGGTGGCGAGCGGCAGAACCGAGCACGGCGATCACGGCGAGCACGGCGGAGGCGACGAGCAGCACGCCGACCCGCAGGGCCACCAGCACGACCCCGCCGAGCGCACCGACTCGCCGACCCTGGCAGTGCGCGTCACGGCCTTCACCGCCGACGGGGCCGCGCTGAGCGCCGATCGCGCCCCGTTCGGCGACATCGAGCTGATCGTCGAGTGACCTGCGGCCCGTCGATCTACCGCGCCTGGTCGCCGGGCGTGCCGCCGGTCTCGCCGAGAGCCCGGCGGAGCTGGTCGATGGTCGCGGCCGGCAGGGTGGCGTGGAGGAGGTCGGCGCCGGCGAAGCGACGAACCTCGGCCTCCAGCGCCGTGATGTCGAGGTCCTCGGCGAGGATGACGACCGTCGTGGTTCCGGCGGCGACCGCCTCGCGGAACCAGTCGACCCACTCGTCGGGCACGCCGAGGTCGACGACCTTGGCGGTGATCACGCCGGCGCCGGCGCCGATGCCCATGCCGGCGAGCCAGCCGACCGGACCGCCGACGAACAGCCCGAGCAGCCCGGTCCAGAGCGCGCCGTTGAGCGCCGACTGACCGGCCTGTGGGTCGACCGTCTCCTTGACGCGGACGTCGCCGTTGGCGTCCTTGCTGACGAGCACGGCGTCACGCAGGTTCAGCGAGCCGACGCTCGCCAACCGGGTCATCGCCGTGAGGAACTCCTGGGCGCGGAAGGAGTCGTCGAACGAGATGCCGATCAGGACCTGATCGGTCTCGACGTCCTCGATGCCGGTCGGCGCATCCCACTGGTCGATGTTCGTCATGATGCCATCATCACCCCGTGCAGCGGAATCCAAACCGCGCGCACCGGTACACTCGCACCGCTGCCGGACCGTGCTCCGGCCGCACGGGATGTGGCGCAGCCTGGCTAGCGCACCTGCTTTGGGAGCAGGGGGTCGCCGGTTCGAATCCGGCCATCCCGACGCGATCGTTCCTGGAAGCGGCCGTTTCGCATCAGCGTGACTGCGGGTGGGTCTCGTACATCCGCACGATCACGACGAGGCCCGACAGGGCGGTCAGGGCCGCGACCGTGTAGATCGCGGCGGTGATCGACACGGCGTCGGCGAGCACGCCGGCCAAGAGCGCTCCGACGGCGAACCCGGCGTCGCGCCACAGGCGGTATACACCGACCGCACGCGCCCGCCACGCCGGGTGGGCGACGTCGCTGATCGCCGCCAGCAGCGTCGGGTACACCATCGCGGTGCCGGCGCCGAGCAGCGCCGCGCCGGCCGCCCACACGGCGAAACCCGTCGACCCGGCGATCAGCGCGATGGCGGCCGCCTGGACGAGCATGCCGGCGGCGATCAGGGGCTTGCGGCCGAGCCGATCCGACAGACCACCGGTGTAGAGCTGCCCGAGTCCCCACACGGCCGGGTAGATCGCGGCCAGCACGCCGATCCGACCGACCGACAAGCCGGCGTCGGCGAAGAAGATCGGGAACAGGCCCCACGCCAGGCCATCGTTGAGGTTGTTCACCAGCCCGGCCTGCGACGCCGACGACAGCGCCCGCTCGCGGAACGTCGTGAGCGAGACCACCTCACGCGTCGAGAGGTCGCCGGACGGCCGTTCGGCGGCGGCGTCGTGACCCGCCGCCTCGACATCGGCGTGGCCGCGCGTCTCGCGCACGAAGAGCACCGACAGGCCGAGCCCGAGCCCCGCGTAGGCGAGCCCGAGGAAGAACGGCTCGGGCCGCAGCCCGGCCCGCTCGGCGATGTAGCCCGTGGCCAGCGCGGTCACGGCGACCGCCCCGTACCCGGCCGCCTCGTTGAGCCCCATCGCGAAGCCGCGCCGCTCCGGGCCGACGAGGTCGATCTTCATGATCACCGTCGTCGACCAGGCCAACCCCTGGTTCACACCGAGCAGCACGTTGGCGAAGATCACCCACCCCCAGCTGGGGGCCCACATCAGGAGCAGCGGGACCGGCACGCCGACCAACCACCCGGCGACGAGCACGGGCTTGCGGCCGTACCGGTCGCTCAACGCGCCGGCCAGGAAGTTCGTCCCCGCCTTCACGACGCCGAACGCGGCGATGAACGTGAGCGTCGCGGTGAAGGCGGTCAGCCCGAACACCTCGGTCGCCAGCAGCGGCAGGACGGTGCGCTCCTGGCCGATCATCCCCCCGACGAGCGCGTTGACGCCGACGAGCAGCGAGAACTGGGCGAGATTGGCGCGCAGCCCGAGCGCCGTCATCGCGGGTGATCCGACGCGCGGGACGTGCTCACCCGGCCGACGTTAGAACCGTGCCACCGGCGAATCCGCCTCACGGTCGGCGCCGCAGGACCGTCGTCGTCCCGTCCGCGCCGTCGTGACCGAACGCCTCGAGCGGTTCGAAGCCCCAACCTCCGCCCGCCGCGATCACGACGGAGGCCAGGTCGGGTTGCCGGCTGTACACCGTCAGCACGGCCTCGCCGGGCACCAGCGATGCAACGGCATCGGCGACCGCGGTGGCCAGCTGCTCGGCGTCGGCGTCGGCCGCGTCGACGAAGGCGACCTTGCGGGTGCCGTCGACGACGATCGCGACCGGCGCCGGGGCGACGTCAGGGTCGCCGCGCTCGGAAGGCGTAGCCGTGGACGTCGAACGCCCGGGCGTTGGCCTCACCTCCGGCGCCTCCGAACGTGTCGACCGGGTCGCCGATCCGGACGTCGACGAAGCCGACCTCCTCGAGCATCCGCTTCCAGCCTGCGCACGGCAGGCCACCGGCGATTCAACCGGTCCACAGGTCGATCTCCCGCATCGCCTCCTCGGGCACCGGCCGGCCGTTGGCGATGTCAGCGAACTGCAACGTGCCGCCCGGTCGCAGGACCCGGAAGACCTCGTCGAACGCGAGGCGCTTGTCGGCGCAGAGGTTGAACACGCCGTTCGAGATGACCACGTCGGCCCATCCGTCGGGCACCGGCAGCGACTCGGCGATCCCGTCGCGGAACTCGACGTGCGCGATGCCGAGCGTCGCCGCGGTCGCGGTCGACTTGGCGAGCATCTCGGGCGTCATGTCGACGCCGACCACGAAGCCGCTCGCGCCGACCGCACCGGCGGCCAGGAAGCTGTCGAAACCGGCGCCCGATCCGACGTCGACGACCCGCTCCCCCGACCCGATGTCGCGCAGCTCGAACGGGTTGGCGACGCCGGCGAACGACTCGACGGCGCACTCCGGAAGCTGGTCGACGGGTCCCATGTCGTAGCGGCAGCGGCGGGCCAGATCACGCCCGGTGTGGAAGTGGAACGAGGCGTTGGGCGACTCGGCGACGTCGCGGTACTTCGCGCGCACCTCGGCGCGCAGCGCCTCGGGGTCGACCGGGGTGAAGCGGCCGTCCTGGTCGGTGATCGTGCTCATGACGACCAGCCTGACCGAAGCCGGCGCTCGGGTCTTGGGGACGAGATGGGGATCGCGTGGGGCCGCTCAGCCGGTGGGCACGCCGGCCGCTTCGAGGCCGCCGAGATACCGGTCGAGCTGCTCCGGTCGGCGCAGGTAGAAGAGCTTGCGGCGGGCGTACTCGACGGTGAAGAACGGCGCAACGTGCAGCAGCTTCGCCACCGCTCGTTCGCACTCCTCGCGCCGGTCGGAGAGCGCGAGCGCCACGACGCGGTGGGCGGTCGTCCAGTACTGGCAGTTCGGGATCGTCTCGGCCCTCGCCGCCCAATCGACCGCCTCGTCGTAGCGACCTGCGAACACCAGCGCCAGGGCGCCGTACGACAGGAACGCCCAGCGCTGCGGGTCATGCGATCCGAGCGCGACCGACCGCGTGAACTGGTCGATCGCCTCGTCGTAGCGCCCCTCGTAGCACAGCGAGTCACCGAGGCCGCAGAACGCGGCCGCGAAGGTCGGGTTGAGCTCGATCGCCCGCTGGTTCTCGAGGAGCGCCGCCCCGTACTCGCGCCGCGCGAGCTGGACACGGCCGCGCAACATGTGGAACACGGCGTTGTGCTCATCGGTCGCGAGCGCCGCCTGGGTCGCGGAGAGCGCCTCGTCGAGCACCTCCGGTTCCGGGTCGGTGTCCCAGTAGGTCATGCCGAGCACCACGGCATAGGCCCACCAGGCGTGCGCCTCCCCGAAGTCGGCGTCAATGCACCGCGCTTCGTCGAGCAGACGCTGGGCGTCGAGGTTGTCCTCGGCGGTGAACCGGAAGAAGTGGGCGATCCCGAGATGGAAGAGGTCCCACGCTCGCAGGTCGGTGCGGGGCCGCCGTCCGACACGCTCCCGCTCGGCGTAGCCGATCTCCGGCTCGATGGTGGCCACGATCACGTCGGTGATCTCGTCGAGGACGTCGAACAGCTCCACCGCGTCACGGTCGAAGCGCTCCGCCCACCGGCACACGCCGCTCTCGGTGGCGGTGAGGCTCACGCTGACGCGCAACCTGCTGCCGTCGAGCCGCACCGATCCGTCGATGACATAGCTCGCGCCGAGCTCGTCGCGCAGGCGCGCCATCGCGTCGGGCTGGGAGGCGAAGGCGGCGGCGGTCGCCCGGGTGAGGACCCGGAGCCACCGGTGGCGAGACAGTCCGGCGATGACGTCGGCAGTGAGCCCGTCGGCGACGTGGCCGCGCCCCGGGTCGGCCGTCTGGTTGGTGAACGGCAGCACCGCCAGCACCGGGCGATCGCCGTCGTTCACCGGTGCCGGGTGGACGTCGATCTCCGGCTGTCTGACGGCATCGTCGTCGACCGGCGCGACGAACATGTAGCCCTGCCCGTGCACGGTCTTGACCACCGACTGGGCCCGTCCGCTGTCGCCCACCGCCCGGCGAATCGCCTTGATCTGCGTCGTGAGGGCCGACTCGCTGACGAACCGGTCGCCCCACACCCGGTCGAGCAGCTCCTCCTTGGTCACGACCCGGTCGCGGTGCTCGATCAGCACGCGCAGGATCGACATCGCTCGCGGCTCGAGGGTGACCGCGTCGCCGTCGCGACGCAGCTCCCACCGGTCGAGATCGAATTCGCACCCAGCGAACCGCCACCCCACGACACGACATTACCGAGCCCCGCCGCGGGTGTCCCGGCCCTCAGCCGACCCCCAGCCGACCCCCAGCCGATCCCCCGCCGGCCCCCAAGACCTCGCCCGTTCGCAGCCTCATGCTGGCATCCGGCGATCGGGGCAACCCGGTCGCCCATGACACAGCCGGACAGCACGTCCCCGCACGAAGGAGCGCACCGACATGGCAGCTGACGACAAGGTCCTGATCGGACTGACCCACGCCGACGACGAGCCCGAGAACGTCCTCATCGCGTACCTGATGGGGGTCGAGGCCCTCCGGGCCGGGAAGCAGGCGGTGCTGTGGTTGACCAAGGACGGCATCCACCTCGCCACCGATGGCTTCGCCGACAAGATCGACGTGCCCGGCGCGCCGAAGGTCGCCGACCTCCACGCCGAGTTCATCGAGCGCGGCGGCCGGTTCTTCGCCTGCCCCGTGTGCGTCAAGGTGCGCGGTCTCACCGACGCGGCCTGGGTGACCAACGCCGAGGTGGTGGGGGCACCGTCGGTCTACGAGTACACCGCCGGCGGTGCGCTCGTGTTCAACTACTGACCGACCGGCGACACCTGCTCGATCGACAGGTCGACACCGCGCCGCAACGTGTTCGCCGAGATGCAACCGCGCTCGGCGACCGTGACGAGGTGCTCGAACTCGTCGACCGGGCAGGTGTCGCTGGTGACGCGCATCGTGATCCGTTCGAAACGAGCCGGCGACTGGGCCGGTTCGCCGTCGACCGTGATGTGGACCGTTCCCAGGTCGACGTCGCGTGCGGCGGCCGCGGCCAGCAGGTTCGACGCGAAGCAACCACCGACGCCGGCCAGCAGCAGTTCACCGCCCATCGGCCCTTCGTCGTGCCCACCCTTGTCGACCGGGCGGTCGACGACGACGGTGTGATCGCGAATGGACGCGTTCGACGAGGTACCCGAACCCGCCGCGGTGAGGTTGACGATGACTCCCATGACCGGAGGCTAACCGATCGGCTCCGAACACGCGTTCGACCCGGAGCCATTGCGGATCGTGATCCGTTCACGATCGGCCGCCGAGTCACGCGACGACCGAGGAGGTCCCATGAACGACTCGCCCGATATCGCGCAGTGGTCGAAGCCTGGTGTGCAGATCCACGCCTCCATCCTGGTGGGCAACGACCGGATCGGGTGGGTCGACGACTCACGGCGAGCCGGTCGCCGGCGAGTCACCGGCGAGTCACCGGTCGGCGTGCTGTGCCTCGACGATGTGATCGGACCCGTACGACCGGTACG